>JBBQTU010000168.1:0-9588 GCA_038213005.1 Tepidisphaerales bacterium | reverse complement strand
AGAACGATCCCGATACCGCGGCAGACGCGAGAAAAAAGATAGGGGTTGAACCTTCTTGGCGGCGACGGTCGTCTGTAGAGTAGAAACATGAGCATTGCGTCTTCAATCCTCGGCCGCCGGGTTCCTGTCCGCTGGGCGGTGCTGGCGGTGCCGCTGATTGTGGGCGGGTGCATGATGCATCCGGAGGGGACGGCCGGGCAGCGGGACGAACTGAATGCTGTGGGGAAGGCTTATGCTCAGCCGGTTGAGAAGCGAGAGATCCCGGAAGTGCCGGTGCCGGCCACATGGCAGGATGTGCTGCGTCGGGCCTGTCTCACCAATGGTGAGTTGGAAGCTGCCTATCACGAGTGGCATGCGGCCAATGAGCGTATTGACGTGGTGAGTTATTGGCCCAACTCCAATCTGAACCTTGGCTTTTCCTACATGTTCTCGCCGGGCAACATCAAGGCTTGGGATCGCACCACCGTCACAGCGCAGCCGGATCCATCTGCATCGCTGAAGCTGCCGCAACAGGCCAGGCAGGGTGGACAGGTGGCGCTGGACGCGGCGAGGGAGGCGGGCGAGAAGTTTCGTGCCACCAAGTTCCGTATCCAGCGGCAGGTTCTGGGCAGCTATCTCGACCTGGCGCTGATGGAAGAAGACATTCGTATCGGGCAGGAGAACTGCGAACTGCTGAGACGGGTTCTGGACAACGCGCGCAGCCGCGTGCAGGGTGGGGCGCCGCAACAGGATCTGATCAAGGCGCAGGTTCAGCTTCATCTGGCCGAGAATATGCTGCAATCACAGCAGACGCAGACGGCGAGCATGCGGGCTATGCTTAACGGCATGATGGCCCGGCCGGCCGACGCGGCGCTGGTGCTGCCGGGGCATCTGCCCGACGGCCGGACGATCTCGGTTGATGACGACAAACTGATCGCCGCCGGTGTTGAGAAGAACCCTGAACTCGGCGGATTGGCCCAGCAGGTGGCCGGGCGGAAGGATGCGGTAGAACTGGCGAAGATGCAGTTCCTGCCGAGCATCAACCCCACGGCCGGGTTTACCGGGTCGCTATCGCAGAGCCTGGGTTCGATGGTGATGCTGCCGACGACCATCCCGATGATCAATGCGCAGATTCGCGAATCCAAGGCGATGCTTGAGGCGTCGGCCGCGATGTTGCGGCAGACGCGCTCGGAGCGGGCGGCGAGTTTCGTCGCGACGCTTTATGCGCTGCGAAACGCCGAGCGGCAGGAGGCCTTTTACAGCCAGACGATTCTGCCAGCCGCCCGGAACCTGCTCACGGCGTCGCGCCAGGATTATGTCAGCGGGCGGGTTGGGCTGGTGGAATTGATCGACGCCCAGCGGACGCTACTGGATGTGCGGCGGACGGCGGCGCAGTTTCATATCGAGCGGGAAAAACGATTGACGGACTTGGAAGAGCTGGCCGGGGTGGATGTGGAAACCCTGGCGACCCAGGCGACAACGCAGCCGACGACCGCAGTTCCAGTTGGGCCGCGAAGCGACCAAGCAACGAAGTAGCACGAACAACGAGCATAAAGAGATGGAACACAGATGAACGCAGATGAACACAGATCAGGCAGAATGGCGCAGAATCCATCCGCGTTCATCTGCGTTCATCTGTGTTTCTTTCCTCTTTGTTGCTTCGTCGCTTCGTGGTGAAAAGGAAATCAGATGTCCAATACCAGCTCTAATTTCTTCGCCGTACTCCGAGTGATCCTCGCCCGCTTGCGGTTCCTGGCGGTGTTCGTGGTCGCCGGGCTGCTGGTGGGATATTGGGACACGATCAAGAACTACGTCGACAAGTGGACTCGGCCAGAAGTGCCGCCGGATTCGCTGGCGGCGGTGAGTGATATTGAATACTACTGCGCGATGCACCCGACTGTGATTCGCGACCACCCGGGCGACTGCCCCATCTGCGGAATGCCGCTGATCAAGCGAAAAAAGGGTGGGCACGAAGTGCTGCCCGCCGACGTGATGGCTCGCGTGCAGCTATCTCCGCAGCGGGTGGCGATGGCCAATATCGCCACGACAGCGGTTGAGTATCGCCAGCTTTCGCGAGAGGTGTCGGCCGTTGGGGTGCTGGACTACGACGAGACGCGTTTGGCGCAGCTCTCGTCGCGTGTGGCCGGTCGGGCGGATCGCCTCATGCTTCAGTATGTGGGGCAGCCGGTGAAAAAGGGCGACATCGTCTACGCCATCTACAGCCCCGAGGTCTATACGGGCATTCGCGACTATCTGCAGGCCCGTGACCGCGTGAACAAGATGGGCGAGGACAAGGGCGCTGGCGCGGAAATGAGCAAGGAACTGCGGGCGGATGCGGCCGACGTGTACAACGCCTCGATGCAGCGGCTGCTGCTGTGGGGCGTCACCCGCGAGCAGCTCGACAAACTCGACGACGCCTTCGACAAGAGCGGGACCATTCCCACACACCTGGAAGTGCAGAGCCCCATCGACGGCATCGTGGTCGAGAAGAACATCATCGAGGGCGGATACCTGGGAGTCGGCAGCGTGCCGTTTACCATCGCCGACCTCTCGCAGGTGTGGCTGAAGGTGCGGATCTACGAGGCGGACATTCCCCTGGTACATGTGGGGCAGACGGCCCGGATCACGGTGAACGCGATGGGAAACGAACGGATTGAGGGCAAAGTCCAGTACGTGGACTTCCGCCTGGACCCGCAGACTCGGACGCTGGCGGCCCGCATCGATGTGCCCAATCCGGGCCTGAAGTTGCGCCCGGGCATGTACGCCGATGTGAACCTTGAGGTGCCGATCACGCGAGAATCGCTGGCGACCAAGCGGCCGGTGGCCGTGGTTCCCGCCACGGCCCCGGCGCTGAGTCCCTATTCTGCGGCCTATGCGTCGGCTCTGGAGAAATATCTGTTTGCGCAGAGCCAATTGGCCAGCGACAGGGTCGAGGGCGTTTCGCAGGCTCTCCACGAGGCGGTGAGTCGGCTGGCGCCGCTGTCGGCCGATGTTGAACTGAAGCCGCTGGTCGATCGGCTGACGGCCGCCGTGCATCCGACCATGGGCAAGGATCTGGCGGCCACGCGGGAACTGTTCAAGGAGATCTCGGCGGCCATGATCGATCTGGGTCATGCGGCGAAGCTGCCGCTGGATGCCCCGCCGATCAGCGTGTTTCGCTGCCCGATGAAGCAGGCCAACTGGTTGCAGAGCCCCGGCAGCGTCGCCAACCCCTATTACGGAAGCCAGATGCTGGACTGCGGCTCGCCGGTTGAGCCCCTGCCGCGCGTGGAAGTGGTGCAGGTGGCGGCGGCCGCCCAAGGCCCGGCGGGAAGAGTGCTGGCCGTCCCACGATCGGCGGTTATCGACACCGGGCGGCGAGAGATTGTGTATGTGCAGAGCGCCGCCGGCGTATTCGACATGAAGGAAGTGAAACTCGGCCCGCTGGCCGGGCAATGGTATCCGTTAATCGCCGGACTGACGGAGGGCGAGCAGGTGGCGACGCGTGGGGCGTTCCTGATCGATGCCGAGAACCGGCTGAACCCGGCGCAGGCCTCTGCCGCGGAGAGCGTGAAAGGAAGCAGATGAGCAGAGAGTCTGATGAGTCTATTACTCACCGGCGACGCGACTGGGTCGGCTGCCTGCGATTGCGAGCCAGGAAGGTGAAAGGCCATTCCTTGAGGCTCGTGCGCAAGAGCATCGCTGCCGGACGGGCTGCAAGCGGTGGCGGCGATGGGGCGAACGACAGTGGGAAGAAGCCACGCCCCTTTCCTAACCCTCCTCCAAGGGGGAAGGGGATAAGACAGCCTGTCCGATCGCACAGGCTTGTGGGTTGCATAGCGCGAGCTGGAAGACCTGGCGATGGGCCAAGTGGGGCCTGAGGACGCAACACTCCTTCTTTCTCCTCCCCCTTGGGGGAGGTTGGGAGGGGGTTGAAGAGGCAGGATACGCATGAAGAACCGAGACTATGACTCGCGACTGCAGCGCTTCGCCAAGGCCATGAGAGGCGACGCCACCGATGCGGAGCGACAGCTCTGGCAGATTGTGCGAGGCGGGCGCATCGAAGGGTTTCACTTTCGCCGTCAGCATCCGAGCGGCGGCTACATCCTCGACTTCTATTGCGACGACCTGAGGCTGGCGATTGAGGCCGATGGTGGACAGCACTATATGCCGGAAGGGAAGCTACACGATCTCGTCCGCGATGCCGCGCTGACTGATACCGGCATCATGGTCCTTCGGTTCAACGATCACGACATACTGAAGCACAGCGATGGGGTGGCGGAGACGATATATGCCAAGTGTGTTGAGCGTGCGACGGAACTGGGCAGGCCACTGCGTGGCGCGAGGCCGAGGGCTCGCGCGAAGGCTACCCCCTCCCTAACCCTCCCCCAAGGGGGAGGGGATAAGAGCAGTGATCACGCAGAAGCTGGGGAGAAACGCGGCGCTGGTGCTGCCACCATATCTCTCTCCTCCCCATTGGCGGAGGTCGCAACATCTTCCTCCTCCCCCTTGGGGGATGTCGCCCCATCCTCCTCCTCGCAGATGCCGCAGGTCGCCATATCTCCCACCTCCCCGTTGGCGGACGTCGCCGTATCTTCCTCCTCGCAGATGGCGCGGGTCGCCATATCTCCCACCTCCCCGTTGGCGGCCGTCACCGTATCTTCCTCCTCCCCCTTGGGGGAGGCTGGGAGGGGGTTGGCCCCGCAGACAAACGCCGGCACGAAGGGTATCTACGAATGATCGCAAAGATAATCGAGTTCTCCGTCCGCAACCGCTGGCTGGTGATCATCACATGGCTGGGCATCGCCCTGTGGGGGCTGTATGCGGTCTTCCATACCCCGGTCGATGCCATCCCCGACCTGTCGGAGAACCAGGTTATCGTCTTCACCGACTGGATGGGGCGCAGCCCGCAGGACATTGAAGAGCAGATCACCTATCCGCTGTCGGTGCAGTTGCAGGGACTGGCGGGGGTGAAGGCAATCCGGTCATCGAGCGAGTTCAACTTCTCGATGATCAACATCATCTTCGACGAGAGCACCGACTTCTATTTCGCGAGAACGCGCGTGCTGGAACGACTGGGCATCGCCCAGACGCAGCTTCCCCAGGGCGTGGTGCCCTATCTGGCCCCCGATGCCACAGCGCTGGGGCAGATATTCTGGTACACCGTTGAAGGCGATGGCTACAGCCTGGACCAGCTCCGGGCACTGCAGGACTACAACGTCCGCTACCAACTGGCCAGCGTGGCGGGTGTCTCCGAAGTCGCCAGCGTGGGCGGGTTTGTCCGCGAATATCAGGTGGACATCAACCCGGTGAAACTGCGGGCCTATGACCTGCCCCTGGGCACCGTCTACTCGGCCATCGCCCGCAGCAACATGAGCGTGGGCGGCAAGACGATCGTCAATAACAGCAGCGAGTACATTGTGCGCGGCGTGGGTTGGCTGCGGGACATGGCCGACCTGGAGAACGTCATCATCGAGACTCGCCAGGGCGTGCCCGTGCGCGTGAAGGATGTCGCCACCGTGCAGATGGGCCCGGAATACCGCCGCAGCGCCCTGGAAAAGAACGGGCGCGAGGCGGTCGGCGGCGTGGTGATGATGCGATACGGCGGGAATCCGCTGGCGATCACGCAGCAGATTAAGCAGAAGATCCGCTCGCTGCAGTCCGGCCTGCCCGCGGGTGTCCGCATCGTGCCGTTCTACGATCGCACCCGGCTGATCGAGAGCGCCATCGACACTGTCACCGGCACGCTGAAGGAGGAAATGATCATCGCAACGATCGCGATCCTCCTGATCCTGGCCCACGCGAGATCGGCGTTTGTCGTGTGCATCACCCTGCCGCTGGCCGTGGCGGTCAGCTTTCTGCTGATGTACTACCTGGGCATCTCCAGCAACATCATGTCGATGTGCGGCATCGCCATCAGCATCGGCATCCTGGTCGACGCGGCCGTGGTGATGGTGGAAAACGCCACCCACGAGCTGAAGCTGCACTTTGGCGACCAGAAGGTGTCGGGAGATACCACCGAGATTATCGTGAAGTCCTGCCGCCTGGTGGGCCGGCCGATCTTCTTCAGCGTGCTGATCATGCTGCTGGCGTTCCTGCCGGTGTTCGCGTTTGCAGGGCAGGAAGGCAAACTGTCCCACCCGCTGGCTTACACCAAGAGCTTCGCGATGATCGGCGTGGCGATCCTGGCCGTCACGCTCGTACCGGCGCTGATTCCCCTATTCATCCGCGGCCGGCTCAAAAGCGAAGAGGACAACTGGATCGTCCGCAGCTTCATCCACATCTACAAGCCGATGCTGTCGTGGGTGATCGACCGCCCCGCTTTCGTCTACTGGATGATGGCGGTCATCCTGTCGCTGGGCGCCGGGTTTGTCGGCAACCCCTGGCTGCAGGAACTGATCATCGGTCTTGGCGTACTGTTTATTTTGCTGGGAGTGAAGAGGAGTTCGTGGCTGGGGCGCACGGCGGGTGTGGTGACGCTGCTGGCGGTGGCGTTCATCGCCGACACGCGTTTTCACAAGCTGGGCGAGGAGTTCATGCCCTCGCTCAATGAAGGCAGCATCCTGGACATGCCCACCAGTGCCCCGCGCATTGCCATGGCCCAGGCGGTGGATGATGTCATGCTGCGAGACCGGCTCATGCGCGGGTTTCCGGAAGTGGAGAATGTCGTGGGCAAGGTCGGCCGCGCCGACACCGCAACCGACCCGTCGCCCGTGGACATGATCGAGACGATCATCACCCTGCATCCGGGCGGGCAATGGCCCAAGCGCGCTCTGAAGTTTGATGACCTGGTCGCCCAGGCCGGTGTGGTGGCCCAGCGCCTTGCGAAGGAGGGAGCGATCGCCGGCGGCACACTCAATTCGGGCGACTGGAAGAATGCCGTCCGCGCCGTCGGGGATGAGGAATACCTGAAGTATAACCCGCGACTGTCGGATGCCGTGGGGTTACTGAACGTGACATCCATGGGCGTCAGCGAACGCTTCGATCGTGCCATGCGCGAACTGGCGCGCAGGCGCCAGCTTGAATACGCCCCCGAGATGGCGCGGCAACTCGCCGAGTCATCGATTGACTTCGTCGTCAGCCACATTCGCACGTTGCCGCCGCTGGCCCACCCCCTCCCAGCCTCCCCCAAGGGGGAGGAGAAGGATGACGCTGCGCTGCCGAGGGACGGCGTCCCAACCCCCTCCCGCAAGGGTGAGGAGCATACTTCACCCCCTCCCTCTTGGGGGAGGGCTGGGGAGGGGGTTGGCGACGGCGCTCTGCTTCGTGAAGTCTCCGCCGCCGATCGCAAGGCGCTGGTGGAGGCGATCCTGCCGCACACGTCGCTGCTGATGGAGTCGATGCGCCAGGAGGAGGTCGACGCGATGCTGTCGACGCTCCGCAAATCGCTGGTTGCCCGTGGCATCGCCAGCGAGCGAGATGATCTCCTGCTCGATCCGCCCAGCATCGTGCAGGACAATCTGCAGTTCCTTAAACGGGCGGCGGGCCTGGCAACCGCGACCCCCGCCGAGCGACTGTTCACACAACTCGACACGCAGCGGGAAAAGCTGTGGGCCGAGCGAACCAAGACGCTCAACTGGGAGTTATTCGACTATGGGGTGAAGCTGGCCAACAGCCTGCTCATCGACGGGATACTCCGCTCCAGCAAGGGGACGGTGTTTGAAGCGCCCACTTCACCACCCGCCGCGGCGGGTGAACTGCGCAACGAAGCAACGAAGCCCGTAGGGTATGCTGGCGTACCCGCCAGCATACCGGACGCGCTCAACACCGACCTGCACAAGCGGCTCTTCCTCTGGCAGAAGACCAAGGACGACGTCCTGAAGGAGATGGACAGCGAACTGCAGATGCCCGGCTGGGGCAACGCGTGGACACAGCCGATCATCAATCGCGTGAACATGCTGGCTACCGGCGTGCGCACGCAGATCGGCGTGAAAGTCTTCGGTCCCACCGGCAAGCCGCTGGATGCCTCGATCGCGGAGGTGCAGCGCATCAGCGAGGAGATCGCGGCCAGACTCCGCAGTGTTCGGGGCGCGGTCGATGTGGTGGCCGATCAGGCTGTCGGAAAGCGATATGTCGAGATCCGGGTCGATCAGGAGAAAGCCCGGTACTACGGCGTAAACATGGCCGATCTGGCCCAGGCGATCGAGGTCGCCATCGGCGGCGGGAAGGTCACCACGACTGTCGAGGGCCGCGAGCGGTTCCCCGTGCGCATCCGTTACGCCCGCGACTATTGGCAGGACGTGAGCGCCATCGGCGACGTCTTGCTGACTGCCCGCGCCACCCCGGTAGCCTTGCTGAGTAGCGCCGGCAGCTCGGCCGGGGCGGCCGGTAGCGAGATGGTGCCGGCCGCTTCGGGCGCGGGTGGCCTGGGTGGCGGTGATATGGGCGGTTCCAACAGCGGCGACAGCCCGGCCGATGCCGGTATGGCCGCTGGAAACGGCAAGTCGGCTCAATCGCCCACCAACAATCAACCCTCCCGCATTCCGTCGGCCGACCTTCCGGCGTCGGTCCTGCAGATCCCCCTTCGCATGGTCGCCGACATCCGCGTCACCGAAGGCCCGAGCATGATCAAGAGCGAGAACGGGCGTCTGCGGAACTATGTGACGCTGAACGTGCGCGACCGCGACGTGCTGGGGTTCGTCGCCGAAGCGCAGCAGACGATCAAGGGCATCGAGGCCAGTCTCGCCGGCACGGGAATGAGTGTTGAATGGACCGGCGAATTCGAAGCCCAGGTGCGGGCACGCCAGACCATGGCGATCATCTTCCCCATGGTGATCGCGCTGATCCTGCTGCTGCTGTTCATCACCTTTCATGACGCGGCCGATTCGATGCTGGTATCGCTGGCGGTGCTGGGCGCGCTGGCCGGGTCGATCATGTTTCAGGCCGCCTTCGGGTTCAATTTCAGCGTGATCGTCTCGATCGGCTACGTCGCGGCCTTCGGCATGGCCACGCAGACGGGCGTCATCATGCTGGTCTACCTGCGCGAGGCGCTGGATCGCCACGGAGGATTGGAGAAGATTGCATCGCTGGATGAGTTGCGGACGCTGGTGATCCAGGGCGCTGTCCATCGCCTGCGGCCCAAGCTGCTGACCGAAGGTGTCGCGATCGTCGGGCTGGTGCCGATGCTCTGGGCGACCGGTACGGGCTCAGAGATCATGCGCCCGATGGCCGCCCCGGTCCTTGGCGGACTGCTGATCGCCGACGAAGTGATCGACATCATGATCCCCGTGCTGTTCTACTGGATTCGCCGTCGCCGGTGGCAGAAACTGCACGGGCAGACCAACGAAGCTGCGATGGTCGCGGCCGAGTAGTGGGGCCGGTCGCCTCGACCGCCCCTTTCGCTGACCAACCCTCACGGTGAAGAAAGCAGATCAGAGCCAGTGCGTGTCTGCCGCACTTTGATCGGCAAGATCACTCGGGCAGGGAACCAGATAGGCTGCCGAGGCGGCAGCCCCACTTTTGGCCGAACGCTCATGCCGCCGCATCCGCCTGTCCAGCGACAATTAAAATCCGCCAGTGACGACAATTAGAATCCGCCAGTTGAACTGGGATTCGACGACGATGTTTTGGACTCAAACAAAGGGAGTTCAGGGCATGGTGACAGATCGCCAGGTGAGGAGACTTATGTCG
>JBBQTU010000167.1:0-9614 GCA_038213005.1 Tepidisphaerales bacterium | reverse complement strand
GGTCAGAAGTCTTCTGTGCCATGTCTTTCGTGGTTCCACGCCGGAGCCGTCGCGCGTCTCGAGTGACCGTCCTGCTGCGCGGACGAAGGTGACGGCCCTCACGCAGTTTCGCGAACTTGCGTTAGTTGATCTTGCGATCTCACGAAGCAGGCTTATAACTATGCTCTTAACGTCGACGAACAGGACAGGTGGCTCATGGCAGACCCGATGACGAAAAATCAGGACATTCCCTACGTTCAGCGCAATCGCGACGACGCGGTGCCCCCGGAGGACCAGAAGCCGCCGATCCAGATCTCCAATCTGCCGGCCATCCTCTGGCGCCGCCTCTGGGTGATCGCCATCACCATTGCCCTGGCCCTGGCCGGCGGCGTGATCTACTTGCGCCAGGCCACGCCCCTGTATCGCGCCACCAACCGCCTGTTTGTCGCCAAGGCCGGCGAAAACCGCATCATCGGCGAGTCCGCCGACGTCAATCCCCTCTCCCGCGGCGGCAACTACCGCGCCACCCAGGCCGAAATCCTCCTTTCCCCTCTGGTCCTGACCAAGGTCGCCGAGCGGCCCGACATCAAGGCCATGAAGAGTTTCCAGGGGGCCGGCAATGTCGCCGCCTCGCTTCGCGCCGGCCTGGATGTGAAGTTCGGCGCCGATGACCTGATGAACATCAGCTTCGACACCCCCAACTGGAGCGACGCCGCCCCCATCGCCAACGCCGTTGCCGACGCCTACATCGCATTCAGCGACGAATACAAGAAATCCTCATCGGCCGAGGTGCTGCAGATCCTCCAGAAGGAAAAGCAGAAGATGGAGGATGAGCTTTCCGAGCGACTGGCCCAGATGACTCGCTTCAAGGTGGATTCCGGCAGCCTGGCCCTGGCGACCAAGGACAAAGACGGCAATACCGTCCTGGGGTCCAGCACCACCCTCAAGCAGATGAACGCGTTTACCGACGCCATGACCAAGGCCCAGATCGAGGCCATTGAAGCCAAGGCCAGCCTGGAGTCCATCAAGAACCTCAAGAGCGACCCCAAGCGTCTCCGCCAGTACATGGACACGCAGCGTGCCCGCGGCCTGGCGATCGCCAGCGACCCCGAGGAAATGCGCCTCCGCGCTGAGCTTTCCCAGCTCTACGGGGCACGCCACGAGATGGAGAACAAGCTCTCTCCCGGCCATCCCCGCTATGTCTCTGTCACCGAACGCATCGCCGCCCTGGAGCAGGAACTGCTCAAGTACGACGCCAAGTTTGTCGAGACCCAGCTCGCCATGGCCGAGGAGAACCAGAAGGCCGCCGAGCGCCAGGTCATCGAGTTGGCAACCTATATCCAGTCCAACGGCGAGGACGCCAAGAAGCTCAACACCCAGGTGGCCCAGTTTGAGCGCCTCTCGGCCGAGATGGAGCAGACCCGCTCACGCCTGGATTTCCTCAACGCCCGCATCCGCGAACTGGGTATGAGCCAGGACGTCCGGGCCATGAACGTGATGCTGGTCGAGGCCGCCGTTGAGCCGGCCGCCCCCTTCAGCCCCGACAGCGGCAAGATCCTCAAGATGAGCCTCGCCTTCGGCGTCATCCTGGGCCTGACGCTCGCCGTCATGATGGAATTCATCGATGACCGCATGCGGTCGGCCGACCAAATGGCGACCGTCACCGGCCTGCCCGTCCTGGGCGTGATCCCCGACGTCCCCGCCGTCGCCGGGCAGGAACTCGCCCGCGCGGTGGAGCGTGATCCCGGCTCGTCGATGGCCGAGGCCATCCGCGGCTGCCGCACCGCCGTGCTCTTTGGCATGCCCGCCGGGCACGCCAAGACCATCCTGGTCACCTCCCCAACACCGGGTGACGGCAAGAGCACCATCGTCGCCAGCCTCGCCGAGTCGCTCGCCCAGTCAGGCAAGCGCACCATCCTGCTGGACGCCGATCTTCGCAAGCCCCGCATCGAGCGCATCTTCGGCATCCCCTCCGAGGTGGGCCTGTCGTCGGTCGTGACCGGCCAGAACACCCTCGAGCAGGCCATCCAGAAGGGCCCGGTCGAAAACCTCGACCTGCTGGCCAGCGGCCCGATTCCCCCGAATCCCGCCGAGCTGCTCAACAGCGATGCCTTCCTCCAGTTGATCGCGTCACTGAGCCAGCGCTACGACCACATCCTGATCGACACCCCGCCGGTCCTGGCCGTGACCGATGCCCGCATCGTCGCCGCCGGCTGCGACGTCGTGATCCTGGTGCTCCGGGCCGAGAAATGCCGCCAGCGGGCGGCCAATCACGCCAAGGAGGCCCTCGCCAGCGTCGGTGCCCGCGTGTTGGGCATCGTCGTCAATGCCGCCCCTCAGCCGCGTAATTCCGGCGGCTACGGGTATGGTTACGGCTATGGATATGGGTACGGCTATGGCTACGGCTACGGCAAACGCTATGGCGGCGCCAAGACCGGCAAAGGTGCCAAGGTGCCCACTGTGAAGACCTGATCCGACGTCGCTTTTTGCGGCCTGAAAAAAAGAAACTAATATTTTCTTGCGTTGCCGATCAGTTCGCTGTATAAGATATGCGCGTTGAAGATTCTGGTCCGATTGTCATGTGCTTTGAACGGATTTCCGAACTGAGGGAAAGGTCCTTTCTGATGCGAAAAGTCAGCTCTATTCTGGCGTTGGTGGTTGGCGGGTTGTCGATCGCCGGATTGCAGTCCCATGCGGATGCCGCGATTGGCATCTACTACGCCGAGACGAGCGTCGACGCCATGTGGGGCTACGATCGCGACCCTGACGAATCTGTCGCCTCGCCGGCGCTTTCATACACAAAGAAGTATGGCTCGACCAGTGGCGGGGCTTACCTGAGCGGCTCTTGGGATTTCAACAAGACCAGCTCCATCATCGCCTCTGCTGGGGTTCCAGACTTCCGCCTCGGAGCCGAGGGGATGGCCAATGGGTTGGGCACCATGGCCAGTTCCCTCAGCAGCGATGGCTTTTCAATCAACGGTGAAGGCCATGGGGACGTGCAGTACGACACGGACCCCATGTTCGGCACCGATGCCACCACCCTCTACAGCAATGGGACGGCGACGTACAAGATCAACTTCGATGTTCCCGCCGATGGCGGCGACTATACCCTGAAAATGACCACGGCGACCGCTTCGGCTGACCCTTACACGATGATCATGGTCCGTCTGGCGGGGAGGGATGCGTTGGGCAACGTCACCACCCTGATCGACTTTGAGCGCATGTTCGGCACCGGCGACACGATTCCTGGGGACACCTTCGAAACGGCAAGTTGGACGGGGCAGGAATTTATTCTTAAGGCCGGTAGCGTCTACGCGCTGGATGCCTACGCAAACGCCGACTGGCCGTACGCCGACGCAATCGATTCCGGCCCGTTCTCTGCCACTGCGCAGTTCAATCTGGTGGGCACCTTTGTCCCAGAGCCGTCGGCCCTTGTCCTGCTGCTGGGCGGAGCTGGTCTGGCCCTGCGTCGTCGCCGCGGACGTTCCGCTTGAAGTAAGCGACCTCAGGGGCTAACATTACTTTCGAAGACGCCGAAACAATAAACGAGAAGGCCTATGAAGCGAGCAATCCTGACAACGATCGTGATTCTGGGTGGTGTGGCGCTGTGCTCACTCGGGGCTCAGAGCCTCTACGGACAGACCTCGGGTCGCCCGCGGACGCCCCGCTCGGTTCCCACAAATTGGGGAACCGTCACCCCGCCAGCGCCAACGCCGAATTTCCGTACGCCTTACATCCCCAAGTAAGGGTAAGGTGATGGTCAGGCGAGGTGCTGGGGCACCGCTCTCGACGGAATAGTTCAGCAATACCCTCGCCGCACATCCGTGCGGCGAGTTTGTTTGTGGGTCGTGATGGACACCTTGCCTTTTGTTGATCTCCACTGCCACTGCCTGCCCGCCATTGATGACGGCCCGGCCGATCTCGATGCTTCTCTGGCCCTTTGCCGTGCTCTCGCCGCCGACGGCATCGGCACCGTGGTTGCCACGCCCCACCAGCTTGGCCCCTATGAAGGCCGCACCCACGCCGCCGCCATTCGCCAGGCGGTCCAGTCGCTCCAGGACGAGCTGTGCCGCCATCAGATTCCCCTGCAACTGCTCCCCGGCGCCGATGTCCGCCTCCACGAACAGCTCATTGAGCTGATCGCCGCCGGCGAGGTCATGACACTAGCCAATCGCCGCCGCTGGCTGCTCCTGGAGATGCCGCTGTCGCCTTTCATCAACATCGGGCCTCTGCTCCAGGATCTTGCCGCACGCGGCGTGGGGGTTGTCTTCACCCACCCCGAAAGATACCCTTGGATCCGTCGGCATCTGAGCGAGGTATTAGCGTGGCGGGCCGAGTCGGGCATCAAGCTCCAGGTGACCGCCGCCAGCCTGCTGGGCGACTTCGGCAAACAGGTTGCCGAGTTCACCTGGCACATGGCTTCGCTGCACGCCATCGACCTGGTTGCCAGCGATGCCCACAGTGCTGAGGGACTCAGACGTCCACGGATGACCGCGGCCGCCGAACGGGTCCGCCAGAAACTGGGTGCGGAAGTTGTGCAGCAGTGGTTCATAGACGCTCCCGCGGCGTTATTGGCGGATGTTCCTCTATGAGTGGTTCCCGATCGCATCATCGCCATCGCCGCGGCCATAGCCCCGGTAGCAGCATCAGCAGCGACAGTGGTGAGGGCAAGAGCCGCCGTCGCCGCCATTCCACTCCCTGGTGCGATGCCCTCGCCCAGCGGCTGCTGGTGGGCCTGCTGGCGTTCATGCCGCTGGCGTTCGGGGCGGTTGAGGCCTGGAGCGAACTGGTGGTCTGGGTCGTCTGTCTCGGCCTGGCCTTCTGCCTGGCGGCTCGCGCCTGGAAGTGGAAGACCACCGGCGGGCTCCGCTGGACCCCCGCCCTGGTGCCGCTATCCCTGTTTGTCCTTCTTGGGCTGCTACAGGCCCTGCCCGTCCCCTTTTCCCTGATCGAGTGGCTCTCGCCCCATGCCGCCGGCCTCTATCAGACCCTTCGCCAGGATATCCTGGGCTCGTTCACCCTGAGTCTCTACGCCCGCTCCACATGGCACGACCTCTGCATCGTCATCGCCGCCAGCGTCATCTTCCTGACGGTCATCAACGTCTTTCGCCGCTCGGATCAGATCCGCCGCCTGCTGCTGTCGGTCGCGATCATCGGTGCCGGCCTGGCCGTGCTGGCACTTCTCCAGAGCCTCTTCGGCAACGGGCATATCTACTGGATCGGCCCCAAAGAATCGCAGCCCAATTCCGGCACCTTCGCCTGCCACAATCACTTCAGCCAGCACATGAACCTCTCGGTCATGGCGATGCTGGGCTATGCCATGATGTCCATGCGGCAGACGCTGGGCCGCCAATGGCTCGAGCGTGACTCCATCGCCTCCTGGTTTCGCGATCCCGACCACCGCCTGGCCCGATGGCTCCTGGTGATGGCCGTCGTGGGCCTGATCTCCATCGCCATGTCTCTCTCTCGCATGGGCATCGTCTCCTCGGTCGCCGCCATCATCGCCCTGACCCTGATGCTCACCCTGGGCAAGGGCCTGCAACGCTCCCTGATCCCCATGCTGGTGGGCCTGGCCGCCGTCTCGGCCGTCATCCTCATTGGCTTTGAAGCCATGTACGAGCGCATGGCGACCTTGAAAAGCCTGGATATCTATCAAAACCGCTGGACGGTCGTCACCGATCTAGTCCCCGCGTTTGGCCATTTCCTGGCCATCGGGTCGGGCCTGGGCACCTTCTCCGCCGTCTATCCCCTCTACGACACCGGCACCATCACCCAGTTCGCATCGCACGCCGAGAATGAATACGCCCAGCTCATGCTGGAGATGGGTGTTGTCGGCACCGCGGCGGTTCTCTGGTTCGTCGGGTTTCTTGCCCTCTGCACCATCCGCGCCACCCGGCGTGCCCGCGATCCCGTGGTCATCGTCGCCCCGGCTCTGGCCGCAGGGCTGCTGGCGGTTGCCATCCATAGCTGGACCGATTTCGGCCAGCACCTCCCGGCCATCGCCGGCCTGTCCGCCGTCTTCTGCGGCCTGCTGGTCGTGTTGGGCCAGCGCGCCGGCGCGGGAACCGGCCCCCGCACCAAGGCCCAGCAGTCGGCCTCGCCCGCGCCCGTCGCCGTCACCACCCGCACCACCGTGCGTCCCGCCGGCCCCCGCCTCGCCGCGGGGCTCGTAGGCCTCCTGGGCATGCTCCTGATCCTGAATATCCCCGCCGCCTGGTGGCGGGTCTTCGCCGAGGAACTCGACGCCGCAGCCCGAGACTCCTCCGCTCAATTGGAAAAGTCCGCCTGGAAGACCCCTGACGCCCAGGCTTACGCACGCCTGATCGAGCAGGGCGAGGCCGCCGTCAGCTTCGATCCCGGCAATGCCCTCTACCGCTATCGCCTGGCGGTCTACCGCTGGCGCTGCGTGGTTCGCGGCCGCACCAAATCCGACGTCGGTGACGCTCCGCCTCCAGAATTCCTCGATGTTGCCGAGCAGATCGTCACCGAGATGATCGTCGCCAGTTCCATGTGTCCCACCATGGGCGCCCTGCACTGCTGGCGCGGGCAGATGGAGTGGTGGGTCCTGGGCCGCGAAGAGGGCCGCGACCGCGTGGAAAACGGCATCCGCACCGCACGCAGCGACCCCATCGCCTGGTGCGCTGCCGGCCAACTCGCCGCCGCCGAGGGCAACCTGGACCTGGCCCTGGAACGTTATCGCCGCGCGGTAGAGCTCCGTGGCGGCATGTTATCCCAGGCCGCTCAGGTACTCGCCAAAGAGGGCCGCCGTCCCGACCTGCTTCTGGCCCTGGCGGGCGACGATCCCCAGCGTCTTTCCAGCGTCGCAGATACCCTGCGCCAGTACGGCTTCACCGCCGAGGCCGCCCAGGCACAGGGCCAGTGCATCCTGATCTACCGTGCCCGCGTTAACGAAGGCTCCACGCCCGCCTGGGCGATCGCCATGCTCGCCGCCGCCAGCAGCCAGGAAGGCCGCCACGAGGAATCCGCCGCCCTCTACCGCCAGGCCCTGGCCAAGGAATACACCCGCCTCCCCTGGCGACTCGCCTGCGTCCGCGAACTGCTCCAAGCCGGCCAGATCGATGAGGCCCTGCGCGAGCTGCAGATAGCCCAGCGGCTCCAGCCCGACTCCAAAGACGTCCAGGCCCTCGGCGATGTCGTCTCAAAAGCCCGTCGGCAGGCCGCCACTCAAGCCGCTGCCGCCACCAAAGCCGCCGCCGCCACCACCGAACCCTCGGCCGCAACCCAGGCGGCTACGCAGGCCCCATAGCCGCAATCTCCCAGTTCGGATTTCGAGTTTCTAATTTCATTCGTCATTCTGGTTTCTGCATTCTGCATTGAGGCGTTACGATTCGTGCATTGCCAAGCCATTGCCCCTGTTGAGCTGACGCCTATGCCCGCAATCGTCCACGCTCTCGCTACCGCATCCACCCTGCCGTCGGTCGCCCGCGACCTGACGGACTACCTGCTCGCAGCCAGCTTCCTCCTCACTGCAGTAGCTCTCTTTCGATTGAGCCATACGGTGAGTGTCGCCCGCTGCCGTAAGCTCACCCACGATAATCCCCGCTTCTGGGCCGTCCTCGGAGGCATTTTCGTCGTCTTTGCCTGCTTCAAGGCGGCCAACGTCTTCGCCTTCGCCGGACTGGTCATGCGCTCCGCCGCCCATACCGAGGGGGTGTACGATGAGCGCCGCCCGGTGCAGCTTGCGGCCCTGGGCCTCCTGGGCCTCGCCAGCTTCGTGGCGCTCTGCTGGCTCTTCGCCAACCGCGGCCTGGCCCGCCGCCACTGGCTGGTGTTGGTGTGCACGGGCCTGATCGCCGCCTTCGCCGTCGCCCGCTTCATCTCCCTGCACCAGTTCGACGCCGCGATGGCCGAGCTCCCTTGGCTACGCTCCGGCACCGAACTCGCCGCTTCCCTTATCCCGCTATATCTCGCCATATCCCGCCATATCCGCCTTACCGCCCGCCTCGCGCCCCCTTGACCCCCCAGCCTTCCCTCTTCGCTCCGCTCGCCGAGCTGGTCGCGCGTTGTGATGGGAACCGCATCCGGCCGCCCATTCTGTCCGTGAGGGAAGTCACGCACTGAGCCAAGCCCGCAAAAGTTCCTTTGACCAATTATCGCTTCCTGCTAAACTGCCGCCTCTTCACTTATCGCGAATGGAAGGGCCACCGTATGACCACCGCCAATAGTCTGGCATCGTCAGTGGACACTCGGGATCTCTTCCCGACCCGTCGTGTTGCGCTCTGGGCGGCCATCCTGCTGGTCGGATTCCTGCCTCTTCTGATCCGCTTTGGCATCGAGCAGTGGGCTCGCGAACAGTATGAATTCTTCCCCCTGATCATCATCGCCGCTGCCCATCTGGCCTGGCAGCATTTCCGCGAGATTCCCCACGCCGAACTCTCGGCCGGCTCCAGGCTCTGGACGCGCGCTCTGCTGGGCGTGGCACTGCTGACCCTCGTGGCGTCGAGCGTACTCTGGTCCGGACGCATGGCCGCCATTTCCGCCCTGATCGCCCTGGCCGGGGTCGCGTGGCACGCGGGCGGCCTGCGGATGCTTCGCGCCATGCTCCCCTCGGGGATTCTGCTGGCAGTGGTCATCGGCCTCCCGGTAGGTATGGATGAGCCGTTCCTCCAATCCCTGCGCGAACTGGCCGTCCGCGCCAGCAGTTATGCCCTGGTGTGGCTCCGCGTGCCGCACCTGATCACCGGGACGGTCATTGAGATCCCCGGCTCGCGACTCCTCGTCGCCGAGGCCTGCAGCGGCATCAACTCGCTCATGGCCGTGCTGGGGTTCACCCTGGTGCTGGGCTTCTGGCGCCGGCGCTCCCCGCGCGTCATTGCCTGCCTCGTGGTTGCGGGGGTGGGCTTCGTCCTGTGGGCCAACATGGTTCGCATCGCCGGCGGCGTCTGGCTGAAATCCAGACACAACATCGATGTCCTCTCTGGCGGACTCCACCAGTGGGCCAGCCTGATCATGTTCGCCGTCTCAATGGCTCTAATTTTCAACACCGATCAGATCATCAGCGTAACCAAACCGTGGATCGCCCAGCGTCTGCGGAACCGCTCGCGCCGCCGTCGCGCTCGCGCCCAGCGCGAGGCCTACCTTCGGACGAAGTCCCAGCCGGTCCCGCCCGCGCCGCCGGCCTTCGTGCCGGTCGGCATCGCCGGCAGCCTATGGACCCTGGCGATGTGCTTCGCCCTGGTGGGTGTGGCGCAGGTCGCCAACGCCGCAGCGCGGGGGGGCCTGGCCTACTGGATCGGCGGCGGCTCCGCCCGGGCCACTCTGCGGGCCGATGCCACGTTCTCCGTCCCGGCGCAGATGGCGAATTGGGTACGATCTGACGAGGCGCAAAAACTCATCGCGCAGCCCGAAATCGAAGGCAAACAGTCTCAGTCATGGGCCTATCAGCGGGATGGGCTCACCGCCGTCGTCGCCATTGACTATCCCTTTGCCGGTTATCACGACCTCACCGTCTGCTACCGCATGGCGGGATGGAATATCCAGCAGGAGGTCCTCAAGCAGCCAACACCTACCCAGGGAGCGTTCACCGCCGTCCAGACGGCGCGGCTGGGCGAGTCCGGCCACCTCTGGTATGGCCTGATCGACGAACGCGGCCAGTGGATCGAGCCCGCCAAGGC
>JBBQTU010000166.1:0-9702 GCA_038213005.1 Tepidisphaerales bacterium | reverse complement strand
TTCGGCGGCTCCACCACTCTCACCACCACCGGCGCTCTGCACTTCCAGACCGGCAAAACTGCGTTCTGGAACGTCCAGGTCACCGGTCTGGAAAGCGTGAAGACAATCTCCGGCTCTGCCATCACGTTCGCCGCCGAGGATGTGAAACTGGCCCAGGGCATGCGCGAGCAATTGCTCAAGCCCAAGAGCGCCGAGCAGAAGCTCGCCATCAAGCACGCCGCCGTGAACTTCACTGGCGACCTGGGCGCAGACTTCGCCGGTGCCCAGATCCTGCAGTTCAAGAAGCAGGACGACGCCGCCGTTCGCGCCGCCGCCGCCTGGGATGACAAGACCCTCTACCTGGCGTGGGAAGTGAAGGACGCCACTCCGTGGATCAACGGTGCCACCGATCCGTTCATGATGTACCTCGCCGGCGACACGGTTGACTTCCAGCTCGCCAGCGACCCCAAGGCCGATGCGAATCGAAGCGAAGCAGCCCTGGGCGATCTGCGCCTGAGCATCGGCAACCTCCAAGGCAAGCCGGCGGCCGTGGTCTACCGCAAGGTGGCTGCCGAGAAGCATCCTCACGTCTTCAGTTCCGGCGTGATCAAGGAGTACCCGATGGACAGCGTCACCGTCCTGGGTAGCGCCCGCATCCAGGTCACCAAACGTGACAAAGGCTACACCATTGAGGCCGCCATCCCCCTGGCCGATCTGAGCCTGCAGCCCAAGGCGGGCCTGGCCCTCAAGGGCGACATCGGCGTCACCCACGGCGGCACCGACGGCCAGCGCACGCGCCTGCGAAGTTACTGGAGCAACCAGAACACCGGCATCGTCGATGATGCCGTCTTCGAGCTGCAACTGCAGCCGAAGAACTGGAGCGCACTGGAATTCCAGAAGTGAGCCAGGCAGCGCTTCCATGAGTTCACCGCAAGGCCGGCCCTGCCAAGCCGGCCTTGCCGGTTTTCATATTGGGCACCCGCGGCTGCTGGGAAACCGGACCGGCATCCGCGATCAAGCAGACCTGCGTCGGCGCAGTCTCTTCTATTGGGCAGCGAGTTGAAGCACGCTTTCAGGACGCTTACTTCAGCCGCAAAGAGCCTTGTTATACATTAAATTCGCGAGTACCATACGTTGGTTGAGGGACCAGCTTGCCCGAGTGTGGAGCGAGCTCAGATCTGGGGCGAAAATGGGGCGGTAATTGGAGCAATACATAGATGGGTGACTCATCACTATTTGTGGTTCAGGTCAGCGACACGACAGGCCAGGTTTCCTCGGTCAAACTCGCTGGCGTAGAGTTGTTAGATCAAACCAACCCATGCAGTAGCGAACTGTGGGTAAACGGGCTTCCGCTTGCACTACGACGGCACTGCGATCCGAATGACCCATCGCGAAAACTTATGCATCTCAAGGGGGAGCGATTCACCGATCACTTCTCCGGCTGGGGCCTGGCGCTGGCCCGCGAGATGGGCAACCGAGCTGGCTTGAAACACCGCTGCTTCGGGGTTCAAACCCTGATCCGCCGGGAATTGTGCGACCAGACAGTCCCCTGCCCCGGACCGGGCGGCCCGGTGGTCGAAGCCCCGCTGTTCGTCGACACCTTCTCCATCCTCAACTGGAACTGGAAGTTCTGGGGCGACGACACCCGGATGATCTTCACTTCCATCCATTCATCCGGCCCCACCGATGAGTTCGGGCATACCGGCCACGAACATGACACGCCGGAGAAGTGCAAGGCGTTCATGCAAAACGTCTGGCGACGAATCTACCCCGGCTGCATGCTCGTGCACGGCGGGGTCTTTTATGACGCCAAGACCGAGAACTGGATTGCCATCACCTGCCGTCGCCCGCAGGTCGGCTACATCCTGAACATTGAATCCGCCGGCCGCGGCGTGAGCTACGACTTCACTCTCCATGCCCCGTTCGCCATCGGCGACACCCTGCGCCTGACCGAGATCAAAATCTACTACGGCAAAACCCGCCAGGAGATGATGAACTGGCTCGCGGACTACGCCACGTTCTATTACGAGGAGCCGCCCGCATGGCTCCATAAGACGCTTCTGGGTCCCGGGTTGGCCTGGGACAATCAGCCGACGTGGACTCAGCAGGCCGATGAGTGGGAGAAGAGGCTCGACAATGGCGAATACGCCGGCATTGGCTACTGCCTGGTGACCAACCGTCCGATCAAGAGCGGCACCACGCCTTTGGGATATGAACCGGACCCCAACCACGGCACGCTTGGCGAATTCAAGGCGATGTGCCACCGCATGGCCGACCGGGGCGTGCCGGTGTTGACCTGGATGAGCCACAGCGGACTCTGTTTTCAGGGCGGTGCCGACATTGACGACGACTGGTTCATCCGCGGCATTGATGGCCGCGTCTGCGCCGCCTGGGGCAGCATCGACCAGCCGGACATCGCCCATATCAATCCCGGCCACCCCGGCTACATCGAATACACCAAGAAGTGGATCCGCTTCTACATCGGCGAATGCCGATGCAAGGGCATCTTCTTTGATTGTCTGTCCTGGGCTTTCCCGCCCGACTTCCGCCCGCGACCCTGGATGCGCTACCCCGGCGACACCAACCGCATGGCCATCAAGTTCATGGAAGAGATGTACGCCTGCATCAAAGAGTGCGATCCCGAGGCGATCATGCTGGGCGAAGGCACCACGCTGGACGCCCCGATCAACATCTTCAGCATCCACAGCAACCCGATCCGCGGCATCGATGGCATGGGACCCCGGGAATTCCTGCTGCACCTCAACCAGTACAGCGCCAAGCGCATGGTCCTGGATCAGGGAGGATCGCTCTTTCCTGCCCAGGGTCTTTGCAGCGCCGACTCGCGCCCTGACATGGTCGGCGTGAACCAGTTCCTCACCAAGCTGCTCAAAGACAAGGGTGGCTCGCGCGCCTTCACTGCCCTGCCGGGTGGCCTCAGCGTGCTTGATGATCTGCTGATCGTCTCGACGCGTGAGAAGCCGACCACGCTTCGCCTCCCCCACCCTTGGAACAGTACCACGACCCTGATCGATCAGGTCGGTGGCCTCACGATCCCCTGTACAGAATCCGGAGTTTTTGCCGACGTACCGACAGGTGCCTACCGCATGCGGTAGGTCGGCCGGTGCTGATGAGTCTTTTTATGAACAGTAATATTCCCCAGATCCGCCTTCGCACCCCACGGTTGGCGGTTGACATTGCCCGGCCCGGGTCACGATACATCGGCCCGCGCTTCGACTGGTCCAGTTTTGTCACCCAGGTGACGCTGGACGACACGCACACCTTCTGCGGCAGTGAGGGCACATCCGAAGCCGACGGCGGCGCCGGACTGTGCTGCGAATTCGCCCCCAACACCGCAGTGGCATTCGCCCAGGCGGCGCCCGGCGAGCGTTTCGTCAAACCCGGCGTAGGCCTGCTGACCCGCCCCGACGCCGCACCCTACAAGTTCTTCGGAGCCTACGCTGTCGAACCTTTTGATATCTCCACCGAGACCACGCCCAACTCGGTCGCCTTCACGATCGAGCCCCGCATGTGTAGCGGCTACGCCATGCGACTGGTCCGCACCCTCACCGTCGGCGACAACCGACTGAGGATGAGCGTCCTGCTCCACAACACCGGCACGCAACCCATCGCCACCGAGGAGTTTTGCCACAACTTCCTCGCCATCAACGGCCAGGGGCCGGGCCCCGGACTGTCACTGACGATGGGCTTTGACTTTGCCCACAAAGACGCCAGGCATGTCGTCGACATTCAGCAGAACAGTGCGCATTGGAAGAACCGTCCGCAGCGCGCCTTCTACCTGCCCGGCAGCCATATCCAGCGATCGCCCGGCACGTACTGGATGCTGAAGCACGAGCCCAGCGGTGCGGGGATGGCCGAGAGCGGCACGCTCCCCGTGAGCCGCTTCACGCTCTGGGGTTCCAGCGATGTCGTAAGCCCCGAGGTGTTTGTCGCCGTCCATGTACAACCGGGAGACACCCAGTGCTGGCATCGCGATTTTACGTTCTTCAAACCCGGGGACACTGAACCCATCGTCACCCTGGATCAGCCGCGCCCACGCAACCAGCAGACCTCTTCAGCGGCCTTGCCGCACTCGGGATCACGGCAGACGCCGGTCCCTGCATCGGCCCGATGAGCATCCCTGACGCCGGTCGCCATCGCGATAGCCTGGATCCTCACGTTCGCCCGTTTGCCCGACGCCACGGCGGATGATTGGCAGACCGATGATTCGCAAACTAGCGTGACTGTTTGTATATTCGGTCTTGTGGTTCGGGCATCGTTCGCCAGACTGGCTGTGCCTCTACGTTGCAGGCGTCGATGGTATTGGCGAAGCCCTGACCTGTTTGCAGACGGATGGCAATGAGCTCCACACACACAACCCGGACGCGCAAGACCATCGGCAGGCCACCTCTCAAGCAGCGGCAGATCGCCGAGGACTTGCGGAGACGGATCATCAGCGGCGCCGTCCCCCCCTCTGGACGTTTAGCTACACGGGAGGAGCTTTGCCGGCAGTACGAGGCCAGCTCGGTCACCGTGCAGCAGGCGATCGACCAGCTCATGGACGATGGATTTGTCGTGGCCCGCGGCACTCTGGGAACCTTCGTCTCAGATCGTCCGCCGCACCTGAGTCGCTACGCCATCGTCGTCAGCCAAATGCCCGGCACCCCATCCTATGCCCGCTTCTGGACGGCAATCGAGAACGAGGCTCAACAACTCCGCCGCACCACGGGGCTGGACCTGCAGGTGTTCCACGGAGTGCAGGCGCACGTGGACAACGAGCCGTTTCAGCGACTGGTCGCCGACGTCACGCGTCACCGCCTTGCCGGCATTATCTTTCTGCACCCCCCCTTCGACTATGTCCATACGCCTCTTCTGGACGAGCCGGGAATCGCCCGTGTAGCGTTCATGGCAGAAACCCCGGACTACCCGACCGTTCAGGCAGTCTCGACGAACTATGAGGCCTTGTTCTATCGCGGGCTGGACTATCTGGCTTCCCGAGGCCGACGCCGGGTGGCGATGATCACTCAACCCTACCTTCCGATGGGTAACCCCGCATGGCTGGACCGGGTGGTCAGCGAACGTGGAATGGTCATGGAGCCATACTGGCTGCAGTTCGGCGTTACCGGTATCGACAGCATGTTGCGACACGTGGCTCACCTCTTGATGCACCCCAACCAGTCGGTGCGGCCGGACGGCTTGATCATCGCCGATGACAACTTCGTGGAGGCCGTGTCGGCAGGACTGGTCCGAGCCGGTGTGCGCGTGCCCGAGGAGTTGGAAGTCGTCGCCCACTGCAATTTCCCATGGCCGACCTCCAGCGTGCTGCCCGTCAAGCGACTGGGGTTCAGCGCCCGCCATGTGCTGCGCGAGTGCATCAGCAGCATCGACGCGCAGTCCCGCGGCGAAGGCATCAAGCCTACGATCCTGATCCCGGCCATCTTCGAAGAAGAACTCACGGACTGATTGTCTTGCGCGATGCAGCACCTCGCTTCGCGCATCACCTCTTGGGCGATCTACTTCAGGTTTAGCTCTCCCCACAGCCTGGGCGCCAGTTCCGCTTCGCCGGGGATGTCATTGACCAAACCCGTGGCCTTGTTGCTCCAGTACTGGCGGGAGACGGTGGTCGTGCCTCCGGAATCGGCGAAGAGGATTCCCACATCGCCATTGAGCTTCAGCCCCGGCCCAGGGGTGATGCCCAGCACCGTCCAGGGGATCGCCGCTTCGACGAAGTACCCGCCTTGCATGGCACCACTGGCAAGCTTCACGCCCTGTGGACGCGTCACGCGATCAAAATACATCGTCCGCCACGGAGAACTGAACGGCACGCGCGCTTCGGCTGGTGTGCCAGCCACGCCCTGCTCATACATCACCACCACCGGCTTCTGGTCAGCGATGGTCATCAACAGTCGCAGGTGTCGGTCACCGGTTTTGCCAGAAGGCGAAGCCAGCATCAGATCGACACAGTCGCCGGTCTTGAACATCAGTTGGTCGTTCTGCCCCACATTGCGCATGTGGTCGCTGGACGCCATGACGCGGTATCCCACATACAAATACTGAGCGTCATACCGCAGTTGCGCCCGGCCGAAACGGTGTTGCGGATCCTGCTGAATCTCCATCGCCGGCCGGGCGTCATCCAGCAAGTCAGCCCACTTCGCCGCTTTCCCGTCAATCGCCACAGGTGCCGAAGCCTGCTCGATTGAGTAGACCTTGGGAACCATCGCCTTCGCTGCCTGCTCCTGGACATACTTCTGGGCCTGCTCATGCTGCTGGCCCGTGTAGGCAAACGACCCGCCCAGTCGCTTGATGGTGTCCAGCCCCGTGACTTCGATCACCCTGGCGTCCGTGCCGCCGATGGTGAGATACACCCGGCCATCGGGCGTGCGAACGAAGTTGCCACCGAAGCTTTCGCCGCCCGCCGTCGTCAGGTCCATCGGCATCCCCCGGACTGCCTTGTCAGGCGTATCAAACCCGCCGCGGACATCCTTAAACAGCGACGTGATCCACAACCCGTCCGCGGTAAACAGATAGTTCTCGCCAAGGTTGCCGTTCGTGTCGAATACCTCGCCGATCTCGCCGCCCATGTCCGCCGTGCCCAGGATCATCGAAGGCCCGATCAGATAGCCCGCTCGCGCCGCCCCGGCAGTGTGCGACCCGTGAACCGATGTGTGCTTATTCGGGTAGCCGCCCACCACATGCCCGCTGGCTTCCACCATGATCAGCGGATCCTGATTCACATAGACCCGCCCGTTGCTGCCGCCCATCAACATTCCTTCGCCGTTGCCGCCGCCGAGGACGGGCTGATCCAGTTTGACGATCTGGGGATGCGCGATGTCATAACGCGGCGCCCCGCACGCCGTGAATCCACTGATGGGGAACTTCAGCAGGGCCTGCGTGTCCTTGGCCATGTAGATGATCGTGCCGTCGACGTCCGGCAACTGACCCCAATAATAACTTCGCAGCGTCGTGCGCTTGCCGTCCACTACCAGATCGGCAAAAGACAGTTCCTCCGCCTGCACCATGCCATCGCCGTTCTGGTCGGACCAGACAAAAGCCTGCCCGTCGTGCCCCTCAAAAAGTGGATTCATGTACTTGGCCCATTCAGCCTCGTTCTTGCGCACGACCACGCCCGTGTGCGATGCGGACCGCCACACGCCATCCTTGAGCATCATGCAGTATGTTTCGGTCGCGCCGCGGGCCGTGCTTGTCGAGAACACATATGTTGCATCTTTGCCTTTGACCACGCGCGTATGGCTGTCGGCCCGTCCTGCCAGCACGCCGACGCTCAGCGAGCCACCGGCGGAGAGGATGTCCGCCGCGTTTCCGCTGCCGCCCATGGAATACACCGCCTGCCAGGCGCCGGTGCCCAGGTCGATCTTGTAGACGGTGTCGTCGGAGAACGCCATCGTCGGGTCCAGCGGGTTGATCGAGCCCGCCGCGCTGTAGGTTGTGGTGCCGACGAGTTCCTTCAGCAGTTTCCCATCACTGGCGCTCCACAGGCTGACGCGCTTGGGGTTCATGGTCTCTTCGGTCACCCAGAGACGTCCCTGGCTGTCCACCGCAATCTGCCCCGGATCGCGCATGGCGCTGGGGTCATACACGCCATGGGTCGGCCGGCCACCGCTTCGGCCAATCTCGCGAACCAGCGTGCCATCCGGGCCAAAGACCTTTACATTCTGCTGCGAACCGCGAACCGACAAATACACATTCCCGTCTTTGTCCAGCGTCACGCCCTGGCCTTCGGGGAACGCCTGTGTCGAAAACGGCTTGAACTGTCCATCGGCCCCCAGGCGCAGCAGCGTGCCTTGTGACAGGACAAACATGGTGCCATCGGCGGCATACGCCACACTTCGCGGCGCGGGAACCGGCAGGTCCTTCCGCACGTCGCCCGTCTCGGCATCAAGCAGCCGAACCTTGTTCTCCTTCGCCAGACACACCGCAAGTTCGCCGCCGTGCAGCGCGATCGCCTGCAGGTTCGCCTTCATCGTGATCGCCTGCTTCGCGGGCTCCAGGGTGTCGGGCTCTGCTCCGGAACCAGGCCGCTCCGTCGCCGGCAGATCCAACACCCGGAACTCATTGCCCTGTGCGTCCTTCCCGATTCGCTGCCACGGCGCGTATCGGCCGGTCGCCATATCCACCCGGTAGATGATCGCCGTCTTGCCTTCGCTGGCGACCCACAGCGTCTTGCCATCCGTTGCCAGCGAGACATGCCCGCCATCGAACGCCACGCGGTTGGCCAGCCCCCAGAGCCGTTGCCCGGTCAGGTCGCATCCGATCAGATACTGACCTCCCTCGCCCATGGGGCAGGCCAGGGCAACGCTCTCGCCCGCCGTCGCCACCGCATGCGGCGCCGTATGATCCGCGTAGAAAGCCCCGCGTCCGTCGGATGTGCCCCACGACGGATTGCCGGGATTCGCAAACGACATCACGTATTTCAAGTGGATGCCATCATGGTAGATCGCGCTATAGGCGTACTGCCCGGGAGCCACGGCCTTGCCATTGTCGTCTAGCCCATCCCAATGCTCGATGTTCTTGCCCTTGGTCCGCGCTTGCGCGGCAACAAGGTTGCGGATCCGCTTGCCGGCCGGATCGTTGATCGCCAGCGTTACTTTCGCATCCTTAGGCAGGTCATACGCGATCTCGACAGGCCCCTGCGACTGCTGTTCAACTAGCGCCTTGGCCCAACTCGGCTCTGGCAGCGTCACCTTGCCTTGGGGTGACAGAATCACCGGCCCCCAACTGGTGTGGGCAGACCAGAAAAACTCGCGACTGCTGGTGCCTTCAGAAAGATTGTCCGCATAGCGATGCACCGGCCAGTCGGCCTCGCCCCAGAGTAGTTCCACCCCGCACGCAAACTTCCCGCCGGCCGGAGCCTTGCCCGAAAGCGTGATCAGCTTCCACGGCAGTTTTATCTCCTGCACATACCCTTTGCTGTCGGCATCCTTCAGGAAAGCCATCTCAACGCCTTCCTGAAGTTTCCAGCCGTCCGTGCGCAGCAGGTTCTTCGACCCGCCGTCAAACGGCTCGGTCAGGCTCTTTCCATAATCCAGACCCATCGCGGGCTCCTGGCCCAGGGCGTAATACCACGCCGTAACATGCGTGATGCGATCCGTCTTAAGGCGCAACTGCACGCAGTCGCCCGCCCAACCCTTATTGGCCTGATAGCGCGGGTCGTGGCTGTTCCCCATCGGAGTGGGGTCTTTCCAATGCAGCGCCACATACAGATTCTCTGCGTCGTACATCATAGAGACCGTCGCGGAATACACATCCCGCAGCGACTCCACGTCGTAGCACATCAGCGAAGCACCGCTCATATCCCAATCATCGAGCTTGCCGTCAATCGCCACGGCCTTCGCCGCCGGCACGGCAACCAGCCCGTGCGCATCCGTCTGAACCGCCCCGGCCGTGCCGCACAGCCCCAGCAGCAAACCCACGAACAGCGTGCCCAGAAACCCGGGAAAATCGACGGATCCAATTGTGACGTGATTCATGGAATGCATCCTTTTAAGTCATTCAGCTCGTCGCTCAATTTGCAAATATACAACGCCTAACCACAAGGTCAACAAAGAACCTGAGCCTCAGCGGGGCGCAGGGCCAAATCATTTGGTATTGGATGATTGCGTCAGCAGCTTGAACATGTAGTCGCGGTTACGAGCGGCCTTCTTCCGTTTGTTGCTGATCCCCAGTTTCACGCTCTTGTCCCGCTTCAGCAGATTCAGGGCAATACGG
>JBBQTU010000165.1:0-9855 GCA_038213005.1 Tepidisphaerales bacterium | reverse complement strand
CGGGAATGGCCGGGAGTTGCCAGCGGAGTTTGGTCAGCAGCCTGTGGGCCGGCAAAAGCGTGTCGAGCCTGGTCCAGTACGAGCGGTCTTCGATCCCTGCGGGTTGATACGGCTGCATGATTTGGGCAGAGGGTAACGCGCGTCGGCGCGATCGCAAGGGGCGGAGCGAACGGAGTGTGCGGAATGCGGCCAGCGGGAGTGGCCGACAAGCAGTACTTCCGCGATGGCATGAACCATAATGCAATTTTTCGAAAATCGATGGCCAGTGCCGTGCTTTGTTGCAGACCAGACCATTGTCGGGTTATATCGTGCACCCATGAGCCAGAAAACACTCGTAGGCGTGGTGATGGGCAGCAAATCGGACTGGGACATCATGAAGTCCTGCGACGAGATGCTGACCAAGCTCGGCGTGAATCACGAATGCCGGATCCTGTCGGCCCACCGTACGCCCGATGCCCTGGTGCAATGGGTGAAGCAGTGCGAGAGCCAGGGCGCGGAGGTGTTCATCGCGGCGGCCGGCGGGGCAGCGCACCTGGCGGGCGTCGTGGCGGCCTACACGGTCCTGCCGGTGCTGGGCGTGCCGATGGAGTCGGCGAGCCTCAAGGGAATGGATTCGCTGCTCTCGATGGTGCAGATGCCTGGCGGAATCCCGGTGGGCACGCTGGCGATCGGCAAGCCCGGGGCGACCAATGCGGCGCTATTGGCGGTGGCGATCCTGGCAACGAGCCGGCCGGAATTGCGGACGAAACTGAAGGACTTGCGCGACCAGCAGGCGAAGAAGATCCTGGGCGAGACGGTCGGGTGATGACGCTCACGCCGAAACATGCTGGCCGCGCGCTGCGGCATCCTTGGCAGGCGCTGCCCCAGTGAAGCCCGCGATCGCCGCTGTGCGAACATCGTCGGAGATGCCGCGGAATCCGCTATTGCCCATTGTCATCGGCGGCCTGGGCGATTGCCTGACGCAGGATGCCGATGGCCACGGGCTTGACGAGATGCAGATAGAAGCCGGCGGCCTGCGAGGCGGCTCGGTCCTCGTCGGTCCCGAACCCCGACAGAGCGATGCCGCGCAGTTGATGCCGCCCGCGGAGCTGGCGCATCAGCTCGAGGCCGGACCCGTCGGGCAGGCCAATGTCGCAGATCGCCAGGTCAAACTGGGTGGTGCCGGCCAGTGCGAGGGCGTCGGCGACGCTCGTGGCGGTCGCGACGGCGTGGCCGTCGTTAGACAGCGCGCGGGTGAGCGCCGCGAGGGTGGCAAGGTGGTCTTCGACCAGAAGCAGGCGGCGCGACGAATGCGGGGGCGCGATTCTGGCGACCGGCACCGGCGTTTCGCTGAGCGGCTTGAGAAGCAGGGGAAGCGTGACGGTAAAGGTGGCTCCCTGCCCGGGCCCGGCACTGACGGGCACGATCGTGCCCCCATGCATCTGGATGATGGCTTGGCTGATGGCCAGGCCCAGCCCCAGGCCGTTGCAGGATTGAGAAGCATCCGGGGTGCCCTGTTCGAACGCGTCGAAGATGCGTGGGAGCAAGTCGGCCTCGATCCCTTTGCCGGTATCGCTGACCTGCACGACGATGCCGGGCGGATCGGCGATATTGGCGCTTGTGACGCGCAGGCTCCCGCCGACAGGAGTGAACTTTGCCGAGTTCTGCAGCAGATTCCAGAAGACCTGTCGGAGGCGGTCGACATCGCCGTCGACGGCGGATCGGGTTGCCGTAAGCTCCAGTTCGAGCTTCTGCGACCTGGCAGTGATGTCCGGCCGGCAGACGGTCACCGCGCCTTGGATGGCGGCGTGCAGATCGACGCGGCCACGGCGGAGCGAGAGCTTGCCTGAGCGAACGGCCGCGAAATCCAGCAGGTCGCCGATGAGCCGCTTTTCGATCTCAACATGTTCGCGGGCCAGAGTGATATCCTGGCGGACTGACGCGTCCAGTGATGGGTCGGCTTCCAAGGCGCTCAGCACCAACAGTGCGGGGGTAAGGGGCGTGCGGAGTTCGTGGCTCGCGGCGGCGAGGAAGTGGTCTTTGGCGCGGTTGGCGGATTCGGCCTGATCGCGGGCCTGCCGCATCGCCGCCTCGGCATTTCGGCGTTCAGCGACCTCGTCGCTCAGTGCCTGGGTACGGCGGGCGACCACGCGGGCCAGTCGCCGGTTCCAGACGAAGAAGCCGACAACAACCACGCCCGCGGCGGTGAGCGACTTCCAGAGCAGGGAGTAGTCGAATCTGTGTTCGTACCGCACGGCGACCCATCGCTGCTGGATGGCGTGCTTGTCCGCCTCCGACAGTGCGTCCACGGCCTTCTGAAGGATCGACGCCAGCTCGGGCCAGTCGCTGCGAACCCCCATGGCCAGTTCATTGCGATAAAGGGTGTCGCCGGAGATCTTGAGACTCGTAAGCTTCCCCTGGGCGATGTAGTGACTGCTGGTCAGGATGTTGTCGATCACGGCAAACAGTTCCCCGCGCTCCAACTGCTCCAGGCTCTGGGGGATTGCCTCGACAGGCACGAGCTGGATCTCAGGATGGTCTTGGGCGAGCCACCCCTGGATGGCAGACCTGTTGACGACACCCACGCGCTTGCCTCGCAGGTCGCTGAGCTTGTCCACCCAGGCAATGTTGTTGCGGGTGAGCACGACGATGGGAATGCTGATGTACGGACGCGTGAACGTGAGGAACTTCCCCCGCTCCGGGGTGATCGAAAGCGCTGCAAGCATGTCGATCTTCTTCTCGCGCACCTGATCGACCGACGCGGCGAAGTCTCGCGAGGGAACGACTTCAAAGCGGACTCCCAGAGCCGGCTCGATGGCGCGCAGGTAGTCCCACGCCACGCCTTCGTAGCGTCCGTTGTCGCTGGCGAACTGGAGGGGTGCCCAGCCGGGCTCGGCGCCGACGCGGATCACCCGATGGGCCTTGAGAAACTCCTTCTCCTGCGGCGTCAGTGCAGGGCTGATGATCCCAGGCTGAGCCGGCAACTCGACACTGATCCACTTGCGCTGAATGCGGTAACGGTCCTCCTCGGTCAGCGAGGCGATCGCCTTGTTCATCACCTGCGCCAGCATCGGATCGTCGTTGCGCAGCCCCAGACGTGAATAGCCCACCGGCGGCTCATAGTAGACCAGGGCAAACTTGAGGTTAGTCATCGAGCGCACGGTGATCGCGTGATCGAGCACCGCCAGATCGCCGTAAGCGCCGTCGGCCTTGCCTTCGATCACCAGCGCGAGGCCCTGCGCATCGCTATCGACAGAGACCAGGCGAAGATCCGGGGCTTTGGCCCGGAGCTGAGCCTCCTGCGAGGTATTGCGCACGACGGCGATCGCCTTGCCATCCAGCTCCAGGAGACTTTTGACCGGCGGCTGGTCCTTGCGGGTGACCACTGCCTGCGGATCGACGGCGTAGACGTCGGTGAAGGTCAGAGCCTTCTTGCGCTCCTCGAGCAGGTCGGCGTTCACAACGCCATCGACCTTGTGTGCCATGCCTTTGGCCAGCGCGTCGGGCCAGGAAGACCCTTCCAGGCGGATCTGGATCCCCAGCCGCTCGGCCAGAACCTGAATATAGTCCACGCCGATACCGACCATCTCGCCGCGGTTGTCACGATAGCTTTTTGGCGCGTAACCGGCGTCGATCGACAACGTCAGCACGGGATGGGCACCAAGCCAGGTACGCTCGTCAGGCGTCAGGGCGATCTTGCCGGTGGCCGCGGAGCCGGCCGCAGCGGCTTGGGGCGCTGCCGGTGCCAAGAGCGCGCAGAGCGTCAGAGCCATCGTGAAGATGACAGACCGATATGCGCCAATACCCAAGATGCGGCAGCGGAGCACGCAGCCTCCTGAATCAAGAGTTGCCTTCCATCCTAACACGTCGCTGGCATTAGGCGTATAGGTGCGCCACGAATGCATAGTATTTGCCGTCTCGGTGGGACTGATTACCAGAGGCGCGCTCTTGCGCTACGATGCGGGATGTATCGGGCATCACGCAGTGGCGCGCCGGGTCGTGGTCCTTGTCCGCTTCGGCGGGTACAGTGCGACCCATGCCGCTTGTGCTCGATGATATCCTGGGGCCGCAAGGCGCGATCGCCCGCCGCATGGGGAAGGAATATGAGTTCCGACCCCAGCAGCTTGAGATGGCCTCCGCCGTCGCCGATGCGGTGGCCAAGGGCTATCACCTGGTCGCCGAGGCCGGCACCGGCACCGGCAAGAGCTTTGCCTATCTCCTGCCGGTGATCGACTACGCCGTCACCCAGCGGAAGAAAGTCGTCGTCTCCACCCACACCATCTCGCTGCAGGAACAACTGATCGAGAAGGACATCCCGCTGATCCAGGCGATCTACCCCGATGAGTTCACCGCCGTGCTGTGCAAGGGACGCAGCAACTACCTCTGCCTCCGCCGGCTGGAGCAGACCCGCCAGCGCCAGGATGGCCTGTTCGACGAGCATGCCCAGAAGGAATCGCTCTGGCAGGTCGAGGAATGGGCGAACCATACCCATGACGGCTCGCTTTCCAGCCTCAACCCCCGGCCGCTGGGCGAGGTGTGGGAAAAAGTCTGCGCCGAGCAGGGCAACTGCCTGGGCAAGAAGTGCCCCTACTACAAGAAGTGCCACTGGCAGTTGGCCCGCAGGCGGATGATGATGGGCAAGATTCTCATCGTGAATCACGCCCTGTTCTTCTCGGACCTGGGGCTCAAGGCCCAGGGGGTCAATTACCTCCCCCGCTACGATGTCGCCGTGCTGGATGAGGCGCATACCGTTGAGGATGTCGCGGCCGAGCATTTCGGGATGAAGGTCTCCGAGGGCGGCGTCCGCTACAACCTGCGATCGCTGTTTGACCCGCGGAAATCCAAGGGGCTGCTCAGCACCTACGGACCTTCGGCCAACAATGCCATCCGCACCGTCTGCGAGCTCGATCCGGTGGTCGAGCGATTTTTCAACCGCTGCGTCGACTATCAGCAGCGTGGGCCTAAGAACGGGCGTCTGCGCCAGCCGGGGTTTGTCGAGAATGACCTGTCGCCGAAGTTGCAGGAGCTCGCGCTGCATCTCAAGGGCCTGCAATCCAACCTGACCCTGGACGATGAGATCGCCGAGATGGAGAGCCAGGTCAACAAGATCCAGACCATCCAGAAACACCTGGATGTGATCATGTCACAGGACATGACTGACACGGTCTACTGGATGGAAGTCACCAACCGCGCGCACCGGCGCGTGTCGCTGCAGGCGGCCGCGGTCAACATCGCCCAGGGGCTGCGGCAGCATCTGTTCCAGCCCGTGCACAGCGTCATCATGACCAGCGCCACCCTCTGCACGGGGCGCAGCGTGGGGGCCGGCGGCAAGTCGGCCGACCCGTTCTCGTACATCCGCAATCGCCTGGGCATCGTGCGAGAGAAGACGCTCGCCGTGGGCTCGCCGTTTGACTTCCCCACCCAGGTGACGATCCACGTCGAGGATCAACTGCCCGAGCCCAGCAGTCCCCAGTTCCTCCCGGCGGCGTGCGAGCGGATGCTGGACTTCATCGAGCGGACCAACGGCGGGGCGTTCGTCCTGTTCACCAGCTACGCGATGCTGAAACAGGCGGCCGATCGCCTGGCCGGCCCGCTGGCGGAATTGGGCTTGCCGCTATTCGTCCACGGCGACAAGACGCCACGGAGCGTGCTGCTGAAGCGGTTCCGCGAAACGCCCAACTCCGTGTTGCTGGGCACCAGCAGCTTCTGGCAGGGCGTGGACGTCAAAGGCGATGCCCTGCGCAACGTCATCATCGTCAAGCTCCCCTTCGCGGTGCCTGATGAGCCGATCATCGAGGCCCGGGTCGAGGCGATCGAAAAGGCTGGCGGCAACGCGTTTGCCGACTATTCGCTGCCCGAGGCGATCATCAAACTGAAACAGGGGTTTGGCCGACTGATCCGCAGCCGCAGCGACAGGGGGATCGTGGTGATCCTGGACAGCCGGGTGAAGACCAAGCGGTACGGCCGGCTCTTTCTAGAAGCCTTACCCGACTGCCCAACCGTCCTGGGTTCGCACCCCCGCAGGCGGTAGCGGCCGAGGCAGGGAAGTTCTATCGGGTGTTTCCGCGCGGGCGAGACGGTGAGGCGCTGACGTGTGGTGGGCCGGGTGGTTTGGCCGGCAGGGGTTTGATGAAGCCAGGGGAATAATAGGACTGGGTTTGGGCGGTTGCCCGGAAAAACGGGCACGCCCCCGCATTGTGGGCCACAATGCAGGTTGCCGCCGCTGGTCCGGCCCCTTACGATCAGTCCGCCATGAGCCTTCGTGTATACAACAGCCTATCGCGTGAGAAAGAGCCGTTCGTGACCGTCAAGCCGGGACAGGTGGGCATCTACCTGTGCGGACCGACCGTCTACAAGTCGCCCCACATTGGGCACATGGTCGGCCCGGTCATCTTCGACGCCATCAAGCGGTACCTGGTGCACTGCGGCTACAAGGTCAACCTGATCGTCAATATCACCGATGTGGACGACAAACTGATTGAGAAGGCCCGCGAGCTGAATACGACCATGGAAGCTCTGGTCGCCAAGCACACGGCGGAGTACATGGGCGTGCTCAAGAGCCTGGGCATTGACACCATCGACGCGTTCCCCCGCGCCACCGAGAACATGAGCGAGATCATCGGCATCTGCCAGACGCTGATGAAGAAGGGCCACGCCTATGCCGTCGACGGCAATGTGTGGTTTGATGTGACCAGGGATGAGGACTACGGCAAGCTGACCAACCGCCGCGTTGAGGATCAGGAATCCGGCGGCCGGCAGACCGAAGGATCAGGCAAGCGTCACCCGGCCGACTTTGCGCTGTGGAAGTCTGCCAAGCCCGGTGAGCCTTCGTGGGAATCGCCGTGGGGTCCCGGCCGGCCGGGCTGGCACATCGAGTGCACGGCCATGAGTATGAAATATCTCGGCGAGACGCTGGACATTCACGGCGGCGGGCTGGATCTGCAGTTTCCGCACCACGAGAACGAACTGGCGCAGTCGGAGTGCTGCACGGGCAAACCCTTCGTGAAATACTGGATGCACAACGGGCTGACCCGCATCAAGACCAAGGCGGCCAGCGGCGAGTGGAAAGATGAGAAGATGTCGGGCTCGATCGGCAATGTTGTCTCGGCCCGCGAATTGGTCGACAAATACGGACCGGAACTGATCCGCTATTTCCTGCTGTCCACCCACTACCGCCGGCCGATCGAGTTCACCGATGAAGTGCTGGCCAATTGTCAGAAAGGGATGGCGGTCTTCACGCGCCTGCTGGAGCGGGTGGAGCGTCTGACCGGGCAGAAGGTCAGCGAGAGTGATGCGGATATCGACAGCATCACCGGGGACTTCGCGGTGGAGGTCAAAGCCTTCCGCCAGAAGTTCTCGGACATGATGGACGATGACTTCAACACCGCCGGGGCGCTGGCGGCCATGCACGAACTGGCAGGGACGATCAACGCGATGGTCGAAAAGAGCGGCGTGGAAAAGAGCAAAGATGCCGGGGCGCTGGCGACGGCTCGCGCGGCGGCCGTCAGCTTCCGCAAGCTGGGGCTGATCCTGGGGCTCTTCCGGATGATGGACATCGCGCCCGCGGCCGGCAAGGGTGAGGATACCGGCCTGGTGGATCAACTCATGAAGCTGTTCATCGAGGTGCGCGCCGACGCGAGGAAGAACAAGAACTTCGCAACGGCCGACGGCATCCGCAATGGCCTGACGAAAGTCGGCATCACGCTGGAGGACCGCCCCGACGGCACGATCTGGCACAAGGCGTGAGCTGCTGCTAAAGCAGTTGCGATAGCAACGTCATCGCGGGAACCACGAGCGGCTCCCCGGTGATCTTGAAGCAGTCGGCATCGACGTAGGGAAGATCAATGACGGCCTGCAGCGCGTGGGGCGCTTTCAGCTTACGCTGGAAATGCGCCAGGGCCGGCGAGAGCTGCTTTTCCGACTTCTTAACCTCTACCAGGCACCACGGCTTGTGGTCGCGCGCAATCAGAAAATCGACCTCACGCTTCGCCTTGTCTCGCAGATAGAAGAGCTGGAAATCTCCCAGTCCAAGGTCCGTCCAGCCTTCGACGGCCTTGAGCAGATGACAGCCCACGAATGTCTCGGCCCGGGCGCCATCATCGGCGACGCCTGACCAGTCGCGCAAGAACCACTTGGGCTCCTTGCGGAGCGAATTGGCGACATCGCGCGCCCACGGCCGCAACACAAAACCCAAATGCAGGCCCGCCAACAGATCGATCCAGCGGCGGACCGTGTCGGCGCTCACCCGAATCTCGCCGGCCAGGGAGGAGTAGATGAGCTGTTGCCCCGAGCGATCGGCAAGCAGTTTGGCCAGCAGCTCAATCTGGCCCAGTTCGTGGACTTGAGACACCTCGCGCAGATCGCCCCGGACAAGCTGGTCGCCCCGCAGCCGCGCCCATCGCCGGGTGAATGTGCTGTCGCGGCGCGTGAAGGGCTCGGGAAATCCTCCATGCTGCCACAGGGCGGCAAGGTCGGCGACCGGGATCGGAGCGGCTCTGCGCAGCAGAGCCTCGCCGGGCAGATCGGTATGCAGAACCTCGGCCACGGAAAAGGGATGCATGTGGTAAAGGAAATAGCGTCCCATCAGGCTGTCGCTGCCGCGGCGATAAACGTTGAGTCTCGAACTCCCAGTGACGAGGATGCGCGCCCGAGACTCATACTTGTCAAAGAATCCCTTCAGCAGATTCTTCCAATTCCGAAACTTGTGGATCTCGTCCAGTGCGATGATGCGTGGCCGGTTGCTGAGCTCTCCAAGTCCGGCCAGTGCGGCGAGTTGCTCGCTACTGCCCAGTATCTTCTGTCGGTCGGAGAGATCGTCGTAGGTCAGATAGACGTCGGCGAGTTGCCGGCACACCGTCGTCTTGCCCACCTGCCGCGGCCCGCTGACCAGCGCCATTTGTCGATACTCCTGCACGTGGTGCCGCAGAATGGAGTCGTAGAGTCGAGCCCGGTGTTTCATGCGTACCAGAATACGACCCGTCGCTGATTGGTCAAGACCATTCCACGATAGATCGTGGAATGGTCGCTGCTCTGTTACGAAGGCGTGCCCCCCCCCCCTATACCAAAGGATCATGACCGGTACCTCAAGCCGGCGAAACGATGGAGCACGTTGGCAGGCTATCGGCGGCGTTGGCAAAGCACAGGAGGGCTGGGAAGGCCATGAGGAGGGTGAGGCCCGCCGGCTCAGGAACGGCGGCCGCAAGCGTGGCGGCCAGCGGTGCGAGCCGCGTGGCGCTGGCACTGGATCCATCCACTGGGCTGCCCGAGGAGGAGAGGATGCCAGCCAGTACGTATCGCTCGCCATCCCAGAGAAACAGGCCGCCGCCAGAGTCGCCGGGACCGGCGAGGCCCTCGTCGTTGCCGACCGCTTCGCCCGTGGTGAGGTCAAAGTCATACCGCAACACCTGACCCTGCCCAATGAGCCCGCCGGTCTGGATGGAGTCGATGCGGTTGGCGAATTGGCGGCGCTGGTTGTCGCGAAGGAAGTCCCACGCGCCGTCGGAATTGGCGTCGATGGCGCCGAAGCCGGCCGCGATGAAGAGTTGGCCTGTCAGCGCCGGGCCACCCGTGGCACGCCCGCCCCGGGCGCTGCCTCCCGTCCCTCTCCAAGTCCGTTCCCTTCTGCAGTGGTTCCAGGCAACCCTCGCGACCTCTACCGCCCCGAAGGCTCCGGCCGAGGCGGCCGGGCCACCCGTGGCACGCCCGCCTCGGGCGCTGCCTCCCGCCCCTCTCCAAGTCGGTTCCCTTCTGCAGTGCTTCCAGGCAACCCTCGCGACCTCTACCGCCCCGAAGGCTCCGGCCGAGGCGGCCGGGCCACCCGTGGCACGCCCGCCTCGGGCGCTGCCTCCCGCCCCTCTCCAAGTCGGTTCTCTTCTG
>JBBQTU010000164.1:0-9878 GCA_038213005.1 Tepidisphaerales bacterium | reverse complement strand
GGCGCGGGCTGTCGATCATCGTCAACTCGACGCGCCTGGCGCAGGAACTGGTTGCGCCGGGCATTGGCATCCTGATGGTGGGGGGGCAGTACCGGCCGGACCGCATGGATGCCGTCGGGCCGCTCGCCACGGCCACGCTGGAGAAGCTTCGGGGGTACACCGCGTTTATCGGGGCCGATGGGCTGGGGATCGACTTCGGGCCCACGGCCGCCGATATCGAGAGCGCCGATGTCTATGGCCGGGCGGTGCAGAACGCCCGCGAGACGGTCGTTCTCGTCGATCACACGAAATTCGAATCTCCCAGCCTGTTCAGGATCACCGACTGGGAGAAGGTCAACAAGCTGGTCACCGACCAGGAGCTCTCGCCGCAGTGGCTGGAGTTCCTGCTGTCGCGGAATATCCAGTTGATTTGTCCGCAAAAGAGCGTGAACCCCGCATGTACATGCGGGGCTTAGAGATTACAGGAGCCCGCAAATGCCCAAGAGCGTGATGGTGTCGCCGGTGGAGGCCCGCAAGGCCAGCCAGATCGAGTTCAAGCCGATCCCGGTGAATCAATACAAGAAGACCGTCTCTGAAGAGCTGATTCGCTACTCGAAGAAGGACATGCTGCGCATCCAGCGCGACATGGAGATCATCCGCGCGTTCGAGAACATGCTCAACGAGGTGAAGCTCCGCGGCGCCTTCAAGGGAATCGAGTACAACCACCGCGGCCCGGCCCACCTGTCGATCGGGCAGGAAGCGTCGGCTGTCGGTCAGGCGTATCTGTTGGGCGTCGACGATCACATCTTCGGCTCGCACCGCAGCCACGGCGAGATTCTCGCCAAGGGGCTCTCGGCCATCCAGAAACTGGATGACAAGAGCCTGATGTCGATCATGCAGAACTATTTCGGCGGCGATACTTTCAGGGTCGTTGAAAAAGACGCCAGTGGCTCAGTGAAGGATCTGGCGATCGACTTCCTGATCTACGGCGCGCTGGCCGAGATCTTCGCCCGCGACTATGGCTTCAACAAGGGCCTGGGCGGTTCGATGCACGCATTTTTCCCGCCGTTTGGCATCATGCCCAATAACGCTCTGGTGGGCGGGTCGGCCGACATTTCCGTCGGCGCGGCTCTCTTTAAGAAGGTCAATCACAAGCCGGGCCTGGTCATCTGCAACATCGGTGATGCGTCGCTCGGATGCGGACCGGTGTGGGAAGCCATCGCCTTTGCCACGATGGACCAGTTCAAGGAACTGTGGGACAAGGATCACAAGGGCGGGCTGCCGTTCATCCTCAACTTCCAGAACAACTTCTATGGCATGGGTGGCCAGCCTGTCGGCGAAACGATGGGCCTGAAGGTCCTGGCTCGCCTGGGCGCCGGCGTCAATCCTCAGCAGATGCACTCCGAGCGCATCGACGGGTACAACCCGCTGGCGATCATCGATGCGATCAAGCGCAAGAAGGCCATCCTGGAGAAGGGCGACGGACCTGTCCTGCTGGATACCGTCACCTACCGCTTCTCCGGCCACTCGCCGTCGGACGCCTCCAGCTACCGCGAAAAGAGCGAGATCGAGATGTGGCAGCAGCAGGACTCGCTGATCGCCTTCGCCGACTCGCTCGTCCAGGCCAATGTCACCAAACAGGACAAGCTCGACGCTCAGAAGCAACACATCGAAGGTCTGATCCTCAAAGCCTACAAGAAGGCCGTGGATCTCACGATCTCGCCGCGGGCGAACCAGAAGAACGTCGGCTGCCTGCTGGAAAAGGTGATGTTCTCCAACCAGAAGGTTGAGAACTTCGACACCACCCGCCAGCCCGAAGTGCTGATGCCGCTGGCCGAGAACCCCCGCGTAAAACAGCTCGCGACGCGCAGCCGAACCGGTATCGACGCCGCCGGCAATAAGCTGCCCAAGGCCAAGTGCATCGCCATTCGCGATGCCCTGTTCGAAGCCATCATCGACCGGTTTTACACCGACTCGACCCTGGTGGCCTATGGCGAAGAAAACCGCGACTGGGGCGGCGCGTTCGCCGTCTATCGCGGGCTGACCGAAGCCCTGCCGTATCATCGCCTGTTCAACTCGCCCATCAGCGAAGCCGCCATCGTCGGCAGTGCGGTCGGCTATGCGTTGGAGGGCGGCCGGGTCATCGCCGAACTGATGTACTGCGACTTCATGGGGCGCTCGGGCGATGAAATTTTCAACCAGATGGCGAAGTGGCAGTCGATGTCCGGCGGCCTCCTGAAGATGCCCTTGGTGCTCCGCGTCTCCGTCGGCGCCAAGTACGGTGCCCAGCACAGCCAGGACTGGACCAGCCTCTGCGCCCACATCCCGGGCCTGAAGCTGGTGTTCCCCGCCACCCCCTATGATGCCAAGGGCCTGATGTACACGGCTCTCACCGGCAGCGATCCGGTCATCTTCTTCGAGAGCCAGCGGCTCTACGATGAAACCGAATGGTTCCACCCCGGCGGCGTGCCGACCGAGCGCTACGAGATTCCCTTCGGTGAGCCCGATGTGAAGAAGCAAGGCAAGGACCTCACCATCCTCACCATCGGCGCCACGCTCTATCGCGCCCTGACGGCCGCCAAGGAACTGGAGAGCAAGTACGGCATCTCCTGCGAAGTGATCGACGCCCGCAGCATCGTGCCGTTCAACTACGACAAGGTGATCGCCAGCGTGAAGAAGACGCGAAAGATTCTCCTCGCCAGTGACGCCTGCGAGCGAGGCAGCTTTCTGCAGACGATGGCCGCCAAGATCACGCAGTTCGCGTTCGACGAACTGGATGCGCCGCCGGTGGTCGTCGGCAGCCGCAACTGGATCACCCCGGCCGACGAGATCGAAGACTGCTTCTTCCCGTTCGAGTCGGACATCCTGGATGCCGTCCACGAGCACATCATCCCGCTGAAGGGTTATACCGTGCAGCGTGAATGCTCCGACGCCGACCAGCTCCGCCGCAACCGCGAAGGCGTCTAAGCGAGCCGGGTTTTGACCGACGCAATCGGGGCGGGAACCAGCAAGGTTCCCGCCCCGTCTCGCTCGTGTGACGTGGTGGCCAAGATCCGTCAGGCTCTAGCGCCCCTTTGACCGCAGGTACATGCCAGCCAGCAGAAACGTCGCTCCTATCAGCGCGAACAGCACTTGCCCGGCCTGACTCATGATCAGTGGCGAGATGACCAGGAAGAAGACGCCCACGCATATCAGCACGAGACCGAGGCTGAATCGCGGACGTTGACTCATAATCGTGGCCGTTCTTCGCGAGGTCCATGCTGAATCTGTCTCACGGCCGCCGCGCACATCGCATCAGCCTGCACGTTTCAGCCCGGCCACGACAAACCTGGCAATCAACTCCGAGCGTTTCATGCCCCTCTTTTTCGCCAGCATATCGGTCTCTTTCAGCACGCCGCGTTCCAGCGACACACTGATCTTCTTGGCCCCTTGGCCGATTCTGGGCCGGCCGCGGCGCAGCGCACGTTCCCCGGCACGTTCCGCCGGTGTCATCGGCCGGGCTTTCTCAAAGGCATAAGGCCGGTCGAACGCTCTGGTTGCTTCTGCCAAGTCGGCGGCGCTCATGTATTCTGGGTGTTTCGCAGCCTTCGTCATCGCGTTCTCCTGCGGAACCTCCGCTTCTCATCTTCTGCCAGTGGCCGGGCGTGCATGACATACACGGCCCCGGGGACCGAACGGGACGGAACGTACACCACCTGGACATACCGTCCGTCCGAAAGCCTGCCGACGACCAGCCGCCTGTCGTCGCCGACCATCTGCGGATACGGCCGGCGGGCATGCTCCACAACGTATTCCGCCTGACGCGGCGAGATACCGTGCTTGGCAATGTGGTCGACGTTCTGGACCGTCCAGACGAATTCCATCCCGCTGATTATTTTACCACCAAATTGGCCGGCATGTCGAGCGGCCCCAGGAGCGTCGAGATCATTGGGGCTGCGCCACATCCGTGTTTCCCGCGTCCCGCCCCGTGTCGCGCTTGTGGCGTGGTGTGTTTAGCTGAGACCGCGCACGTGCAGGCCCGCATGTTCCGCCAGGGTGGCCTGGCGCTGATCGGAAGTCACGAAATCGCGCACCTGCAGAACCTTGGCCGTGGCAACATGCAGGATGTCCAGCGTGCGGCAGCCGACGCCATGGGTCCATTGTGACGACAACGTCTCGGAGATACGCAGGATCTCATCAATATCGCAGGCGGTTGGCACAAGCACACCCGCTGCGACATCTTCGGCCATTCGTTGCATCGCGGTCTGGCGCTGGCGCTCACGCAGTTCCTTCCGGAATACCTTCAGTCGCAAAGCATTGGCCGACTCGAGCTGCTGAAAGCCTGTCAGGATCAGAGGCACGGCGCACCTGGTGACAACCCGGATCGCCTTCATCGAATCCGGTTCGGCGCAATAGAGCTTGATGAGTACGCCGGTGTCGAGATAGGTCGACATCAGCGCAGCTCCTCACGCTGGTCGTTGATGATCTGGCTGAGAGGCTTGCCCTTCACGCCATGAGGAAAGTCCGCGCGCAGACGTGCGGCAAAGTCAGGCATGACAGGCTTCCGCGGCTTCTTGGGCGGGACAACCGTCGCGACGATGCGCCCTCTCTGTGTGACTTGGACGCTCTGACCGGCGGCAACCCACCCCAGGACCTCGCGAAGCTGATGCTGCACCTGCCTGACTGTGGCCGTCTTCATGTTAGACATTATTGTTTCACATACAGCGCAGGTCAAGGTTCTCTCCTTAGCCGCTCGGAATCGCTCGGGCACCTTCGTTCGAGCGACTGGGCCATCGACTCACCCTGCCCGGGCGCGACCATGATGTGCCACACGTTGCGGTCCAGCATACAGGGCGCTACCCGGCCTTACCTTGAACTGGCACGTTGCCGAGCCTAATAGCTGTCGTGCCCGATCTTCACCTTCCCCTTGAACACGACGTAGATCGCAATCGTGTAGGCAATCACCAGCGGCATCCCGATCAGTGCGATGATGAGCATCGTCTTGAGGGTGTACGCGGTGGAACTGCTGTTGAAGATCGTCAGGTTGTACACGGGCGCCATCGTCGACGGCACCAGGTTTGGATAGAGGCTGACGGCCGACAGGCCCATCATGCCGAGGATCATCGCGCTGGAGCCCATGAACGCGAGAAGCCACTTGCGCGAATAGATCGCGCCGGGCGTGACGATCAGTCCCGCCCCCAGCACCGCCATCATCACCCAGAACACCGGCCGGCTGTCCAGCCCGTTGAACAACTCCGACCGGATCCCCAGCGTCCAGCCTGTGGCGATCACATAGAGCAGCAGCACCGCCATCCACAGCGGCAGCGCCTGCCTGCGCAGACGTTCCTGCTGAGCCCCCTGAGTCTTGCCCGCCAGGTAGATCGAGCCGTGCATCGTGAACAGTGCCAGGCTCAGGATGCCGATGAACACCGAATAAGGATTCAGCAGGTCAAAGAACCCGCCGAAGAAGCCCGGTACGAAGCGAAGCTGGCCGTTGACCTCATTGATCGGCAGCCCGCGAAGAATGTTGCCAAACGCGACGCCGAAAAGGATCGCCGGCAGCAGGCTGCCCAGGAAGAAGCAGACATCCCAGAACCCGCGCCATCGCCGGGACTCAACCTTCGAGCGAAACTCGATCGACACCGCGCGCATGATCAGCGCCACCAGCACCAGCATCAGCGCCAGATACATCGCACTGAACACCGTGGCGTAAACATAGGGGAACGCCGCGAACAGTGCCCCGCCCGCCGTCACCAGCCAGACTTCGTTGCCATCCCACACCGGTCCAATGGCGTTGAGTCCCACCCGACGCTCGTCGTCGGTCTTGCCCGTCAGGTGCAGCACGCCAACGCCCAGGTCAAACCCATCCAGCATGGCATATCCGCCCAGCAGGACGAACAAGAGAATAAACCAGGTTGATTGCAGTGCTTCCATAAGCGTCCTTTCAGGAAAAGCTCAAAAGTTGAAAGCAGAAAAGCTGAAATAGATCGTGATCCTAAGCCTCTCGTTGTTTCTGCTTTCCTGCTTTGGCTTTTCTGCTTTTCTCCTATTTAGCTTCTTTACGCCGCCTCGGGTCCTGCTTTGACTTTCTTGAACATCAGAAACAGATAGAGACCCAGCAGGGAGAGTTCGACCACGCCTAGAAGGATCAGCGAGATCAGAATCTGCACCGCTGGCACGGTCGTCGAGATCGCGTCGGCCGTTCGCAGCAGCTTGTAGACGATCCACGGCTGCCGTCCGACCTCGGCCGTTACCCAGCCAAACTGAATCGCAAACTGCGGCAGCGGCAGGGCGATCATCATCAGCAGCAGAAATCGCCGGCTGGTCCACAGAGTCCCGCCGCGCCAGTTCCATGCCGCCACGGTCATCAGCAGGATGAACACCGAGCCCAGCATCACCATGTTGTGGAACGAGACGAACGTCAGCCAAAGCGGCGGGCGCTCGTCCGCAGGCACCTTGTCCAGACCCATGACCGGTGCGTTGATGTCGCCAAAGGCCATCCACGAGAGCAGCCCGCGGATCTCGTACTTGGCGTGGAGTGTTGGCGGGTGGTCCTGCGGGATGGCAAACAGCACCAGGGGCGCCTGGGTGTCGGCACTGACATACAGCCCTTCAATGGCGGCGAACTTCTCCGGCTGCGTTCGAGCCACCTGTCGGGCGTGCTCATGGCCGGTTGGGAACGCGACGAGGATCGCCGCCGGCAGCCCGATCGAGATCGCCAGCTTCATTGCCTTGCGCGCCACCGCGTTGCCGCTATTCTTACGCAGCAGATACGCAGCGATCCCTGCCATATAGAACGCCCCGCACACCAGGCACGCCGTCAGCGTGTGCGTGTAGCGGACCAGGGTCGAAGGGTTGAAGATGGCTTCAGTGAAGTTCACCAGTTCAGCGCGGTGCAACGAGTCGTTGATAATGTAGCCGGCCGGGGTTTGTTGCCAGGAATTAGCGACAATAATCCAGAAAGCCGAGATCGTTGCCCCCACCGCCACCATCAGAATGGAAAACCAGTGCCATCGTGGGCTTATCTTGCCTCGGCCGAACAGGTAAAGCCCCAGAAAGCCGGATTCCAGGAAGAAGGCAAATATCCCCTCGGCCGCCAGGGGCGCTCCGAAGATGTCACCCACAAACTTGCTGTATTCTGACCAGTTGGTGCCAAACTGAAATTCCATCACGATGCCGGTCGCCACCCCGATGGCAAACGTCAGGGCCAGGAACTTGGCGAAGAACCTGCCCAGCCGCTGCCAATCCGGATCGTTGTTTTTCCACCCCTTCCACTCGGCCACCACCAGTAGCCACGCCAGCCCAATCGAAATGGGCGGAAACAGGAAGTGAAACATAATCGTGAATGCAAACTGCATTCGGGCAAGCAGAACTGGGTCCATAGTCGCTATCTCCAGCCAGAACAGGCCACTGCTATAATCGCACGTATGATATGTGATTATCTCATTGTCGCCAGTGGTTAAGGGCGCGCCCCCCTGCTGAGGCCGGTTTCACTGGCCGCCCGGAGACGCCACATGAGCCGCTCACCGAAAACCGAGCAAGGACGTCGCATTCGGCTTGAGCGCTACCCGTCGGCAGGCGATACTCTGGATGCAAGTTGGCTCGGCATTCTCATCTGCCCTGCACTGGCCCACCCAATGTTGCGGTAACGGAGGACGCTGGTGACTGATATTCTGCTGATCGTCGGTCTGGCCTTTCTGCTCGCAGTGATGGCGATGCTTCTTGTGTTGCTGCGAAAGTCATCGGCGGCCGACGCCTCGGTGCTCGCTCCCCGTCTTGATGCCTTCGAAAAAGCCCAGGAGCGCACCGAGCGGGCGGTCCGTGAGGAAGTGGCCCGCAGCCGGGACGAACTGGGCAAGGAAGCGCGGGAGCAAAGACAGGAGATCACGGAATCCTTCAAGACGTTCGGCGACTCGGTCGCGCAGCGCATGATGGATGTTGCCACTCTGCAGAAGTCGCAGTTTGACGGCTTCTCTGCGCAGCTCACCGCGTTTGCCAATGCCAGCGGCGAGCGGCTGGATGGCGTTCGCGCCGAATCCGCCGTCGCGGCCAGGCAACTGCGCGAAGAGGTGGTGGCGACTCTCAAGAGCATCTCCGAGACAATGGCCAAGACGTTGAGAGAACTGGCGGTCGCCGAGAAAGCACAGCTTGACGCCTTCTCGGCACAGATTGCCTTGCTGACGAGCACCAGCAGCGAGAAACTCGACAGGATTCGCACCGAGTCGGCCACCGGCGCCAGCCAACTGCGCGAGGAAGTTGTGGCGACCCTCAAGAGCATTTCCCAGACTATGACCACCACAATGGGTGAACTGGCGAATGTCCAGAAGAGCCAACTTGAGGTCATGTCAGGCGCGATCGGTAAACTGTCAGAATCCAATGAGGCGAAGTTGGAGGCCGTGCGAGTCACGGTCGAGGGCAAACTTCAGAGCCTGCAGGCCGACAACGCCACGCGCCTTGAACAGATGCGGCAGACCGTGGACGAGAAACTTCAGGGGACGCTGGAGCGGCGGCTGGGCGAGTCGTTCAAACAAGTCAGCGAACGTCTGGAACTGGTACACAAGGGGCTTGGTGAGATGCAGACGCTGGCAACCGGCGTGGGCGACCTCAAGAAAGTGCTCACCAACGTCAAGACGCGCGGAACCTGGGGCGAGGTGCAGCTTGGAGCGCTGCTTGAACAGGTGCTCAATCCCGATCAGTTTGCCGTGAACGTGGCCACCAAAGATGGCGGCGAGCGGGTGGAGTTCGCGGTCCGTCTGCCGGGGCAGGGGACGGATCGCGACCAGACCGTCTGGCTGCCGATCGACGCCAAGTTCCCGGTAGAGGACTATCAGCGTCTGCTTGAGGCTCAAGACCGGGCGGACATTGAGGGAGTGGCGGCCGCGGGCAAACAGCTTGAGAATCGCGTGAAGGCTTGCGCCCGCGATATCTGCGACAAATACCTCAATCCGCCCAAGACGACAGATTTCGGCATTCTGTTCCTGCCGATCGAAGGCCTGTTTGCCGAGGTGATCCGCCGGCCGGGGCTGCCCGAGGTGATTCAGCGGGAATGCCGGGTGGTGATTGCTGGCCCGACGACTCTCTGGTCGCTGCTGAGCAGTCTGCAGATGGGGTTTCGCACGCTTGCGATCCAGAAGCGGTCGAGCGAAGTCTGGAATCTCCTGGCGGCCGTCAAGACCGAGTGGGGCCGCTATGGTGAGGTCCTGGATGCGGTGCAGAAGAAACTGCATCAGGCATCCGACACCATCGAAAAGGCCCAAGTCCGATCCCGAGCGGTGGGGCGGAAGCTCAAGGACGTGCAGGAGCTCCCCCCGGCTGAGGCGGCCGCCTTGCTGCCTCTGGATGGGGTCGATCAGGACTTGCCGCCCGGTGACGAAGAGGGCGGGGAAGAGGATTCCGGGTCCGGTGTGGCGGCCGGCTGATGCCACGGCCGCCCGGGGGCGTAGCGGCGTAGCGATGGAGCGACGATGGGGGCAGGCGCGCAGATTTTCGGTGGTGGGGGTGGGGTATCGCGAGGCCTTGTGGGACAAGGAGTTAGGCGCGGATTGGGGGGTCAGATGCTCAAGTTTCGCCGCCTGAGGGCGGAAGTTCGAAATCCGAAGCTCGAAATCCGAAACAACGGCTGAAACCGGGGAAAGCTGTAAACTGAGAAAGGCGGAGGCGCGGAGGCGCGGAGGCGCGGAGGGACATCGGCGGAAGTGTCCCATTCTGTCTCACTCCGTCTCGCGCGGCGGGCAAGGCATCGAACGGGGGCGGTATTCACTTTTCAGAGCAATACACTACGGGTGTCAACGCCGAGTTGAAACTGTAGCTATTCAGCCGCTGTGAAGATGCGGTCTTCTTCCTGTGGGTCTTCTTCAAACAGTTCACTGAATCGTCTTCTTCTACTTCAGGGTCTTCTTCCAGGTTGGTTGTCTGCGTCA
>JBBQTU010000163.1:0-9904 GCA_038213005.1 Tepidisphaerales bacterium | reverse complement strand
CTGCACCGGCGTGGCCCGCTCCGCCATCGCCGGCATCGACGATCCGGCCTGGAGCAGCGTACCCACGGTGGTGATCATGCGGCCGGACGGCGCCGCTGCCGGCAACGAGATCGAAAAGATCTGGAAGCCGTTCCTGTTCACCGACACCAAGCAGGACAAGCTGCCGGCCAAACGCGCCGACCTGCAGGTGGCCTGGGACGATACCGGCCTGGCGATCCGCGGCAGCCTGGAAGCGGACAAGCTGGGCCAGCGGCCGCGCTTGGAGACGCGTAACGACGATGACTTCTTCTACGGCAAGAAGGACGATGCGCTCCTGCTGAAAATGGAGCCGTGGAAGGACTTCTTCCAGCCCTACCTGAAGCGCGGCGTGGAGGCCGCCAAGTGGACCCCGACCACCCCCGCCAATACGAAGGAGGAATGGAAGGCTTTCGACAAGGCCAGTAAGGATCCAGCGTGGCCGGCCTTCACCGCTTTCATTGAAGCCGACCGGACGGCGATGGAATTCGTCAAGAGCGGGCTCGCCGAGCGATTCTATAAGGAGCGCGCGAAGCGGCCGGACGCCAGCCTGGCGGAGGCGCGGCACGTCTACCGCCCGGGCAGGGACTTCCTCTCCGAGCTGCCCTTCTCCGGCGATAGCTTCCAGGTCGCCATCGACTTTGATCCGGCGAGCGAGCGCTTCCAGCGCCTGCATGACCTGCCGCAGTTGCCGTGGAGCCTGCCCGATGGCTTCACCGCCGTGCCCGACACCGACTACGAGTTCAGCGCCTATCTGTGCAACGACGACAAACCCGAGTTGTGGTGCCTGCTCGCCCCCGGCATCCCCCGCTACCACTACTACCCGCGCCACACCCGTGGACCGGTCGGCCAGAGCGCGATCAAGGACGGCGCGGTCGAGGTCAGGCACATCGGCGACCGCAACGTCTACTACATGAAGTTGACCTGGGCACGGCTCGGCTTCGCGACCCCGCCCAAGCCGGGACAGGACTTCGGCCTGACCTGCAAGTGGAACGCTGCCGGTGGAGTGGAATTCGGCAGCAACTACGCCGTGACCAAGAGCAACGGACTGACCCTCCATCCGTACTGGTCTGCCCCCTCGTCCAACAGCGTGCGATGGAGTCTGCTGCCGTGAAAACCTAGCCCGCTCCAGAAAACCCCGCCCGTCTGGGGCACCAGGCCCCCGCCCGGCGTGTTCAGCCCCGACGGGGCCACGATCCATGAACATGGGGGCATCGCCCCAGAAATTGGCAGCGCCTCCGCCAAAGCCAGCAGTAAGTGAGCTGCCCAGCGCGCCAATGATCGCCGTCGGGGATCTTCACAAGGATATGTCCACCGCAAAACAGAACGCCGGCCGAGCCGCTACAACCTATCTAAGTCGATGTTATGAAATAGTTTACGTCTATACCAGCCTCAGCAATTTCATCAGGCGGCCTCTGCCTTGACCGTGCTTGCCGCGTCTCGCCCCGGTTGCTTTTTCCTGCCGGCGAGGGACAATACTCCAGTCTTTCGGCCGGCGCTCGCCACCGAAGCCGCCAATGCGGGGTTACATAACGAACCCCCGCCTCGAGCGGTCAGCCCAGCAGGGCAAGTAGCGTCGGCTGGCCGAGAGATGAGCCTGATTCGCGTCAACATACAGGCCGCCTGCCCCTCGGGGCCGTCGGCTGGATGCGAGGCGGCTCAAACTTATATGGCCACTACAATCCAGCTCCGACGGATGCGCATCGACGAGGCTGTCACCACCAGCCGGCTCATGCGCAAAGTGATCCGAAGTCTCCCCATCTGCAGCGTCCGCGAACGCTGCGGCGAGGCCGCCAAGTACACCGCCTCCATGATCCGCGCACTGGTCAAGGACGACCCCGACGCCGTCTTGGTCGCTATCGCCGACGACCATGCCGTCGGCTTCTGCGTCAGCCGTCGCGATGATGGCCTGCTCCTGCTTGAGTGGTACGGCGTCGATCCGGCATGGCGAGCCCACGGCATCGGCCGCCAACTCCTTGAGCGAGTCGTCACCACCGCCGCCCGTCGCGGCTGCCACAAGCTCTGGTGCGACTCCAACATGGGCAACAAGGCCTCGCACAGCCTGCTGTGCAGTCTCGGCTTCCAGCCCTTCGCAACCGTGAAAAACCACTGGTACGGCGAAGACTTTATTCTCTGGGAACGCCCTGTCGAGCGCAGCCGCGGCCGAGCCATCCGCGTCGCCCGCCTTCCACGCCACGCCCGGCGCTGGTCAGCCCCAGCCCGGTCCCGGCTCGCGACCCTCTCGCGTGCCCTGGCCGCCTGACCGCGCTTCAACCGACCCGGCCGGCGCAACCGTCGGTCTGCGACGCCCAAGCGTGCATGATCCAGGATATGCGTCCGCCCCGGCGAACGCCGGCAGCGTTTGTGGAGCACAAGGATGTCGCCGTAACCTGACTGGGCGGGTAGAATGCGCTCATGAAGACCTTCTGGTCTGCGCTCACGATCGTCGCGTGTATTGTCCTCTGCCAGTCGGCCGGGGCGATCGGCGTGCTCAGCAGCCCGACGGGAAACTCCCCGTGGTATCAGTCGCTCGCCAAGCCCGGCTTCAACCCGCCGGGGTGGATCTTCGCGCCGGTGTGGACCATTCTCTACGCGATGATGGGCGTTGCGCTGTGGCTGCTCCTGCGGGCCGGATGGGGCGAGGCCAGATGGGCGATCCTGCTGTTTGTCGCGCAGCTCGTGCTCAATGCGCTCTGGACTCCCATGTTCTTCCGCTGGCACGAGATCGGCTGGGCGCTGGCGGTGATCGTCGTGATGGAGGCGCTGATTGTGGCGACCATCGTGGCCGCCTGGCCGGTTTCTCGCCCGGCGGCCGCGCTACTGCTGCCCTACGCCGCATGGGTGGCTTTCGCCACCGTGCTCAATACCGCGCTCTACCGCCTTAACTGACCGGCGGGGCAACGTGCGTGAAATGGTACAGAAATACCGCGGCCGAGACTCCCACGTTCAGCGAGTCTGTGCCCATACGCATGGGAAGCGTGAGCTTCCGCTGGCATAGCGCGACCACCTCTTTGCTTAGGCCGTAACCTTCGCCGCCGAAGAGCAGGCCTAGTCTCTTGCCCGAGCCATCGCGCCTGGCATGGGTAAGATCCTCCGCCGAGTCATCCAGCACCGTGGCGGCGAGCTGCACGCCGTAGTCGCGGTGCAGGCTGACGAGGTCCGCTTCGAGATCCATCGAGCGGATGATGGGGACCTTGAAGACCGTCCCCATCGAGACCCGCACGCTGAGACGATAGAACGGGTCGGCACACCCAGGGCCCAGGATGATTGCGTCGACCCCGAAGGCGGCCGACACGCGGATGATCGAGCCCATGTTCTGCAGCCCCGAGAGATCGGGCAGGATCACCAGCATCAGCGGCGAGTCGCCCGGGGCGAGCACCTGTTCGAGCATATACAGCGGCTTACGCCTGGCGATGGCGATTACGCCGGTGTGAAACGGGAAGCCCAGTATCTGGTTCAGCACCGCGTTGGAGGCAACGTAAATGGGGACCGTCTCGGGGATGCCCGGCCGCATCAGCTCAAGCTGCCGCTCGGCCAGCAGTACCGACTCGACCGGGAATCCGCTGGCGAGCAGGCGCTGCACGACGAAGTGCCCCTCGACCACGAAGCGGTCGCCCTCGCGAGCCAGTTCGGTGTCTTTGACATTGCGGTAGAGGGCAAGTCGGGGATCGTCCAGGGATGTCACGGGATGAATCGGCATATCGTTTGGGTGGCGAACTGCTGACGTACCGGTCTATCGCTGCGGCTTGGCCTCCATCGTGGGTTCCCAGACTTCCAGTGGACGGGCGGGCGAGGGAATGATCCCGTGCCTGGCGGCGAGCTGATGGAATTGTTCGATGGCTTGCCGCTGCGGCGAGTGCGGGGAGACGTCCAGTTCGTACTGGAGGATCTCGAGGAAGTAGCGCCGGGCCAGGTCTGCCGGCCAGCGGCGCGGCACGGCGTACTGCTGAACGATCACGTCGATCCGCTCCAATGCTTCCCGGCGTGCGGTCATCAGAGCATCGACCAGCCCTTGGGAGATGCGGTCTCGCGGGCCTTGCCATGCGGCAAAGACAAACGGGAGCCCGGACCACTGTTTCCATACCTGTCCCAGATCGATGTCGTAGGGCATGTCGGCCGGGGGACGGGTGATGACCTTGTCGCCGATATAGACGATGGCATCGGCGTCGCCCTCGGCAATCGCGGGCCGCAGGCCATACACTTCGCTCAGCAGGATGCGGGCCAGCGCGTTGGAGCTGTGGCTTTCGGTGTCGAGCCGCAGGGTGCCAATCTGTGCGATGGGCACGCGGCTGAAGATGCGCACCGTCAGCGCCGCCCCGTCTGCGCCGATGCAGCAGCCCGGGACAATCACGAGATTGTCCACACGCTGATAGTCGATGATGGGCAGCAGGGCGACATCGTTCTGGCCCGAGAGGAGCAGGTCAAGGAGTCGGGCCGGCACGGCGAGATGGAGCTCGACGTCGGTCCGCGTGTCCAGTCCCTCGATCAGGGGACGGGTGTTGAGATAGCTGACGGCGGCAATGTGATAGGGGAGTTTCATCGACAGGCCAATCGCACTTGGGGCTTCATGTTCACCGCTCAGAGCGGGGGGCACGCAAAATGCGACACCCGTTGGCGATGCACACGCTGCACACGCTGCACACATCGACTCTATTTCGCCGGCCGGGTCGTCGTGGTCGTGGGTTTGAAGCCCTGCTCGGCCATGAGCTGGCGGACCTTTTCCAGTTCCTTCTGGGTCTGCTGTTTGAAGTAGTCGCGCATGTCCGGCGGCACCTGCGACTGCGGCACAAAAATCACCATGCCGGAATCCGGCAGGGTGATCATGCCGACGATCGGGTCTCGCGAGGTGGCCGGGGTACTGGACTGGTTCCAGAGATAAATGCCTCGCGGCGTGACGACATAGCCCAGGCCTGTGAAGCCCGAGAGGGTCTCCAGGGCCTGCGTGACCGATGAGTTGTCCAGCACCAGGTGGATGATGCGGAACTCCGGCGGGATGCGCTGGATCGCCCCAGGCTCCATCTCGAACTTCACGCCGGACCGGTCCGACAGCTCGTTGAGTACCTGCGAGACTTCAACGCCGGGATAGCGCAGCGTCAGGGTCTTGGCGAGTTGACTGCGGATCTGATCTTCCTTGGGGACGATCAGGATGGTCTTGCCCCAGGGATACCAGGTGAGGGCGGTCTCGCGGGTCATGGTTTCCAGTGCCTCGGCGAGCGTGGCATTACGTGGAACCGACAGCGTCTTGTCGGCGCGGATGGCTTCGCCGGGGCGATACTCCACGGCGAAGGGGCTCTTGGTGGCGACCAGCCGCACATCGACGGCATCGACGAGCTGCTTGACGGTGGGGCGGTCGATCTTCAGGTCCAGCGACTGCCCGGACAGCAGGTCCAGCGACTGAAGCTCCTGGATGGTGGCCCGGCGCCCGAGGCGCTGCAAGGCGGGCATCGGCTGCAGTTCGATGGCTTCATCCTTCAGGACGTAGACCAACCCCAGCTTGCGGGTGATGGCGTCCAGCGCCTGACGGAGGGTCTGGTTTTCGATCTTGGCATTGATGTTGGTCTGCTGGCCCCATGGCAGCAGGTCCCAGACGGCCGCCTCGGCCTCGATCCGGACGCCGGTGGTCTTGGCGATCGTCGCCATTGCCTCGGGTAGCACGGTGTCAAACTGCATCTTGACCGGCTGGTCCAACGCCTGGTTGATCAGCGCCGAGGTATCCTGTGCCGGCAGGCTTACGCAAAGGCCCATCAGCAGCACCGCGACACTGAAGCTCCGCTTCAACATGTTCAACTCCTTCTCGATCCCTGTGGTCTGTGGCCAATCATCCTATCGCCAACTCATGCTATCCCTGGTCGCAGATCGTTCTCGCCTGCCGCATGGCGGCAATCACGTCGCCCTTGGGGCGGAATTCCTGGCCGACATACCCATCATAGCCTGTCGCGGCGATCGCGCGACAGATGCCGGTATAGTTCAGTTCCTGGCTGTCATCCAGATCATTGCGGCCGGGATTGCCCGCAGTGTGAATGTGCCCGATCCATTTGATGTTGTCCCGGATCGTGCGAATCACATCGCCTTCCATGATCTGCATGTGGTAAATATCGTAGAGCAACTTCACTCGCGGACTATTGACCTTCTCGCACACCGCCACGCCCCAGGCTGTATGGTCGCACTGGTAACCGATGTGGTCGATCTTTGAGTTCAGTACCTCCATGTTCACGTTGACGCCTTTTGCCTCGGCGTAGGGTGCAATCCGCAGCAGGCCCTGCGCCACGGCATCAATGGCCTCGGCGTCGCTCTGGCCTTCCCGGCGATTTCCGCTGAAGCAGATCACGCCGCGCATCCCCACCCCTGCGGCGATGTCGATGGATGCCTTGAGCTCTGCCTCAGCGCGATCGTGCTCGGCCGGATTATTGAGGGAGCCCGAGCCGCACATGCTGGTAAACGCCAGCTTGAATCGCTTTGCCAGGGCCGCGGTTTCTTCAAAATCGCCATCGCGCCCCCAGACCTCAACGCCGTCGTAGCCGATCTCGGCGACCGCAGCGACGAAAGCCGCCAGGGTCATGCCTTGGGGCCTCAAGATAGGTATGCAGACGCTCTGTTTGATTCGCATGTGGACTTCCGTCCCTTCGCCGTTGGTGTACGCAGGCCGACCCCAGTCGGCGCGAGCACTGGCGACAATATACCACTTGGCCGCATCCTGACCATGGCCGGCTCACGGATGGGTGCTGAGCGCAGAGAACTGGTCGGAAAGCAGGATTGACCGGCGATAACCATAAGGTTATAACCTTAGCATGTGGGACGTGGAATACACCGACGAGTTTCACGCGTGGTGGGAATCGCTGAACGGCGGCGAACAGGATGCCATTCGGTGTGAAGGGTTACGATAATGGCAGGACATCATCCCATTTCATCGCTCAGGGCGACCGTCTCGCCGACCCGGCGGCGCAAGATTGACGCAAAGGTAAAGGCGGAACTTACTCGCCTGATGCTGGCCGAACTGCGCAAGGCCGAGAACCTGTCGCAGCGTGATCTGGCGACTCGACTTGGCGTTTCGCAGCCGGCGGTCGCCAAGATGGAGGCGCAGGAGGACGTTCAGTTGTCCACCCTGCAACGCCTGGTCGCGGCGCTGGGAGGAAGCTTGGAAGTCATCGCACGGCTTCCTAGTGGCGAGTATCGAATCGGGACATTCAGGGCAGCATAGCCTGCCGCTGACGCCACAACCACGTGCCACAGCGCCACAGGTGGCAGTGTTGTCGCGGGAGAGATCTACCATGTGATGAACCGTAGGAACAGCCAGACGGTCAAGGCGTTGGGGCTGGAGTACACGGTGCGTGGCGAAGGCTGGGGAAGCTGAAGGGGACGCACTTAGTGGTATTGAATGCTTTCGGTCGACGGCTCCCGTCGAGTACTCACCCGTAATTCATGTGCGGACGGGGACGCCTCGCACTACTGTTCGGCCGGTTGGCGCTTGGGGTGTGTCGCTGCGAGGGTCGCGTGCTTGGCGAGGAGCGGATGGGCGGCCGGCGCCACTTGGGGAGCGGCGCGGGGGCGTGCTGTCCCGTGGTGTCGCCGTCCGACTGACGGCTGCGCCGCCTCTGCTTCCACAGGACGCAGGCCACTGAAGCTACAGGAAGCCGGATTGGGGGTCAAAGCATAATACCAGTGGCTGTAATACCATTGGCATTGGCGCGGCGACGAGGTAGGGCGACAATCAGAACAGGCGTTGCGTGGTCTGGCGCGGTGGCTGCTGGGGGGGGTGATCCAGGTGACCTGCACGTCCATGCACCTGGTGTTTATGTGCGGGTGTGGACGCCACGCACTACGGAAAGACGGAGGGTAAACAGCTACTCCCTTTGCCTGTCGAGAACGCCGCGCAGCGCGTGAAGCGATCCGTCTTGGCCGCGGCAAAGCCAAGGGTGCCAAAGATCGCGGGCGTCGAGGCCACGTTCTACGGGCCGGTAGCGAGAAAGGGAGCGCTGGGGTGCTCAACCGGGGGACGTACGTCCCCCGCTCGCCGACCGGATTCGGCCTCGTCGTCGTGGCTGAGGTGCTGCCTGGCGTTTTGGGCCATGCGTTGGCGTTGGGTGCGAAGCGTGATCCCCGCGCCGGCCGGCCTATATTTGCCGCAGACGCAGCATTGCCCACGGCCCGGCGGTCAGACGCACCTGCAGCGTACCTGCTGCGTCGACACGCAGGACTTGCCTCGCGGTATCTCGCGCCGCCTCACGCAGAATCTCCGTCTGCTTCCGATCCAGAACCGGCGGACTGCCCATCGCCTTCCATGCCGGGATGGCCCAGCCATGCTCATCGTCAACTGTCTCGAGTTCAAACGCCGCGCCCGCAGACAGGTCATTCAGGGTGATCTCAAACACGCGGGCCGAGCCCGTCGCCAGCGTCTGCTGGGCCTCCTCTGGCGTCGGCGCCGAATGCGGGGCATCGCGGAACTCGCTGGGATAGTGATACAGCAGGGCGGTGATCTTTCCGTTCGCGCGGTGCCGGCTGATGGCGATGCCCGCCGACTGATGCAGCATCTCCTCGCCGAGTGAATGAAGGAAGCGATACGCATGAAACGTCGGCTTCACAATCCCCTGATAGCTCGTAATCTTCGCTGCGTGTGCCCCTGAAAAACCCGGTGAGATTCGGCTCGTTCCAAACCTCGAAGTACCACTTCCGCACTTCGTCGATAATCCGCCGGTCCGCCATACCAGTGGAACAATATGGACAACACAAATAAACACAAGGCGGGTCTCCCGGGCGTTTGTGGCGGGCGTGCCCGTTTTTCCGGGCACTCCCGGCTGGAGGGGAACGGCACCGCTTGCTCAGGTGGGTTCTTCTGGCGAGAGAGTCAAGTAGGCAGGCCGCGACAACTCTGGCGAAAGCCTTCGAGGCCGGAGGTGGGACGACGAAGACCTGCGCGTCTGCCCTGTCGCCAGACCTCAGGCGGGGTCCTTCGCAAGTTCCGCCAGAGCTTCTTCGAGCCAGCGGGTGTATTCGAAGCGGGGGTGCTGGGAGACGATCACCGCCTTGGCGGCCGCGATGGCCTGCTCCACGCGTGCGGCCGCATCGGCCGGCGCCCCGGCCGACATGGGCAGGGCCGTGCGATGCGTGGCGATCTCGCGCAGAACGCTCCGCGCCGCCGCCCCGGCAGGACCTGCGCATCGGTTCATCTCGCTCTGAATCCGGCCGGCAACGCGCACTGCAGCGACGAACGCTTTGTCCGGCGCCACGGCCCTGACCGACTCGGTCTGCGCCAGTTTCAGCGTGACCTCGGCCTGTTTCTCGGGGCCGATCCCCAGTTCGGTGAACGCATAGTAGACGGCATGCTCGGTGAGCGTAGCCTGGGTCGCCCGCTGGCGGTCGCGCAGCCGGAGGGTCGACGGCACGGTGGCAGAGCCCGCAGTATCCGACGACCCCGGATCGGGGAGTTCGAAGAGGTCGGCAACCGCCATCCGCGCCGACAGGCCCAGAATCAGAGCAAACAACACACTGACGCGCCTGAAGCGGAACATGGAAACCATCCCTGAAAGGAAACAGCCGATCAATCGCGTAGCGGGTGCTCACGTTGCCTCATCGGTCCCCCATGCATACGGCGAAGGTTCCATCCTTCGCGGGTGAAGCATATCCAGCGATGTCTGCCGGTCAATGGTTGTTGCCTTTCGGGGATGGCTGCCTCGACTCAGCCCTGACGAATAAACATTTCTCGCACCTGAAGACTGAGTGATTGAGGCGAGGAAAGCGGCCGGCGGAGTCATTTGGGCCTTTGCGGCCATTTTTCTTTTGTCGCACCATTGAGTTTCCTCTGGTTTGGTGCTAAGCTGTATCGTTTAGTTCAGAAAGGTGCCTGTGAAACTGCCCAGGGACGCTACCGTTCTCAAGAACATGCTCGCCGCCA
>JBBQTU010000162.1:0-9951 GCA_038213005.1 Tepidisphaerales bacterium | reverse complement strand
GGCAGTCGCTGGAGATCAGCGCGATCGCCGAAGGGGGCAGTCTTGCGTCCGGGCGGGTTGTGCTGCGAAGTGGCGTGGCGCCGGCGGCGATGTCGAGTTCTGCGACGGCGGACCGGAAGACCTATTACGGCTATCGCATCGAACACGTGGATGAGCCCCTGGAGTATCGCCTGGAGATCGGCGACTCGCAGACAAGCTGGTATCGCGTGCAGGTGGTGAAGCAGGTGCAACTGGCATCGGTGAGCGTGACGGCGGCGCCTCCGCTCTACACGCGGGCGGCGCCTTTGAAGCAGGCGATCAAGGCGGAGGAACTTGGCAAGACGGCGATCACCGTGCTTGAGGGCAGCAAGGTGGAACTGGGATTTGACCTGGATGTGGCGGTGAAGGGCGCGATGCTGCAGGCGGGTGAGGCGGCGGCGGGTGCTGCAACGGCGTCGGCCGACGGCCAGCGCTTCACGGCGACGATTACTGTCGCCGACGACACGCCGGTCTCTCTGCTGCTGACGGATGGAGCCGGGCAGATCATGGCTCGGCTGCCGCAGGAGCCGCTGGTGGTGCATTGCACGAAGGATGCCGCGCCGACGATCGAGATGAAGTGGCCGACGCAGGACACGACGATTGCGCCGACGCAGGACCTGCGGGTTGAGGCGCTACTGAAGGATGACCATGGGCTGTCGGGGGGTCGGGTGCTGCTGACGCATTCGTCGGATCAGCCGATGGAAGCGGCGGCATCGCAGGCGTTGACGCAGCGGCCGGTGGCGACGGAGTTCTCCGCAGTCGTGAAACTGAAGCCCGAATGGGCCAGGCATGGTGAGTCGGTCTGGCTGCAGGTTGAGGCGACGGACAATCGCGATCTGAGCTATCTGCGCAAAGATGCCGGGCCGCAGGCGACGCTGAGCAAGCGATACGAGATCCGCTTCCGCGATCCCGGGCAGATCGCCAAAGACGAGCAGCAGAAGATGGATCGGCTGCGCCAGCGTCTGAGGGAGATGCTCAAGCAGCAGCAGACGCTGCACGAGACGACGCTGGCGATGAAGGGGCGCGCGGGCTTGCCGGCGGTGAAGCTTGGGCAGTCGGACCTGCGCACGTTGATGCAGACGACGGCCGAGACATTTGAGTTTGATAACCAGACTCGCATCGTGCAGAAGACGCTGCTGGTGATGGTTGGCGGTGTGGCGAAGGAAGCGGTCGACCTGGCCGAAGCGGCGATGGCCGAGCCGGTTGAGAAGCAGCAGGTGAAGACCGCGGGCGAGCTTCAGACGCGGCAGCGGCGGATCATGCAGACGCTGGAGACGCTATTGGCGATGCTGCGACTGCAGCCTGAGCCGTCGACCCAGCAGACCAGCAAGCAGGGGGGCGACCTCAGCACGCCGCCCGAGGCGTTCAAAAAGCTGGACGAGGCGCTCAAGGAGTTCATCAAGGAGCAGCAGCGAATCCTCGATCAGACCACAAATCTGGCGAAGAAGCCGGTGGACAACTTCGACGACAAGGACAAGAAGGCGTTGGAAGAATTGAAGATGGCCCAGGAGAAGCTGGATGCCTTCATGCAGCAGAAGGTGAGCGACTTCTCAAATGTGGCCGAGCAGGACATGGCCAATTCGTCGCTGATGAAGGAGTTGCTGGAGGTCTACAGCGAAGTGACGATGGCGAAGGATGCGCTCAAGGCCAAGGCTGTGGAGATGGCGATCTCGAAGGAGGAGATGGGGCTGGAACTGGCGAAGGAGGTCAGTTCGAATCTTGAGAAGTGGCTGGCGAATGCGCCAGACCGGCAGAAGTGGACGCAGGAAGACCCGACCGAGAAGACCGACACGCCGATGTCGGAGCTGCCCAAGGAACTGGAGGACATGGTCGGCGAGCTGATGGAACAGCAGGAGGATCTGTTCGACGACATTGAGGATGCCAATGCCAACTGGCATGACTCTCTGGACAAAGGTGCCGGCTGGGATGCGGCCGACGGCCCGATCGACGACATGAGCGCCAAGGGCGTCACGGGGAATCAGTTACCCAATAACAACGAAATGGGTGGCCGGGCCGGCGAAGGCCGCAGCGGCAAGAGCCAGGGTGAGTTCGTCGAGGAGACGGCCACCGGCAAGGGCGGGCGCAACACGCCGACGCGGCTGGATCCCACGGCATTCCAGCAGGGCCAGATCAAAGACGAGAGCAAGGACCCTGTCGGCGGCGCCACCGGCGGCGGCAAAGTCTCTGGCCAGGGCGGCGCGGGGCTGGAAGGCCCGGTACCTCCGAAGATCAAGCAGGAGATGGAACGCCTGGCGCAGAAGCAGGCCGAGATCCGCAACTCGGCAGAGCGGCTGAACCTGCAATACCAGGTCGGACGATACGACAGCTTCAAACTGCTGGAATCCATCGCGATCATGCGGCGGGTTGAGAGCGACCTGCACAGCAACCGCTATCAGAACGCCCTGCGCCGCCGCGATGTCCTGCTGGATGCGATGGACACATCCCACACGCTGGTGGGCGGGGAGATATCGGTACAGCGAGATACAACCCCATCCGGCAACCACAAACTGGAGCAGGACATCGGCGACGCGATGAAAGGGAAACTTCCGGCCGCCTGGAGCGAGCCGCTGAAAGAGTATTACCGCAAGCTCGGGCAGGAATAGGCTCTTCCGCGACGTCCACCATTCGCTGGCCGGCAGCCGCTACTTGCTGGTGCGAAGTTCCTTCTCGGCCTGTGCCCAGTTCTGCAGCTCAGTACCGCCCTTGCCGGACTTCCATATGTCGTATGCCCGGCGGGCGATTGCATCGCGGCCGACCTGGGCGCCCTGTGGCGCGGCGCTCACGGCCGAGCGATTGCCCGGAAATGAGCTGCTGACCGCTCGAGTCTGGCTGGCGGGCACGGATGACGGATTGCCCGGAGCGGGCGGCTGGCCGACAGAGGCTGACGTCTGACTCTTATTTGAACGCTTGGTTGCCATGACGATACTCCCTGAGAAAAATAGATGTTTTGAGCAAACAGGCGGACTCGGCCAGAGCAACCGCCATGCCAAGCACGGCGGTGCGAGGGTTCGCTGTCCGCTCTCCCCGGACGAGATTAACTATATCACGTTAGCGGCCGGTGTGGGAATGCCCAACATCGCGTGAATCCTGCCCGTGTACCGGGCCGGACCATTGCGAGCTCTGGGCCAGCCATTCCAGCACTTCCTGATCGTGTCCGTCGGGCTTGACGTTCTCGAAGGTGTGAAGGATCGTCCCGTCGGGGCCAATGATGAAGGTGGTTCGAGCCGCGGCTATGAATTCCCGTCCCGCCATGGTCTTCTTCTGCCAGACGCCGTATTTTTCAGCAATGGCATGGTCCGTGTCGGCCAGCAGCGTGAAGTTCAGGCTGTATTTTGTCGCGAATTTCTCCACATCGGCCAATGGGTCGGGGCTGATGCCCAGCACCACAAAGCCGCGTTTGTGGTATTCGGCCTGGGCGTCGCGGAATCCGCAAGCTTCGCGGGTGCAACCCGGCGTGTCGGCCTTGGGATAGAAGTAGAGGATGACGGTCTTGCCGGCAAAGTCGCTCAGACGGATTGGCTTGCCGCTGGTGGAATCCAGCGTGAATGCGGGCGCCTTTTCGCCGGCCTTGCGCACGGATGCTGAAGGTTGCGTGGTAGCCATGGATTGCTCCCCTTTGGTAGGTTCTGCCGCGTCGGCCGCCAACAGGCTGCCGCCAAGCAGAGTTACGATGATTGAAACACCAAGCGTGCGTGTCATGGGCAATCATAGGCCTTGTGGCGAGCCGATTTCAGGGCAATCGCAAGAGCCCTCGCGGGCTGGTCGTATGGGCCGAAAAGCGACTACAAAGTCGCTTCTACGTAGCTGAGACTTTGTAGTCGCAGTGCGAACACCTCCGACGTCCACTGCTCACGATTACCCGTGCCCTGGTGTGGACTCAGTTGTACTTTGCTTCTTGTTCCTGCATCTGGTCGATGGAGTATCGCAGGGCGTCGCCCGTCCACGCGTTCTGACGCGGAACGGCCGATCCCGAGATCGTGATGCTCGTTGCCGCGCCCATCCTCTGCGGCGCCGTCTCAACCACCGTCATCACAATCGCCGCGCGCGTCATGATGTCATAGGTGGTCGACGCCGGCAGGCTCCGCGGGTTCTTCGCCGGCCACATCGACACATTAAAATCCGTCACGCCGTGCAGCAGCGACTGCGTGGTGGTTGAGAGCACCACGGGCGACAATGGATTTGTGACATTGTAGACCGCGCGAGTCATCCTCAGCGTCTGGCTCGCCGAGTCCCAGAAATAAGTGAAGTCAATGCTGGTGACGCCGTCGCCCTGCGGCACCGTCACGATGATCCCCGTGTCTCCGCCCGTCCCATCCGCCTGACGCGCGATCGGCGTTCCCGACGTTGTGTATTGGCTGGTCACGTGCAGCGGCATCTGCTCACCGTTGGCCCGGATCTGGTCGATGATCCGCATCAGCACCACCCGGGCGCGCATCGTCAGCATCGCCTGCGACTGGTTGATCCGAAACGCGTCAAACGACGCCTTCACCGCCTGAGCGATCGCGCCCATCAGCATCGCAGTGATCGTCAGCGCGATCATCACCTCGACCAGGCTGAATCCGCGTCGATCATGGGTCCGACTGCGCCTCATGGGGTCACCTCCCGCCAACTGGTCGTATCCGGCAGCAAAGTCACCCGCATGTTGATCCCGTTGGGCAGACTGCGGAATGGATTGAAGCGGACGTGGATCTTCCCGTACGACCCGGCCACCATCGACGGATCTGGCTGACCACTGTTGGTGGAGTTGTCATTGTCGCCGAAATAGCCCAGCGTGCAGTTGCCTGCCGCCGTGTCGGCCACAATGATTGTCCCGTCAATGTCGGCGATGCCTCGCACGTCAAAGCACCCTGCCACCACAACCCCCTGGAAACTGCACGTGGCCTGCCCTGGAGCTTTAAACGACCCCATCTCGATGTTCGTCCGCGGCGCCATGATCGTCGCCTGCTTCTTGATGACCGCCAGCGGGCTCGTGTCGCCCGCAGCCACGCTCAGGTCAAATCCCGTAGCGCCGGTAAACTCCCACGAGTTGGTGTAGTCAGTGTACGAATTAGGTGCCTCGGCGACGTGACCCGATGTCGTCGTATCGCCTTGGGCAATGGGGCCTGTGAAACTGCAACCCTCGAAACGCAGGTTGTTGCCGTCGGCGTAGCCCGCGGTCGATTTCGCCATGTTGTACTTGCCATCCACAAACGTCACCCCGTCAAAGGTGCAGTTGATAAACAGGGCGTTGGTCCCCTTGCTGAGGATGACATTGTTGAACGCCATGTTCGAAAACACCGGCCGGGTCACCGTGGATCGTCGGGTGGCCGTCGTGCTGCCATAGGGAACGTTCTCTGTCACCCCCGTCACCGTCGAACCCGTGTAGATCAGCGTCGAACCGCCGGCCGTCAGCTTGCTTATGTTCGCCGCCGACTCCGTACCGTTGAAGTCCGCGTTGGTGACCTTCGTGTTGGCGAAAGAGCGAGTCGCATCGGCCGTCGCTGTTCCGGTTGGATGAGTCTCCGTAACCCCCGACCGCGGGCCGCTGAGTTTCAGAAACTCCGTCATCTTGAAATCGCCCGGTGTCAGCGCATAGCTCGATAGATCCGAAGCATCAAATTCCACCGGCGCACCCGCGTCCGGCGGCGAGATCGGCCCTTGAATCACGTCGGCGATCTTGGTGTTGCCCAGACGCGTTTTCAGATGATCCTCGGTCTCCAGAACACGGATATGCCCGCGAACCTTGGCGTATTGGTCGCTGCGATCGACATACCCATCTAGATACGGATCGGGGCTGGGCCTGGCCTCATTGGAGTTCCAAGGCTTGGTCCATTCATCCTGCATGCGGAAGAGGTTCGGGTCATTTGGTGCCTTGGCGCTGAATTCCGCCTGCGAAACCCTCGCGTTGGCGTCGTTGTCAAAGTACATGAGGAAAAGATCGGACTCATCGATGTAGCCATCGGTGTTATAGTCCGTGACGGCCGACAGCGTCCCACTACTGCCGCGAAGCGCCGCCAGCGTCGCCGCGTCGGCACTCAGCCGGTTGTCGTGCGACGGGTTGTGCGTCCTGAGATACGCCTGCAGCGCATTGACCTGGTTATCCAGAGCCACTGCAGTTGTCGTTCCACTGGTAAACCGGAAATCGCTAATCGCCAGCACCGGCGGCGTTGATCCGCCGGGAGTCGCCGCCATGCAGATATCCCCATCGACCGTCGTATTTTTCCCAAGCTGAATCGGAATCCTCGAAATGACCCCGTACTTCATCGTCTTCTGAAGGTAAAACTCCATCGACAGCGCCCGCCGGGCATCCCGGGCAACACCCGTCGCCTTGACCTGCACCACCCGCTCGGCACTGGGCGTCTGCCAGAGTTCCAGCGTGAACGTGCTGCCATCCGGGCCGGCCATCGGACCAATCTTCAGCCCCCCCGTGGCATGGGTATTGTCATCCACCACCGTCGGAGCCGGAGACATCCCGGCCAGGTCGCTCGTGATCGTCGCCTGGATCGTTGGCCACAGCGTCTTGGCCACCGCATTGGTCATCGTGCCCACTTCTGTCTGCGGCAGGCTCATCTTGCCGAACCTCCAGCCAAGCCAGCGCAGCCCCGTCTCAGCCGTCGCCCGCGCCCGTTCCACATCCGAATGATTCGACGCCGTGCGGATGTTCAGCGACGCCACCGCCGCCATCGTCATCGCCAGCACGCTCATCAGCACCAGATAGATCATCGCCAGGACGGCCGCCGAACCGCGACGCCCACGACGCATTTGATTTTGAGCCCCGCACATCATCATACCTCTTCCCGCGTAACGACTCGCCCCACTACCGCGCCTCCATCCCTTCGTCGCTCCATCCCTTCGTCGCTTCGTCGCTTCGTCGCTCCGTCCCTCCGTCCCTCCGTCCCTATCCCTCATGTAGCAGTCTGGTTATTAAATCGGAGAAAACTCATGCTGTAGACCATCGCCGATGGCGACGCGGCATTGGGCTTGTACCAGACCTCCACCACCACCTTCAGCACCCCTTCGTCGGCATTGCCCGACGTCGCCGATGTCAGGTCTGACTTCTTCACTGGAGACACATGCACCTTCTGTGTATAGCGACCAAGCCCCCGCCCGGCACCCAGCATATTGTCGTTGAGGTCCGCCCACCCCGCGTCCTTCGGCGGGTTGTAAGTCGCCCCGTCAAAAGCGGCCAGATCGGCATAGGCGGACATCGCCGTATATTCCTGGATGTTGTTCGCCAGGTTCATCGCGACGGTCATCCCCACGGCCGTCTGATTCTGCTGAGTGCATGTCACGAATAGCTGCATGGCAGCCGTGATACCTGTCCCAACAATAATCGTCGCGAGGATCACCTCAAGTAGCGTAAACCCGCGTCGAAAAGACCGACGGTTCAGCTCGATAGCGCGCATTCTATACTCCTGTCTACCCTCTCCCACTGGCAGCACTGTCGTTATAGGGCCAACGCCGCCCGTAAGCAAGATAATTCCGACATCACTGTCCGAAACACTTCCCGATGTGCCAGATTCGCACCTTCCGCAATCTCTAAGCCCGTCGCGCCCATGATTTGGGGATTCACTAGCCATAGATCTCTCCAGTGCATTCACGGCGGCAAGCCGTAAACGCCGCTTCAGCCCGGTGTAAGCAATCATCGGGCCAGCAGGTTCAACCACGGTGGCCGGAGACTCATTCACTTGGCTCCGGTGCCAGCAGGCCCGGCCACAGCCGCCCAGCCCCACATGAGCCTGCTTCCTGGTAAGGCGGGCGATACACCCGCCACCAGACGCAACACCGCGACACTATGACGCATCCGCCAACTGCCCCTCAGCGGGTTTACCGGCGCGAAGGTGCAGCCGTATCACTTTTCTCTGATATACTTGGCGGACTCGGGTTCTCTCGGTGGTAGCAGCGGCCAGGGGGATATGGTGTTGCGATACGACTACAACGCCGTCCCCGAAGCCACCACCCTCCTCCTGGGCATCGCCGGCCTCTCACCCCTACTGCTCCAACGCCCGCCGCCAACGCCTCGCCGCTCCGGGGCATCGCGCGCAATAGCAGGCCCCGATGCCGGTCGGTGGCGACCTCCCCACAGGAGAAACACACGCCCGGTTCCGGCGTCCATGTGGAAGAGTCCGACACCCTAATGGGTCTGCGTGAGTATCTTCTTGATGGTGAAACTGAGATCCTGTCCCGACCACGCATTCTGTCGCGGGACGGAAGATCCACACAAGGTGACCGAGTCCGGCGTCGCATTACTGCCCGTGATTCGATAGCCCGTCACCTGCCCGCGCGTCTGCTCATTGGCCTGCAGGATGATCGTTGCCTGCAACAGAATGTCATTGGTCGCCATGTTGACCGGATCGCTCTTGCCCGACCACATTGTGACCTTGAAGGTGGAAACGCCGTTAAGCAATACGGTATTGCTCGTGGCAATAGTGCTGCCGTTTCCGGGTGCCCGAGTCATCTTCAATTGGTTGTTCGCGGCATTACTCGTGTCCAGCCAGTAAGTGAAGATGATCTTGGACCCATCGCTCTGGGTCTCACTGAGCACGATTCCGTTGTCATTCACCGGTTCGCCGGCGGCAACAAAGTCGTCCTTCTTGGCGCTCGTTTTGGGCTCGTGCGCATTGGTGGCGCGGATGTGGTCCAGCATCCGCATCAATACCATTCGGGTCCGCATGGTCAGCATCCCCTGCGACTGGTTGACCCGAAATGCGTTGAACGATGCAGTAAGCGCCTGGAACATGGCGAACATTATCACAACAGTGATGCTGATCGACATCATCACCTCAACCAGACTCAATCCGCGTCGGCCTCGTGTCATGTTCATGGGGCAACCTCACGCCAGGTCGTTGCGTCCGGAAGCAGCGACACACACAGGTTGATGCCATCGGGCAGTGTCCGATACGGGTTGTAGCGAATATGGATACTCCCGTAGGCGGCGCCACCCGCCTGCTGAAGGGCCGAGTCCGGCTGGCCCTGGTTGCTCGAACTGTCATTGGCACCGAAGTAGCCCAGCGTCTGTGTGTCGGCCGCGCTGCGGTCGTACAGTGTGATGATGCTTCCGTCGATCTTGGCAACGCCGCGCACATCGAACAAGCCGGCTACGACGACCCCTTGGAAACTGCACTTGGCGGCCCCCGGCGCCGTGAACGAGCCCATCTCGATATTGGTCTGCGGCGCCATGATCGTCGCTTGATCTTTGATCAGGGCCAGCGCGGCACTGTCGGCAACGCCGTCCTTGGCTGGCATGGTAAAGTCAATCGTCGTAGCGCCGTTGAACTCCCAGTTGTTCGTGAGGAGGGTGGTCTTCGTTGGCGCCGGTGCGGTACTCTGCGACTTATCTCCTTGCGCAATCGGACCTGTGAACGTGCAATCCATGAAACGGACATTGTTTCCCAATGTATAGGTTGCAGTCGAGCTATCCTCCATGGTCTTGGCACCGTCAATGAACGTCACGCCATCGAACGTGCAGTTGATGAACAGAGCGTTGGTGCCGCGGTTGATGATGCAGTTCTTGAAGTTCACATTGGAGAACACCGGCCGCGCAGACGTGGACCGGGGACTTGCGGCCCCGTAAGGAACACCCTCGACAACGGCCGTAACAACCGACACGCTCTTGCCTGCGATCGTCTTGTTCTGCTTCTTAAGCGTGGAGCCCCCCGCCGTCAGCTTGGCCCATATGGTCGAATCGGTCGTGCCATTCGCGTCCCCCGTCACCGCATAGTTTGACGCGTTCACGGTAGCGCTCACTGTTGTGTTCTTAAACCGTAACGACGCATCATCCGGAGTCACAGTACTTGGATGAGACTCTGACCCCGCCGAGGTGCCCGCCAATGCCAGGAAGGCCCCCATCGTAAAATTGGCAGGCGTCAACTGCGTGGCTGGATCATCTGGACTGTTACACCCAAATTGCACGGGTGGCACCCCATCCGGTAACACAACGGGTCCTTGCAAATT
>JBBQTU010000161.1:0-10007 GCA_038213005.1 Tepidisphaerales bacterium | reverse complement strand
GACGGGAACGTTCGCCAGCGGTGGCACACAGGCGGACGTGGTGAGTTTTCCGCTGGCTCGCCAGAGCACCGTGGACCTGTCCGGCCCGGTCAGTGTCAGCGGCGGCCTGCTGGCTACGGTGACGTTTGACACGACGGGGATGCTGAGCGTTTCGACGCAGCCCCTGTTGCTGAAGGGCGTTGCGGGCAGCTACAGCACCCGGTTCCTGAACGGGGTGGCGCCGGTTGGCTCGACGATCACCAACGGGACGATCTCGGTGGTTGTTCCTGAACCGGCAAGCTTGGGCATCCTCAGCCTGGCGGCCGTCGCGATGCTCGGATGCCGCCGGCGCATTTTGTGACGTTGCAGCGGTGGAAGACCGCGAACATGCCGTTGCCAGGGATATGTATGATCCTGTCGACAAGAGGGGGAGTTGGATCGAGATGAAGGCTATCGCCTTGTCTATCGCGGGCTCGGTTCTGTCTCTGACACTGGTCCTGGCGGCGGGTGGCGGCGGCGACCGATGTTCGCGTCAATGCTATTGAGGGTCCGGTGGCAACATGACGTCGACTTCTTGTGCCAACAGACCTTCGCCTGTTTTGATGTAGGTCACCCTCGCGAGGCGGTTCGGCTGGATCGCTGTCTGGAAATCGGAGTGGGTGTTCTCCAGGAAGATCGTGGTCTCCCGCTCTCCTGTGGCTCTGCCAACATGGAACCTCATCTGCGGCGCGTCGTCCTCGTGCCCGACGAGGATGAACGTGCCAGCCTGCGCATCCGCAGAGCGGATCCAGCCGTCGGCGGTCGCTGTTTCGCTGGCGGGGGCCTTGATGGGCGCAGCGGTCCCGGTATCGCGATGGGTGACGTAAAGCACCGTGATGGCGCCGGCGGCGAGCAAGCCGGCTGCTGCGAACGCCAGGCGCCACAGGCCACCGGCGCCGAAGGGCATCCACTGGGCGGCCTTGCGGACGGGCAGCGACTCGGGCGCTGGGAGCACCGCGCCGCTGCGGGCCAGGGAGCGAAGGCGCACGTCGGCCAGCACACTGCGCACGAACTGGGAACGCGCGGCCGGGTCGGTCTGGAGGGCCTGCTGAAGCCGGGCCGACTGCTCGTCGGAGATGCTTCCCAGGAGAAAATCGTCCAAGATGTCGTCAAGTGGATCGAGGTTCATCGCGAGCCCTCCTCGCTACGGAGTTTGCGATCGACGCACTCACCCAGCGTTCGGCGGGCACGCGACATGGCGACCTTGACCGACCCAGCAGTCCACTGCATCGCCGCGGCGATCTCATCCATCGATTTCTCACCCCGGTAGCGGAGGTCGATCATCGTGCGGACCCGCAGGGTTAGTCGCTCCACGCACTCTCGCAGGAACTGGAGTTGCTGCTGATTATCCTGCGGCGTCGGCGCCTGTTCGGCGAAGGCCACGTCCACGGCGTTGGCGAATTGTTCAAACCTCGCTTCGTGCCGGCGTCGTGCGCCCAGGCGCCGGTAGTGGTCGGCGACCCGGTGCCGGGCCACGCCGCGTGCCCAGGCCATGAAACTGTCGGGGGTTGTTCCGCGGTTGGCCTCAGTCAGGATGGACATTCCCAGTTCCTGCAGGATCTCCTCGGCCGCGTGGTGGTCGCGGGTCAGTGCGAAGATGTAGCCGTACAACACGTCGCGGTGCTGGACGAACTGGCGGACAAGGTCACTGGGCTCCATTGGCAAGCCGTCCTTTGTCTGCATCGGCAAAACGGACAAACGACCGAGCCGCGATGAGGCGGCCCGGCCGTGAATGTAATCGCCAGAGACAGACATTACCGCGCCCGGTCGGGTTCCTTTGCAGCCGAGGTGACCGCGACGCTCCATACCCAGAGGTCAGTGTCGGCGACCTTGACGTAGGTCACGGATACCTTGCGGCCGGCCTGGACCGCGGCTTCAAACGAGGCTTTCTTGCCATCCAGAAGGACCTTGGCGGCCTCCCGGTTGCCTTCGCTCTGCGTGGCAACCTTGAACGTCGTCTGAGTTTCGTTCTTGCCACCGAGCACGAACGTCTTGGCCTTGAGATCCACGGACTGGATCGAGCCTTCGGCGACCTGAGGCTTTACAGCCTCGGCCATCGTGCTGGAGGCGCTCAGGCAAGCTAGCGCGAACACGGCCACGATAAACGCCATAACAGTCTTCATCGAATCAACTCCTTGTCGCACGCGGCGACGGTTAGGTTTCTGCAAACAGGGCGTTGCGTGGCAAGAAACATTAGCAGGAAATCCTGAATCACGGGAGTTGTGCCGAGGTCAGGTGGGCGTTGATGATCTGGTTGCCGGGCAGCTTGTTGCGGGGGCCCAGAATAAACGCATCGGCTTTTTGCTAGGCATCACACGTTAGAGACGGTAGATTAGAGAGTTACAAAGCCAGCTCGCGCCGCAAGAGTCTCTGGCGGCGCGCGTGAGAGGGATACAGATCGCATGGAATTGACTTTATTGCGAGCCTTGTTCGTGCTGCTGATGGCCTCGGTCGGCTACTTCTATCTGAAGAAGCCTGACATCATGGGCGATCAGACCTGGCTCACCATGCTGTTCTCCGTGGTGGCGTCCGTATTGATCCTGACGCTGGATATCCTGGCGAGTCGCCGCAAGCTGCTGATCTTTTCCGGTGTGCTGTTTGGATTGGTTGTTGGATTGGCCGTGGCGTTCGTGTTGGGTTACGTGGCGGAGTGGCTGGTGGATGAAGGGGTGCTCTACCAGGTTAAGAGCGAGCTGATCAAAGCTGAACTGGTGGGCTTCCTGCGGATGCTGATCCGCATCACGTGCTGCTATCTGTGCATCAGCTTCATCCTTCAGACCAAGGATGATTTCCGGTTCATTATTCCGTATGTGGAATTCACCAAGCAGTCGCGCGGGTCCAAGCCGATGGTGCTGGACACGAGCGTGCTGATTGACGGGCGAATCATGGACATCGCCAGCACCGGGCTCCTGGATGTGAAACTGCTGGTTCCCAAGTTTGTGCTGGATGAACTGCAGCGGATCGCGGATAGTTCCGACCGCCTGAAGCGAAACCGCGGCCGGCGCGGGCTGGATATTCTGGCGAAGCTGCAGACTAATCGAAAGACGCAGGTACTGATCTACGAGTCGGCGGCCCATGAGGAGAGCAAAGAATCAGTCGACCAGAAACTGGTTTTGCTGGCGGGGGAACTGGACGCGCGAGTGCTGACCAATGACGTGAATCTGCTGAAGGTGGCGCAGCTTCGAGGCGTGGATGTGATCAACATTAACGATCTGGCGGGCGCGATGCGGCCGGTGGTGTTGCCGGGCGAGCGGCTGACGGTGCTGCTGCAAAAGGCCGGCGAGCAGCCTGGGCAGGCCGTGGGGTATCTTGAGGATGGGACGATGGTGGTGGTGGAGCAGGCGCGGCAGATGATCGGCGAGGAGTTGGAGTTCGCGGTGACCAGCGTGGTACAGACGTCGGCCGGGCGCATGGTTTTTGGCCGGCCTGACAACGTGCTCAAATCCAGACCGCGCAATCACGGTACGGGGCACAACGATCCTGCCGAGAGCGCTGACACGGGAACCAAGGCATGATGGAGTTTGCAGTGATTCTGCCGGCGGCGGGCTCGGGCAGCCGCTATGGGGGCGCTCGTAACAAGCTGGTCGAGCCGCTCGCGGGCGTGCCGGTGATCGCGCACACGTTGGCAGCGTTCCTCAGGCGCGCGGATGTCGTGCTGGTGGTCATTGCTGCTAGCGACGACTCGGATGTGGCGCTGGAGAAGAACCCGCAGTGGCTAAGGCTTCTGAGCGATAAGCGCGTGAGACGTGTGGCCGGCGGAGCAACGCGGGCTCACAGCGTGCGTGCGGCACTGAGCCATGTACCCGAGACGGTGATGTGGGTCGCGGTGCATGATGCAGCGCGGCCGCTGGTGAGCGATGCCGTGATCGATCGGACGCTTGAGCTGGCGCGGCTGCACGGGGCGGCGGTTCCGGCGACGCCGGTTGCCCTGACGATCAAACAGGCGGTGGGGCCGCTACCGGCGAAGGTGGTTCGGACGGTGCCCCGGCATGAACTTTGGGGCATGCAGACGCCGCAGATCATGCGGGCGGCGGCGCTGCGGCGGGCGTTTGATACCTGTCCGATTCCGCTGGAGCAGGTGACCGATGATGTGCAGCTCATCGAGCTGGCGGGCGAGGATGTTTACCTGTCGCAAGGGGACGAGCGCAATCTGAAGATCACTACACCGATGGATCTGAAGGTTGCGGAGCTGCTGCTTCGCGGGTGAATTGTGTCGCCCCTTCAGGGCTCAGATCAGAGCATGGCCCGTGTCGCGATTGTCCGGTTCCAGGGGCGTTGCCCCTGGCTGAGGAATCGCGCCCCGTTGGGGCTCATGCCCGGGGATCCCGAGAAGCACCACCAGGGGCGTTGCCCCTGGCTGAGGAATCGCGCCCCGTTGGGGCTCATGCCCGGGAATCCCGAGAAGCACCACCAGGGGCGTTGCTCCTGGCTCATGAGTTGCGCCCCGTTCAGGCTTATACGGACTCCCCCGGAAACGCGCGCGTTCGCAGGTGGTGCGCGGCGTCCTCGCCCGCACAGGATCATCCCACGCATCCCCGCAGATCACGGCCAGTGCGTCGGCTGCACCCGTTGCTGCTGGAATGCGTATTAGGAGTCGCTCGCTCCAAGTTCCCAGCCTTTCGCTCCGATACACTCGCTCCGAGATCCAAGCCGTTTGCTCCAGGTCGCGCGCAGCCACATCATCCGCGTAGATTAGGGCGATTCGGTGGTTGGCTGGGCGAGTTTCACCTCGAAGGTCGCGCCGGGGGCTTCTACCTGCACCTGCATGGAGGGCGGGGCGTCGATCACGCCGGTGATTTTGCCGTGGTCGCGGTGCCACTGGACGCGAAGGTCGCCGCGCGGGGTGGGGATCATGACGCTGACGTGATCGATCCCTTTGGCGAAGAAAGGTTTCACGCGGATCACGCCCCAGGCGGGGGCGAGTTGGAACACGCCGGCCAGCAGGTTGACCAGTGCCGAAGAGGGATGGCTGGTCCAGGCGTGGCAGGCCGAGGCGCCTGCTGTCTCGTCCCAGTCGAAGCCTTCCCAGGTGGTTCCGGTGGCGAGCATCGGGGTCCAGCCGCGGCGGATGAAGGCCAGGACGTCGTCGCCGAAGCCGCGGGCGATCATCTGCTGGAGGACGTAGGTGCTCCAGAAGGCCGAGGGCTTGGCGCCGGGCAGTTCCAGGGCGCGCAGGTAAGGGAGAATCAGCTTGTCGATCATCGTCTGGTTCGCTTCGGGGCGGATCTCCAGCATCATGGCGATGATCTGGTCGTGGACGGACGGCTCGCCGCAGGGTTGCATCTGGGCGTTCAGTGCGGGACGGAAGAGGTTGTGGTCGCGGTCGAAAAGATGCTCGATGACCAGGGCGACATGGCGGCCGCATTGCTCTTGGAATTCCTTGGCGTCTTCGGGCTTGCCGGCGGCTTCGCAGAGCTGGCCCAGGGCGCGCAGGGTGAGGCAGTACCAGAGATTCAGGAATGTCGGGACGGTGTCCTTGGGTAGCGGGGCCCAATCTTCGAAGAGCCAGAATCGGCCGTCGTGCTTGAGCAGTCCGTTCTCGGCACGGGCTTGAGGGCTGTCGAAATAGGCGAGTACTTTTCTCACGCGGGGGAGCAGCGTCTTGAAGAGCTTCAGGTTGCCGGTCTGCCAGTAGTAATCCCAGATGGTGAGGATCCATGTCAGGGCGAAATCGGGAAGGATGCACCAGTAGCTGCTGGTGGGGGCGTGGCCGGGCGTGAGGCCGCAGGCGAGGGGCTGATCGCCGACGGATTGGATGCCGCGGGCGAGCAGGCGGGCATCGCCGTCGAGGTAGAAGGTGTTGCGGGCCTGGACGCGGGCGTCGCCCCACCACTGGGCCTGTTCGCGCCAGGGGGTGTCCATGTAGGCGTCGAGGGAGCAGAGCTGCTGGGTGCGGCGGCAGGCGGCGTGGATCTGGTTGAGGACGGGCTCGGAGCACTCGAACTGGCCGCGCATGGTGAAGGGATAGCCGACCTTGCGAACCTTGAGGCGCAGGGTCAGCGGCCGGGTGCTGTCGCGCACGATCAGGGTGAAGTGGCCAAAGCCCAGCGGGTGGTAGAACTCGTGATCATTCCGCCCGGCGCGGAGGACCATGCGATTGCCGTTGGCGACCAGGCAACCGTCGCCGGGCTTGACGAATTTGGGCTTGCCATCGCGGAGGTATTGGTAGTGATAGAAGTCGAGGATCTCTTCGCCGGCGGCGTCATCGACGGTGACGGCGAGTTCGCCCAGGACGTACTCGCCCACTTCGATGGTAACGGCGCGGAACTGGCCGGGCTCGGAGGCGGGGACGGTCAGAACCATCTCGCCAGCTTCTTCGGTGGCCGGCTGCTGGGAGCCATCGCCCCAGTCGGTGATCTGCTTCGCCTCTTCGATGAAGGGCCAGGCGACATTCTTCCAGGTGCGATAGCCCTGACCACATTGGCCGGTCACGCTGCTGGTGACGCGGCGAGGGGCGATGAATTCCTCTTTGAGCAGCGGGATGCCTCGCTCTTCGAGGGTATCGAAGGGGGGCATGCCGTAGGGGAAGTCCAGGTAGTTGTGGCCCCACTGCGGATTGAAGAGCTTGGGTTCCCAACCTTCTGGCGCCGTTGGGCTGGTGATCCAGGAACGATCGTCCTTGGCGAGATCGATGTGCTCCTGGAAATCGACCTGGAGCGAGAGGCGGGCGGTCTGGGTCTCTCGGGCGGGGTCGCGGCGCATCTGCCACTGGGTCTTTCCCCAGGCGGCGGCGACGCGTTTCTCGCCGATGGCGCAGAGCAGGCCGGCGTAGTTCTGGTGGAGGTATTGAAAGGTGCTGATGCCGGGGTTGTAGGCTTCGACGGCAATCCAGTTGTGCCCCTTTTTCAGGTAGATGGAGATATCAAGCTGGTCGTAGGGCCAGTGGGACTGATAGCCTCTGGCCGGGCCGCGGCAGATGTACTGGCCGTTGATGTAGAGGCGGTAGCTCTTGTCGGCGGTGATGGAGAGGGGGACGCGCGGCGGGACCTTGGGCAAGTCAAAGTCGCGGCGGAACTGGGCGTAGTGGTTGTACAGGTACATGTAGGCTTCAGGCCAGGTCCAGCGGGTGCGTGTGAGCGGATGGTTTGCCGAGATTCGTTTCATGGTGCCTCTGTTCTATCGAGATTTGGCCAAAAGCCAATGGGCGATGCCGGCCGGGGGCCGAGACAAATCCTAATGCGAAACCGCGAAGGCGCGAAGATCGCGAAGAAAACGCGAAGAAGAGTTTTAGCCACCCGGCGAGTACGCCTCGATGGACACAGATGAACGCGGATGTCACGCAGGCATGCGATGCCACCCAAGCTTAGCGACCTATGACGCACCAGGCTAACGCTGCTCCATGATCCGCTGGAGGTATCGCAGGGCGTTGAGATGGACACGAATGCGGTGGAGGGAGTTGGGGGTGTTCTCGCGGAAGTCTTGGGCGATGGCGGTGAGGCGCTGGGCTTGTTCTTCGCGGACGCGGGCGAGGAGGGAGGCGGTGGCGTCTTTGTGCCCCGCTGCTTCGGCGTCGGTGAGTTGCTCGCGGGTGGCGAGCACGTGATCGAGAAAGCGGTCGGGGAGCGAGTGATTGTCCTGGGATGAGTGGCCGGCGAGTAGACGCAGGAGGTATTCCGCCCGCTGGGCTGGGTCGCAGAGGATGCGGCAGGCTTCGTTGACGGCGGCGGATTGCTCCATGGCCTGGACCTGGGATTCCTCGTCGGCGTCCGCGAGGTCGGGATGGGTGAGACGGGCGGCGGCCAGATAGCGGGACTGAAGAATGGCGGGGTCGAGTTCAAAGGCGACGGGAAGGCCGAGCCGCTGGAAGTGGTTGGTTGCGGCCAGCGGCTCGTGCGATGTCGGGTCGTCATTCATCAGGCGTGGCTGCTTCCGCAGCCGCAGGCCGCCGTGGCGTTGGGGTTCTTGAAGACGAAGCCGGCTCCGATGGTTTCATCTTTGTAGTCGATCTCGACGCCGTCGAGGTAGAGGAGGCTCTTGTTGTCGACGAGGATGCGGACGCCGCAGCGTTCGAGTTCCTCGTCGTTTTCGCCCTTGGGTTCTTCGACGAGGTCGAGGATGTAGCTGAAGCCGCCGCAGCCGCCGCCTTTGACGGCGACGCGGAGGCGGGTCTGGTCTGGGGGGAGGCCCTGCTGCTGGATGATGTGGCGGATCTCGTCGGCCGCCCGGAGGCTGAGGATGACGCCCTGGTCCTGAGTCGGTTGTTCAGCTACTTGGCTCATGCTGGGAGTTTAGGTTGAGGCAGGCGTATCGGGCAAGGGAGGGGATGGAATGGAGCGACCCGCCCCGCCACGGCGGACAGGCAGCGGCGGGTAAACTGCGCGACGAAGGGGACGAAGGGGCGGAAAGGGTCGGCGCTGGTGCCTGCCTCCCCAAAGATGCGCGGGTTATTTGGGGAGGGGGTGGGGGGTAGCACGGGAGCTTATGGGATAAGGACTTACGCGCCATTTAGGGGGTCAGATGCTCAGGTTTCGCCGCTTGAGGCGGAAGGCCGAAATCCGAGACGACGGGCGGGGCGAAAAGCTAAAAAGCTGAAAGCAGAAAGCAGAAAGAGGAGGAGCGTGGCCTGGGCCGAAATCACATCTGTTAGGTATGTAAGTCGGCGGGTCAAATCGGACCTGGCGGGTGCGGTCACCGGCCAGAGATAGGGGATATTCACTTGTCAAAGAGCACCGGATCGGCGCACCAGTGGCGCGTCGTGATTTGGGTGAAGTATATGTGTTGGGAGCGAGGGAGTCAAGGGAAACTTGGGGAATTCTCGAGGTGGGTTCTCGCTGCTGTGTAGGGCTGGCCGCGCAGGCTTAATCCGGTCGGTGGCGGCGGCAGTTTGGATTGTGACCCACTCGGTCTAGCGTTCATCCCTCGGGTCGTTTTCCCAGCGCAGCGAGTCCCGATGCGCGGAGGGCATTCTTAAGCAACTGCTGCTCCGCCTTTTCGCCGCGGAGTCCGGTATATTGCCGGCGCCAGAGGTTGGCTGGCCGAAGGCTGGGATGTACAACCACAGCGACCGTCGCGACGACTGCGGAATCCGGCGATCCGAATCGGGCTTGAGCAATTAATGGCCCTGCAGCATCGATTTTCGGGAATGTGTCGCATCTTGCCCACCGGCTGACCTCTGAGGCGGGATTCGTCCTCGCGAGAAAACGTGGTACGTTCGTGCCCAGCACGATGATCAGTCGCGGACGCTGTACGCGAAGCTGCTCGCCGAAGAACTCTCCACACTCCTTCACGAAGCCAGAATCTCGCACACCAGGACATAGCCCTGTGGCCTTTTCGGTTCTTCTTACGCCCATGAAGAAGTTTGTGAAGAAGCAGTTGTCCGGTGGCATGTCAGCAGATTGCAGCATGCGAATCAAATGGTACCAGGTGCCTGTATTGGTTTGCTCGTAGCCCCGCTCTACCGCCCGCTTGTATGAGGCGACGCAGTCAAAATCCTGGCCGAGGATCATGACGCCACCCTCCGGCCAGTGCGGCAAGGCTGGGTCTTGCGATTTCCAGAGCCCATCGCCGCCCGGGAAAAACGCCCTCCCCGGAATCAGCTCGACCGTGGGTTCCATTTGAGGTGGATACGCCCGCAGGCGCGAAAGTCGATCGCGCAGGCGAGACAAGGGCGCTAACGTCTCAGTCATGGTGTGATCGAGAATATCACCCGCTCGCATTTTCACCAAGCGAGGTCGGGGATTGCCGACCGGGATTGGTGCGCGCGGCCTACGGGGTGGCTTTCATCGCGGGTTGTGTCGCGGGGGCGGCTGCAGGTAGAGGACGGTTGCGCCAGTGCCGTCGAGTGGCTGAGGGGGAATCATGTCAGCGCCGGCGTGAAAATGCTGGAATCTGGCCGATTTGAAAATGCAGCGGCGGCGGCGGCAGGCGGCCTTTGGCTGCATGGGGGCGCAGGGCAACAGAAAGCCACTACAGCGACAAGAACGCTCCCTGACGCAGACAACCAACCTGGAAGAAGACCCTGAAGTAGAAGAAGACGATTCAGTGAACTG
>JBBQTU010000160.1:0-10023 GCA_038213005.1 Tepidisphaerales bacterium | reverse complement strand
AAGACTCGCTTCCGATTGCGCGGCTACGCTCTATCGGGTGGGTCTCTCACCCACAGGGTCTGCAATGAAAGGTTTCAGTCATGCTTCAGCTACATCACATTCTCCTTTCGCGAGCTTACTTGGCGCAATCCCGGTTCATTCTCCTGCGACAAGTTTCACCAGACGCGACGAATATCTATGGACTGGCGTGCAACAGGAATTGCAGGGTTGGCTGGCCGTCCTCGGTCTCATCTTTAGCAACGGTTGGCTCCGTGCAGCAATCTTAAGCACTTTCATATCATCACACCAGCACGCATCTCCAACACGCATGGTCGCGGAGGGTCTTTCTTCGCTTCGTCCGCCTGCGCTATCGAGTGCCATCCTCGATCTGGCCGAGCAAGCGAAGCAGTCCGTCGAGAATCGTGAGCGGGTGCGGGGGACAACCGGGGATATAAAGGTCCACAGGCACCACGGCCGCGGCTCCATTGCGAACCTCGGCATGGTCTATATATGGACCGCCGGAAATCGCACACGCGCCCACGGCGATCACGATCTTGGGCTGGGCAACGGCGTCATAGGTCTTCTTGAGCGCCAGTTCCATGTTCTGCGTTACAGGACCGGTAATCAGTAGCCCATCCGCGTGGCGCGGTGATGCCACCATCTGGATGCCGAATCGCCCCAGATCCCAGCCAATCGTCCCCAGGACGTTGACGTCGGCCTCGCAGGCGCCGCAGCCGCCGGCGCTCACCTGTCGAAGCTTGAGCGAGCGGCCCAGCAGTTTCTTCATCTTCGCGTCCAGGACGGCCGAAAGACTCGCCTCCTGCTGGCCCTGCTGCACGACCAGGCTCTGACGATCTCGGGCGGCCAACTGGTAGTCTGTCGTGTAGGCGATCGCCTGCTGGGGACAGGCCTTCACACAGTCCGCGCAGAACAGGCACTTGCCCATGTCGATGCGGACCTTGTCTGTCAGCGCGATGGCGCCGGTCGGACACGCGTCGCCACAGGCGGTGCACCCGTCTGGACACTGGCCGGCTTTGATCGTCGGGCGCCCGCGAAATCGGTCCGGCATGGCCGGGGGAGGGCCGCCCGGGTATTTGATCGTGCGATGCCCTTGTCGTACGCGGGCGAGAAAAATCTTCAACATGACTCATTCCTTTGCTGTGCGCGGGCGCGTGATCCTTTTCGGGTCAAAGGTCATGTCCACAGTAGGACAGGTTGAAACTCTTGTTGCATATTGGGAAATCGGAAATCTGCTGGTTGCGCAGCACGTAGGCCAGGCCCGGCCAGTTATGAAACGACGGATCGACCACCTTGTAGCGGGCGAAGCACGCATCAGCGCCCGTGATCGCCACGTGGCAGACCTCTCCTCGCCAGCCCTCGTTGATGGCGAGGGCCATGGAACTGGGCGCCAAAGGCCCCATGGCGACCTGCGCCGGCCCGGCAGGGATCGCATGGCACTGTTCACGGATGAACTCGATGGACTGCTGAATCTCCAGCCAGCGCACATAGGCCCGGGCAAAGACGTCGCCATCGGTGCAGGTGGAGACCGGCAGGTGGGCAAAGTGATAAATGCCTGATGGAAGGTCATGCCGCGCGTCGCGCGCCAGCCCTGATGCGCGGGCTGCAGGGCCAACGATGCCCAGGTCGATGGCAACCTGCCGCGGCAGCGGGCCGGTCGCCTCGAAACGAGCCATCACCGAGGGCGTGTCCCAGAGAAGATTGATGGCCCCGGCGGTCTCCTTTTCCGCGACGTCGAGCCGGCGCAGCAGCTCCGCCAGACGGGCCTCATCCACATCGAAAGCGACGCCACCGGGCCTGACCATCCCCCGGCCGAACCGGCTGCCACACAGCAGCGCGGTCATGTTCAGGAAATCGCCGCGAATTCGGCCGCAAAAACTGGTGGTGGGCAGAAACCCAACGTCGCCGGCCAGGGCGCCAAGGTCTCCGACATGATTCGCCAGGCGTTCAAGTTCCAGGGCGATCCCCCGCAGCGTCTGGGCGCGAGCGCTCTTCGGGCATCCGGCCAGGGCTTCAAGCACCTGACAGTACGAGGTGCAATGGGCGATCGTGGCGTCGCCGCCAAGGGTCTGGGCATAGTGGATAGACCGTTTGGTCGGCCCGCCGATCATGGCTTCCTCAACGCCGCGATGCTGGTAGCCCAGCGCGATTTCAAGATGGAAGACCTGTTCGCCGTGACATTGGAAGCGGAAATGGCCTGGCTCGATCACCCCTGCGTGCACTGGCCCGACGGAGACCTCATGAACTTCATCACCCTGGACGCGGTAGAAATCACCGACGCCGGGCTCAATCGGTCGGTCGGCCGGGCGGTCCCAGGCGTCGGTGCCCGTCCATGATCGTCGATACCGGACGGGCTTAAACCAGGGATGCCCGCTGGGCTTGATCCCAAACTGCTCGGCGATCTCACGCTCAAATAGCTGCACCTGCGGGCATCGCGAGGCCAACGACACGAACTGGCCGTCAACGACGCCAGACCGTGCTGCCTGGATGAGGCCTTGATTATCGTCCACCAGGACGACATAAAGCTCCGTGGAATGCGGCGGCTGTCCGGTCGAGGCGGCGAACATGGCCGCGACGCGCTGACCGTCCGTCACAGCATCGACGGTGATGTCTGCCAGTACCTCCGGCGCCAATACCGGAATGGCGTCCAGCGCGATGGCACGCCCATTGACCAGCTTCGCCAGATTCAAAGGATCAGGGCTCATGGCCGGACCTCCAGAAAGCAGACCGCATCATTGAGTAAGGTCTTGAGTGGTGCGGGAATGTAAAGGCCAAGCAGCAAGACCAGGAGCATCAGGATGACGATGGGCGCTGCGGTCAGCAGCCCGTCATGGTAGGGGGTATGCCGCACCTCCGACGGCGGGCGGCCCTGGACGGCCTGAAGCACCGTGGCACCCATTCCGATGAAGACCACCAGCAGCAGCAGGAGAAAGAGACCCGCCACCACGTACCGTCCTGCGTCCATCGCCCCATTGAGAATGGCGAATTCGCTGATGAACGGGCCAAACGGCGGCGATCCCGTGATCGCCAGAAAGCCTACGAGAAACAGCGTGCCTGATACAGGCAGGCGGCGCATGGCTCCGCGCACCTGGTCAATGCTCTTGCTGCCATAGGCGCGGTGGATATTGCCGGCAGAGAGAAACAGCACGCCCTTGGTCAACCCGTTGGTGACCACGTGAAGCAGGGTGCCGAAGAGCGCCGGTCCTCCAATACCCAGTCCCAGCGCCAGGATGCCCATGTGCTCGACACTTGAATAGGCCAGCATGCGCTTGAAGTCGCGCTGGCCGATCATGAACAGTCCGGCCACGGCCATGGAGAACAGACCCATGACCAGCAGCAGCCGCGACGTGTAGGCGCTTTCCCCCGCCGCAGCGCAGATGTGGTAGACCCGCAGAAGGGCGAGAAACGCACAACTGGTAACCCCGCCGGCAAAGATCGCCCCGACCACTCCAGGGGCTTCGCCATAGGCATCCGGCTTCCACGTATGCATCGGGGCCAGGCCCATTTTTGTGCCATAGCCGACCAGCAGCAGGACAAATGCGCCATGCAGCCAGGGCTTGGAAAGCTGCGGGGCGTGCTGCAGCAGATTCTCGTAGGTCAGCGTCGCCTCAAGCCCCGCGTGCAGCGAGGAGTAGGCAAGGAACAGTGTGCCCAGAAGTGCCAAGGCGATTCCGACGGAGCCCACAAGGAGGTATTTCCAGGTTGCCTCGATGCTCTGCTGCGTCCGGTTGAAGTAGATCAAGGGAGCTGTCACGAGGGTGCTCGTCTCGATCGCCACCCACATCAAGCCCAGATGGTGCGACCAGGTCACCAGGCTCATGATGCCAAGGAAGGACATCAGGCAGGTGCAGAAGACGCGGTTGGATCGCTCCTGACGATGGTGCAGGTAGCCCACCGCGTAGAACGAGCAGAACAGAAAGAGCACGCTGACCACCAGCAGGACGAGCCGGCCGGGAGGATCGAGCACGAGCCAGCCCGCGCCGTCGCCCGGCTCGGGTCGTAGCAGAGCGAGAAAGACCATGGCGAGGTGCGCTGTCGCCGTCACGGGCAGCATCCATGGCCGCAGTCGGTTCGACGGGATGGCCGCGGCAAGGCCGGCCATCACGAGCGGGAAGAGTATCAGTGCAAACGCCATGGGCTATTCCTTGAGCGTCACCAGCCGGCGCGTGTCCATCGAGGAGAACGCGCGGTTGATGTGGTTAGTAATGATGCAGATGACGAAGATGCCGACGAACAGGTCCAGGAGCACGCCCATTTCGACAACGAGCGGCATCACCTCAATCAGAAGCATGCCGAAAATGAATATTCCGTTCTCCAGTACGAGGTATCCGACGACCTGCGTCAGCGCCTTATAGCGGGTGGTCAGCAGGATAAACCCGGCAAGAACCGTTGCGATGGACGTGGGGGCAAGCAGGGAACCGGAATGTTGAGGAGCCAGCGGCAGTTGGCCGGCGAAGAGCAGCGCGGCCGCAGTTGCAAGGGCCCCAAGGATGATCGAGGGCAGAAAACCGATGAGCGGCTCGACTTCTCGCTTGATCTGGGCGTCGCGGAGCGCACGAAGCATGATGGCGGGGATGACCAGACCTTTCAGGGCGATCGTCAGGACCACCGTGATGATCACGGGGAGCGTCAGTTGCTGGTGCACCAGCAGCGGCAGTATCCCCAGCACCGCGCCCTGTACTGCCACCACGCGGATCAGGGCGAGAATTCGGCTGGTCCCCAGCGCGAAGAGGTTGATCGCCAGGACGAGCATCAGAAGCGCGTTGAGTTGCTGGGTCATTGCTTTACCTCACTACCAGGATGAAACCGAACCCGCACAAGAGCATCGCGGCAACCAGCAGATAGGGCACGTGGCGCATCTGAAGCCTGGCCATCACAGACTCCACCACGCCGATCGCCACGGCCAATCCTGCCATCTCGATGACGAAGATCGTCCAGTCGGCCCACGGCACGCCTGTCTGAAACGGTGCGATCACGTTCAGCAGAACGGCGCCAATGACGAACAGTTTCAACGATGCGGCATAGAGCATCACTCCCAGTAGCGGGCCACTGTGATCCAGCACCATCACCTCATGGATCATGGTCAGTTCAAGGTGCGTATTGGGGTCGTCCACGGGAATGCGGCAGGTCTCGACCAGCAGTACCACGAACAGCCCTATGCCAATACAAACCAGAGGAGCGATCGCGGTGGCAGGAAATCCGCCGGCCGGGCCGTGCAGCATTTCGCTGAGCGTCAGCGAGGCGGAAACCTTTGCCAGCACCAGAAGGGCGAAGAACAGGGTCGGTTCAGACAGGCAGGCGAAGGTCACCTCCCGGGCGGCGCCCATGCCTTCAAATGCCGACCCGGTGTCCAGCGCCGCCGCTGTCGTGAAAAACCGCGCCAGCCCGAACAGGTAGGCGAAGAGGATCAGGTCACCGCTGAAGGCGATCGGCGATGCAAACCGGCCCAGCGGGACCAGGACCCCCGCCAGCATCACCGTTACGAGGGTCACCGCCGGTCCCGCATAGAAGACCCAGGTCGTGGTATTGCTCAGCACCATGCCTCTGCGCATCAGTTTGCCCAGATCGTAGTAGAGCTGAAGAACCGGCGGGCCGGTGCGGCCTGCAAAGCGGGCCTTGGTCTTGTTGATGATGCCCAGCAACAAAGGGGGCAGGATCAGGAGCAGTCCCACATGAATTATCGACTCGATCATCATGATGTTGATCTCTGCTCTGCTTTGAGCTGCAGCGTCTGGGCCAAGACAGCCCGACTGGACAGGTGGCGCATCAGAGCGTATCTCCACTGGCGACCAAGGCAAATTCTTCGGTATCGGATGGGTGCCCCGGGGACAGCTTTGCCGCAAGCATGCGATCTCGCTCCGAGATCGCCCGGGCGATGGCGAATTCCAGGTCCGGGCACAGATTGGACGTATCCATTATATGATCCGCGCACAACTTGTTGAGCGACTTAAATTGCACGGCGGTGACGCCGGAGATGATCAGCTTGCGATGGTTGTCATGGAGCTTATGCATCGCCGTTTCGAGGTCCATGACAGCGTTGGCGTCCACACGCATGCTGGGGTGGATCGCCAGGATAATGACCTTTTGATGCTTGGGGATGCGGTCGACCCAAAGCTGGAAGTTCGGTGATCGGTGAGTGCGATCTCCATAGAGGCAGGTCGAGCGGAAGATGCCGATCTCCGGCGGAAGCATCGCTTTGACGATTCCGTTGGTTTGGAGTTCCAGGTCGCTCAGCAGGTCCAGTTCGCGCACGTCGGCGATGGGACGCCGCAGGTCCACCGTAATGATAAAGCCCAGGAACAGCACGACGGGGAACATCATCACATCCGGCCGCCAGAGGAACACCGCCGTGCCCATGATGGTGCCTGCGCCAAAAGAGCAGAAGATGCTCAGCAGCAGAAGAAGTCGCAGCACTGTCGGGTGACGCCGGGAAACCGTCAGCATCCGCCCGGCGCGGCCGTTCCAGTGGCCCTTCATGCTCTCCAGCCACCAGAAGAGAAACTGCACGCTTTCGAGGCTCAGATCGGTCAGTACGCCCGTCAGATGGGTGGTGCGCACCACGGAGCCGGAGATCTTGGTGATCACAGCGTTCTGAATCCCCATCGCCATGGCGGGCAAGCCGATCAAGACATAGCGCCAACCGGGATGGGCCATCACGTCCGCGCCACGCAGAGCGTCGAATTCGAGGCCAAACACGGCCAGTAGCACCAGTTCCACCGCAATGGGCAGGACGTACTTCGACGGATTGCCCCGGCGCCGAGCGGTTTCGGTGAGCACCGCCGACAGCAATGCACCCATAGCGAACGACAGCACTGCGATGACCAGCAGCATCAGGCCGGCCGACTCGCCTGTGACGACGTAATGACCGATGTTGGTCACGGTACCGGTGACATGTGCTACGACCGTGCCGCAGGCCAGCAACGACACGACGTTCGTATAGCCGCCGATCCACGACAGCGAGATCGCCAGACGCGACTTTTTTCGAAACGAGTAAGCTCTTACCGATAGCATTTGCAGGCGATCTGCGGCGCTTTGGTCCGCAACAACATACCATGGTTACAACAGGAACAAAAAGAGGACTGTCAGCAGCACGTAGAAGAGGTAGAGATGCACGCTTCCCTGCTGGAATCGTCTCACCCAGGGCAATAGTCGCACGACGCCGGCGGCGGCGGGGCTTATGCCGTGGTCCAGCACGACGTCTGGCGTCTCGGTCTTGAACAGGCTCGCCGACGGGAACAGGCCGCCCAGGACCGGACGCAGTCGTCGCGGCCAGAAGATCCACCACAAGGGGTCTACCAGCATCTCGCTGAAAGACGAGCCCGTGTATTGCATTCGCGCCGCCGGCCGACTGTAGCCACAGTCCCACGTGCCGGCGCGACTGATTCCGCGACGGCGGGCAAGCCACTTCAAACCCAGGAACATCGCCCCGGCCACCGCGAGAAGCACCACACCTGACGTGGCGATCCATTGCAGCGGCGCAAGGGCATTGATCGACAAGAGCGGCTCCGCGGGCAGGCTCGCCCACGTGTGAGTCGCTGCCTCAAGAAGCGGGGCGGCGGCCAGGGGCACCAGGCCGATACACGCGCAGCACGTCGCCAGCACAATCATGGGGGCGATCATGCTTGCAGACGGGTCATGGGCGTTATTGCCGGCGTCGGTCCGGGCCGAGCCGAGGAACACCATGCCGAACAATTTCACGAAGCACGCAACGGCCAGTGCGCCGATCATCGCCAGCGCAACTGCGGCCAGCGTCGCTGCGGGAAATCCGGTTTCACCGCCAGTACCCAGCGTACGAAACAGACCGACGTACAGCAGCCATTCGCTGGCGAAACCATTCAGCGGCGGCAGCGCGCAGATAGCGATCGCCCCGACGGCGAACAGTCCCATGGTCATCGGCATTCGCTTGCCGAGCCCGCCCAGTTGATCCATCTGTCTGGTGTGCGTGGCATGGAGAATTGCCCCCACGTTGAAGAACAGCAGTGACTTGAACAGGCTGTGGTTCCAGACGTGCAGCAGCGCGCCGGCCAGACCCAGGAGAATCCAGTCGGGTCGACCCTGAGCGCGCCCCAGCAGCGCCAGTCCCAATCCCATGGCGACGATGCCCATGTTCTCGACGCTGCTGTACGCCAGCAGTCGCTTGAAATCGTGCTGGCTCAGGGCGAAGGCAATGCCCAGCAGGCCTGTGACTGCACCCAGTGCCAGCAGACTGCCGCCCCACCACAGCGCCGGATCTGGCAACAGGCCGCTCATCCGCACGATGCCATAGACGCCGGCGTTGAGCAAAATACTGGACATGATCGCCGAAACATGACTTGGCGCGTTGGCGTGCGCTCCGGGCAGCCAGAAATGCATCGGGAACAGGCCCGCCTTGAATCCGAAGCCGACCAGAGCCGACACAAAGATCGTCCCGGCCACTTGTGGTGGTATTGTCTGGGTGAGTTCCAAGGCAAAGGAACCTGTGGCATGTCGCCACATCGCGAACATGGCCAATAGCACCAGCATCCCAATGTGCGTGGCGATGAGATAGATCCAACCCACCTGACGAACTTCGGCGACATCCTGCTCCGTCACAAGTGCGAAGTAGGCCGCCATCGCCATGACTTCCCATGCCATCAGAAACAGCATGCCGTCTCGTGCGATCAGCAGCAGTGCGATCGCTCCGGTGAGCAATCCGTAGAACAGGCCGAGCCAGCGGCCGTTCTCCGGATGGTCCGATTGCTTCCAGTACCCGAGCCCATACAGCGATCCCAGCGCCGGCACCACGAATACCGGCGCCAGGAAAATGATGCTGATGGCGTCCACTGTCACGGCAAACTGGCCCCACGGCAGAAACCACGCCACGCGCAGCGATGGCGCTACAGCCTCGTGGAATGCCACACTCAAACCCACCAGTCCCAGGACGCTGCCGATGATCATCAGCAGCGTCGCCAGACGCTGGCCCGTCAATGATCGCCGCGAGAGCAGGCACGCCGGCACGCCGCTGAGGCCGAGCAGGCAGATCGCTGCGAGAACTAGGATCAGCCCAAGGGTCATGAGAGTCCGTTACCTGTTGACCGGACGAGCTTTGTCCCCGCCTCGCTGCGTTCGCCTGGCTTGCCGGCATTGCCGCTGCGCACCGCAGGCAAAGAGGCTTCGGCATGCGACAGGGCCGCCACCAGTTCATCTCGCGACGCCTGCCGTTGCAGGGCTGCTTTGAATTCTTCATTCTGCAACGTGAAGGCCAGCCGGGAAAGCATGTGAAGGTGCGCGCGAACGGTCGGACTGATCAGAGTGAACAGGATGTGCACCGGCTTGCCGTCGATCGCTCCAAAGTCAATCGGGTGTTCCAGGAAGCACAGCAGAATGGACGGCTTGGTGATGTGCAGGACCACAGGGTTGCGCACGTGTGGAATGGCAATGCCATCGCCGATGCCGGTCGAGCCAAGGCTCTCGCGTGCCAGCAAGACCTGGTAGAGAAACTCGCGGTCGACCTCCTCCGGTAGTTTCAGCGTGTCCACCACCGCCCGCATGACCGACGGCTTGTCGTTTCCGCCCAGGCGGTATGCAATCCCGCCGCTCGTCAGCGCGTCCAGAAGACTGGGGAGCAAAACGCCGTTGGCTTCTGCTTCCAGGAAGATGTCCGCTGAAATCGGGATGCGCCTGGACGTTGCCCACTCCAATAGCTCCGCCCGATTAAAGCGAAACTGTTCGTTGATCTGGTAGACAGGAATGACTTCTTGCTTAACCCAGCGGTAGATCGTCTTGGTGGAAACATTCAAGGCCTTGGCCGCGTCTTGTACCGATAACTGCATTGGCTTACCTCCGTGACATCCATCGCTACCTGTGGACAATCGTAGACAGTAATAGCTCAACGTCTCGTTTTGTCAACGCTACGCCGCCCAGCTATGTCGTGCCGGAGTAGAACTGTCACCCCATCGCCGAAGTAGAAGTGTCACCCCTGAGGCCGGTTATGACTGGCGGCATGGGAGAACTTCGAATGTCATTGAAAGAACGTGATCGCTTGGAAGTGTTCGGCCGGGTGAAGCT
>JBBQTU010000159.1:0-10070 GCA_038213005.1 Tepidisphaerales bacterium | reverse complement strand
AGTCATCAGGAGCGATGCCGGAGGCGCTGCTGGCGGTCGGGCGCGGACTTCGGGAAAAGTGTCTCATTCCGTCTCATTCTGTCTCGCGAGGGGGGGGAGGCGCGGGAACGACACAGAGAGGCTATTCGGATTTCAAAGAGCAACCCGCCGGGCCTAACACCTGGCGGAGAGGGAAGAAAAAAAACATAGTCCCTCTACTATAAGGGTGGTTTGGAGGGGTGTGGAAATGGCAAGTGATGGATTGGCAGGGGGTTAAGAATCTTCAAAAATCCGCGCGGATTTTTTCGGGCCGATTTCCTAGGGGAAATTGGGATTTGGCAATATTCTGCAAGTTTGTGGGTGGCGGGGTTGGGGAAAGGGATCACTTTGCGGGCTTGGGCTTGGCCTGGGCGGCCTTGGCGGCGAAGAGCTCGTGGAAGAAGAGGGACTGGCGTTTGGGGCAAGACAACTGTCCCAACAGCAAACCGAAGAGAACCCAATGAAGCGTGCCGGCATGGCCCCAGCGACCTGGCGAGAATGCCATCGGTCATTCAGAGAAGCAGTTGTGGTTTCGCCAGGACGAATCCGGACCGGCGGCCCTCTTTCGCAACAAAGCCTTCCGTCTCAAGCGAGTTGAACTCGTAGCGGACCTTGCGGAGAAAGCCATCAAACTCCATGAGGCTGTTGCGGGTACCAAGCTTGCTGTACTTTTCGTACCAGAGAGTGAAGGCAGTCTGGCGTGCGTTCACATGAGGGGTACTCGAATACGTGTTGAAGCGATGGACGATGGCCAGGATATCCTTTGCCAGTGGCTTGAGGCTGTCGAATGCAATGCCGAGCTGCTGCCGGAGGACAGCTCTGTTGTCGGGAGACGCCAGAACCGGATCGGCAACATATACAGGGTAGTAGGGAAGGCTGGCCGGATGCTTCCTGATCAATCGCGCCTTCTCGACGTCGCGCAGCGCCGCCAGGTGGTTATTATCCGGCGTCAGGAGAATAGTGTAGCGTTCCTGGTCGTTGTGCCACTGCGACTTGAGCACGTAGGCCAGCACCGCTTTCTGAGCAGTGCTCAGGTCGTCACCCTGCATCTTCTCCTGCAGGTAGCGGTCGTACGACTGAAAGAATCGCTCCATGCGTTCGTCGACAAGCTGGCCGCTGGGCAGATAGAGCGATACGTCTTCGGTGCCAAACGTGTAATAGGGGACGTCAATCTGATTACCCAGGCACATGCCCACAAGCGTGGCCATTCCGATGCCCCGCCCCTCCCACTTGCGGTAAACGCGCAGGACGTCGGCAAGCTTGGGATTTCGAGCCTTGGCCTCGGGAATGATGCGCCGCACAGGCGTGTTGTCGGCATCCGACCGCACTATCAGATGCGGACGGAAACTGCCGGGGTTCTTGATGCAGATGTGCACGCCCGGCTTGATCGCAACGATAACCTGCTTGTTGGCTGAGTAGTTTCTGTGCGCCAATGCGTTATTGACGGTCTCGCGCAGCAAGTCTTCTGGATACTCCGGTGCGCTGGTCCCACCGCGTTCCGGAGTGATCCCGATTCTGATATTGCGGAGGAGGTAGTTGAAGGCCTTCTCCATCAGCGGGATGATGTTGTCTGCGAAGTCCTGCTTGTCGCGGGCGATCTCCTGCGGCACGTCCACATAGGCGTGAACATGGCACCGAAAACCCAGCCAGTCGGAGGGGTACTTTCCGCAAACCAGCACGCCCAGGGTTGTCGGCCTCCCATCCTTGACGAAACACTTGCGGTCCAGGAACGCGCGAGCGTCCTCCAGGCTGGCCTTGACCGTCTCAATCCTTACCGGACGATTCAGTTGTGTGATGTAGTCGTTGAGCTTGTCGAGATCCAGATCGCTGAAGGAAAGGTCGGGCACCAGCTCCAATTCCGTCGCGTGAGAAGCCTCTTCACGAAACTCCTCCTGTCGTGAGATCACATCCTCTGGTATGCGCGCATCCCCCGTAAGGCTGCGTCGGAACGCTTCAAGTCTGTCGCCGTGGGGCAGGAACACAAACTTGCGGTCTGCCGCAAGCTCATCGACATAGATGATGGCAATCTGACCTTCCTGAAACGGCACCACCTCGCTGCGAAATGCTTCAGACAAGTCCAGGGGCTTCCCCTCTTTGTCGGTGAACTTCAGCGGTAGTTCGCGGACATTGTTCTCGTTCTGCTCCTTCCAACCGGTGAAGACGAAGCCACGAGGTCGCTGCTCTTCCTTCACGCCCAGCAGAATCAGGCCGCCTCGAGTGTTCAGGAAAGCATTCGCGGACTTGAACACCTCCGTCCATTGATGGCCAGTCGATGGCACCGGCTTGATCTCGACGGTATCTGTTTCCAGCGACTGATACCGCTGCTGGCGGATCAGATCGTCCAGTTGATGCAGGAGGTTCTCCACGGTCTTGTCCATCGGATCACATTGTACCGTCACACCCGGACAACGGGAAAACTGCAGCGCACGGCCCCCCTTGCGCGTGCCCGTCTTCTTCTGGCGAGAGCACGAGTCAGGCAATTAGAGCCAGACCATTCGCCGACGGATCAGGCGAGGGGCGTGGTGGAGCGAGAACGCGGGGTGGTCCTCCCGGTGGCGTGCGGCCGCAGTCCCAAACCAAGGGCGCGGAGGGGCTGCGGATGGCCTGCTGGTTTGAGGATGGCCGGTTGATCTTGGAGGCGTTGGGGTTGGCCGCAACTCCGGTAGGGAGTTGGCCACTTTGGGGCCTCCTAGTCGCGGAAACGGCGATCGGAGGGTGTCGGAGAGGGAAGCTTCGCTTGTGCGTACGGGGCGTGGCCGTACACTTTCTCCATGGCCGCAATCCCTGCCGCAGCGAGTCGCCGTGCTGTCTATGCCGGCAGTTTTGATCCGATCACCAATGGGCATCTGTGGATGATCCGGGAGGCCAGCCGGCTGTTTGATGAGCTGGTCGTGGCGATGGGCGTGAATCCTGACAAGCGGTCCATGTTCAGTGTCGAAGAGCGTCTGGAGATGCTTGGCGAGGCCACCGCAGGCCTGGCGAATGTGCGGGTCACCAGTTTCCAGAGCATGTTCCTCGTGAATTACGCCAGACAGGTTGAGGCTCCGTTCATCGTGCGCGGGATCCGCAATGAAGTGGACTATGGCTTTGAGCGTGGCATGCGGCACATTAATAGTGAGCTCTGCAGCCGGACGCTTACCGTTTTCCTGATGCCGCCGCGTGATCTGGCGGAGATCAGTTCCAGTTTCGTCAAAGGACTGGTCGGGCCTGAGGGCTGGCAGCAGGTCATTGCCCGGTACGTGCCGGCCGGCGTGTGCCGCAGGCTGATCGAGCTTGATGCGAGGGCTCATGAGAAGCACTGAGCCATGGTGGCGGCCGCTGCGTCAGCAGGTGCAGGGGCTCTATGAGCGGCCGACCCGGGCTTACCATAACTGGAGCCATGTCGAGGCGTGCCTGCGCGAACTGGATGACGTCCGATCGCTGTGCGCGGATGCCGAAATGGTGGAAGTGGCCATCTGGTTTCACGACTGCATCTATGACGTGCATCGCCACGACAATGAGGAGCGGTCGGCCGTGATGGCGGGAGAACTGCTAACCCAGTGCGCGGCCGCGATCCCGCGGGTCGATGAGGTCCAGCGGCTGGTGCTGGCCACGAAACACAATGGGGCGCCGGACTGGGGCGACGGTGAGTTCATGGTGGACATCGACCTGGCGATCCTGGGCAAGCCGGCAGCGATGTTTGACCGGTATGAGCAGGCGATCCGTGAGGAATACGGCTTTGTGGCCGAGCCGCTGTTTCGCCAGGGACGCTCGAAGATTCTGCAGAGCTTTCTGGACCGCCCAAGCATCTACGTGACGGAGTCATTTCGCGGGAGATGAGGCAGCGGCGCGGGCGAATCTCGCCAGATCGATCGAGCGGCTGGCGGCGAGATAGGTGAAGGTATGGCGAAGGCTTTCGAGACCAAGCCTCGAAAGCCGCGTGCCGACGGCGCACGGAGTGTGGCTGCTACTCTGGCGGCTGATGCTCGCTCGAAGTGTTCCTCTTGCGCCGGCAGGCGTAGCGCAGGAAGGCCAGCAAGCCGGCGAAGCGGAAGTTTGGGTCCGCATAGTGCTGCACGACGTAGAAGGCGAAGTAGTGGGCGCGGCAGAAACCCCAGATGGCTAGAGCCAGCAACGCGGCCGTGCGCAGCGTTGGCTGCTCCAGCAGGAGCAGAAGGGATGCGACCACGCCGATACAGAGCAGCAGTGCAGCTTTCACATAGAGCCATCGCGGCTGGTGGATGTCGCCCTGGAGTTTGCGCCATGGTGCTGCCATGCGGTAGTTCTCCCGGCAGCAGGCTGTCTTGTCAAAGCGGGGGCGTGCCACCGCGATCCAGAGTGGGCAGGGGTCTGACCGTCACGCTCTCATGTGCATCGAGGCCAACTGATGCCAGAGGCTGCGCGGCCGGCCCGAAGGGGAAAATGGGCGGGAAGGCCGCCAGTGAGAGACCGGCGTTGCCCTCAGGCGGAAAAAGTCAGGATCGGCTTGCGGGCGGCGGTGACTTCATCCAGGCGGCGGACGGAGGCGTTCCTGGGGGCCTGCTTCAGGGCGGCCGGGTCGGTCTGGGCCTGCTGCGCGATGGCGATCAGGGCGTCGGCGAAGGCGTCGAGGGTCGCGAGGCTTTCGGTCTCGGTGGGCTCGACCATCAGGCAGTCGTGCAGTGGGAAGTGGACGGTGGGCGGATGGATGCCGCGGTCGATGAGGGTCTTGGCGATGTCCATGATGGTGGTGCCGGTCTTGAGCACCGAATGCGGCACGGTGACGAATTCGTGGGCGCAGGGGTCGGCGGACATGGGCTCGCCCCGCGGTGGGCCGAAGGGCAGAGCGTAGACATCTTTCACTCGCTGGGCGATGTAGTTGGCGCTGAGGATGGCGGTTTCGGAGACGTTTCGCAGGCCGTCGGGGCCGCAGGCGCGGATGTAGGTGTAAGCGCGGAGCAGGACGCCGAACTGGCCCCAGAACGATCGGACTTTGCCGATGGATTTGAGGTGGGCAAAGTCCAGGCGGTAGCGGCCGTCGGGGTCGCGCTGGACCTGCGGCACCGGAAGATAAGGGGCGAGATCTTTGCGCACCGCGATGGGGCCGGCGCCGGGGCCACCGCAGCCGTGGGGGGTGGAGAAGGTCTTGTGCGTGTTGAAGTGCATGATGTCAGCGCCGAAATCGCCGGGGCGGGTGATGCCCAGGATGGCGTTCATGTTGGCGCCGTCGAGATAGAGTAGCGCCCCGGCGTCGTGCACCAACTTAGCCATCTGGGCGATGTGGGCGTCGAATTTGCCGACGGTGTTGGGGTTGGTGACCATGATGGCGGCCACCTCGCCCGTCAGGTGGGCTTTGAGGTCATCAAGGTCGGTCAGGCCGTTGGGCAGGGACTTGATGGTGACCACGCTCGCGCCGCACAGGGCGCAACTGGCGGGGTTGGTACCGTGGGCGGTGTCGGGAGCCAGGACGATGCGCCGCTGGGGCTGGCCAATATCACGGAAGTAAGCGCGGATGACTTTGAGGCTGGTCCACTCGCCATGGGCGCCGGCGCAGGGCTGGAGGCAGACTTCATGCAGGCCGCTGATCTCTTGAAGGTGCTGCCGCAGGTTAAAGAGCATTTCGAGCGCGCCCTGGCAATCGACATCATCCTGCAGTGGGTGAAGGCTGGCAAAGCCGGGCAACGCGGCGGCCCATTCGTTGATCTTGGGGTTGGCCTTCATGGTACAGGAGCCCAACGGATAGAAGTTGGCATCGACCGAAAAGGTTTTGTGGGAAAGGCGGGTGTAGTGGCGGATGAGGTCGAGGTAGCCCAGTTCGGGCAGGGGGAGGGCCCCGCCTGCGAAGGCGGGATCGATCAGGGCGCAGGGTACATCAGACCCGGGCAGGTCGGTTGCGCGGGCTCCGGGAGAGGATTGTTCAAACAGCAGCGGCTCAACGGCAGGGATCATCACTATTCTCCGGTTCGGCCCGGTATTCTAGCGGCCCGAGTCGATAGAACCAGAGGGCCGGAGTAGCGGGCCGGAAGTAGCGTGCCGGAAGTAGCGCGATGCTGCGCTGCTTCCGGCGTCCATGCGTTTGTCCCCGCCGCCGGGCCTTGGCTTACTTCGCGTGGTGCCCGTGTTGTCCGTGCTGCTGCGCTTTCTGGACAGCATCGGCCGGATAGGCTTCCCAGTGATGCGTCGGGTCTTTCTTGAACTGATCGCGGCAGTCGGCGGAGCAGAAGAAGCGGACCTGCCCGCCAAACTCGGCGGTCAGGCCCTGTGTCTTGGCTTTTCGTTCGTCGATTTCCATGCCACAAACCGGATCCTTACTCATACGAGTCCTCCCCTCAAATAAAGACTTGCAGGACGGGGTGTTGCCCGCCGAAGCGAGTCTTCGGGCCTGCGGTCCTGTCTATATCACAAGGCCATGCCCGCGCGAGCGCGACAAATCCATGGAGTTACTTGTAAGGATGGGTTCGCCACGGCGAAGACGAGGGCCTCCCGCGGCTGGGGCCGGCGGCATCGGCGAGGCGGCGGATCGTTCTATCGTGCTATTGGGCGCTTAGGAACGGGGCCGAAAGAACTGTTGGGCAATTTCTACCGCGAGGGCAAGCTGTACACCCATGAGGCGATTGAGGTGTTCAATCACGACTTCCCATCGGCCGCCAGCGGCGCGGTGTTCCCACACGGCCCGTACGACCTGAAACACAACCGGGGGCATATCAATCTGGGCACCAGCCACGAGACCAGCCAGTTCGCCTGCGAGAGCATTGAGCACTGGTTGCGGCAGGAAGGGCAGAGGCAATACCCACAGGCCAAGCGGCTGCTGCGGTTGTGTGATGGCGGAGGCTCCAATAGTGCCAGCCGATATGTGTTCAAGGAGCAACTGCAAGCCTTGGCGGATCGTCTGGGGTTGGAGAATCGCGTGGCGCACTATCCGCCGTATTGCTAGAAGTACAAGCGGTTTGGAACAGCAGAAGCACTGGGTGTCGCGATGGCTGCGATTGCTCCGCCAAACTTTCGCCTTCGCATACTCCTCATAGCGATTCTTGGCGGCCTTCAGTTCAGCTAGAACACGCGCCCTTTCCGCACCGGTAAGCGACTCAATGTGCTGCCTTGCGGGCACGGCTCTTTCACGGAAGGCACTCTCTGCGAACGTCTTCAGCTTTCTCTCATTGTCCGTCCATATCCGCATCTGGCCATGCCACCCTGAACGCACGTTGGCGTCTGAGTGACGCGGTACATTACCGCTTCTCTTTCACGATCCTGGCAAACTCCTCCAGGTCGGCGTATTTGTGTTCCCAAGTGGTGTACATGACGCCGGTGACGCCTTGGACTTTGGCGGCGCTGTCGAGCCATTGGCGGATCTGCTGCACATTCCCGTCGTAGTAGCCGGCGATGATTTGCTTGTGGCCGCGGTTGGCGAAGAAGGGGAGCGACTTGTCGCGCTGGCCGAAGTTCCAGTTGATGATGGTGATGCGCGGGTCGAGGCCTTCCCATGAGCCGGAGAGGTCGCCGTTGACCAGGTAGAAATCCTTGGTGGCGTTGTGGAAGGGATCGAACATGTCGCTCCAGACGTAGACGTCGGAGCCTTTGAGGATCTCGCCGCAGCGGCGGACGTTGTCGGCGAGGAGCTGGCCGGGGGTGAGCTTGCGGTCGAGACAGCTCTTGTCCTGGTTCATGACGCGGATTTCGTCGTGGGACATCATCATGGCGTGGACGCCCCAGGCTTCCTGGAGGCGTTTGGCCTCGTCGGCGAGCAGGGTATAGACCTTCTCTTCGCTGGGGCAGCAGCAGACCTGCTCGTCGTTGACGATGGTGGGGATGTACCAGGAGACGCGAAGTTTCGTGCCGTCGGGGAGTTTGGTCTTGATGGTTGGGGGCGTGTGGTAGACATCGTAGCTGCCGGGCCAGGGGGTGCGGCCCATCTTCGGGTCGACGATGGGCTCGTAGTCTTTGCCTTCGGTGTAGCCTTCGACGACGCAGGGCGCCCCATCGCGGCGCAGGACGTTGAGGAGACCCACTTCTTCGATCTTCCAGTTGCGCCATTGGAGCTGGCCGGTGGCGTTACCCCAGACGCCCATGTAGATGGAGATATCGGTGTTGCCCAGGGAGTCGAAGACGACGTGGTGGGTGGTCCAGTCTTGCGTGGGTTTGACGCCGAGCTTCGTGAACGCCAGCGGCTTGCCGTTGGCGAGTGGTTTGATTTCTGGCGCGGCGGTGTAGTTGACGGTGCGGATGTCGACCGAGACGTGGTAGCAGCGGTAGGGGGTGAGATGGAGTTGCCAGACGAGGCGGGCGTTTTGGGAATGGCCGGTCTCGGTGGCGACGCCGCTATCGATGGTTAGGCTGGCGCGGTCGTACCACGACGGCTTGGCCGGGAGGCTGACGGGCGGATCGGCGACGAGACGGGCTTCGCCGGCTTTGACGACGAACAGGGCGTTGCGGACGGGGAGGCCCTCGGCGAGGTTGGGGTCGTGCCAGAGGAGGTTGTTGGAGTAGCCGATGTCGAAGCCGGCCGGGACGATCTGGAGATTCAGACGTTTGGCGGTTTCGCGGAGGCGATTGAGGTGGGCCATGTAGGTCTGGGTGCTCGTGCCCAGATCGCCGAGGCGTGCGAACTTGGAGTCGGCGAGGAGGATGTGGGTGTAGCCGGCCTTGGCGACGCGCTGCCATAGTGCCTCGGTGGTCTGGATGTTGGCGTCCGGCAGGAGGTTGGTCTGCTGGTAGAGCCAGAGTTGCAGCGGCTCGGCCGCGAAGGCGGGGGAAACCAGGAAGAGGCCGATGAGGCAGTAGATCCATCGCATAGGTGATAGGGTACGCAGGGCTGCGGTTTGATGCACTGGGTAAATGTCCGACGTGTCACTGGGCAGTTCGAGGGCTCGATGCGGCCGGATGGGGCAAAGTCAGCGGCTGCGAGAACACGGGTGGCGGCGGTTAGTCGAGTGGACCATGTTGACCATGAAAAATGGTCGGAATAGAATATACGGTGAGAAAGAGGTGACATCGTGACCACGCTACTGATATCTGACTTCAAGGCGAAGTGCATCGAGATTCTCAATGGCGTACATGACAGCGGTGAGTCGGTGGTGGTCACGCGGAGAGGCAAGCCGCTGGCGAAGATTGTGCCGCTGGTTGAGCCCAGGGCGACGCGGCGGAAGCTGGGGAGTCTGGCGGGTGCGGCGGTGGCGCACGGCGACATTGTACATGGGACCCGTGAGGGTGACTGGGAGAGCGTGCGATGAGATTGCTGCTGGATACGCACGTGTGGTTCTGGGCGCTGCAGTCGCCGGAGAAACTGGGCAGCAACTGCCGCGCGAGTCTGGAGAACCCCGACAATGAGCTCGCGATTGCCACCGTCTCGACCTTGGAATTCGGGCAGTTGGTGAGCGGCGGCCGGATTGAGATAAAGGGGACGCTCGAGGCATGGGTCCGGCGGGGTGTGAAGGAGTTAGGGCTGCAGAGTGTCGAGCTGAGTCACGCCATTGCGCTGCTGGCGTATACGCTGCCGGGGGAGTTCCACAAGGATCCGGTCGACCGCATTCTGGTGGCGACGGCGATCGATCAGGGGATGACGCTGGTGACTGCGGATGAGCGCATCGTGGCCTATGAGCGCGTGATGGTGATGGATGCGCGAAGATGATGCGAAGAGACGAGGCCTTCGGTCCCGATGGCTCGTTCAGGCGGGTCTACTGGGACGGCCGGACGTATTATGCGCACAACTGTTGCCTTCGCGGTCGTTGGATTGGGGGCATCGTTCGGGAACTTAGCGCTATCGCGCCAGTCCGGTGGGCGTCCTCGAAGTGGGGCAGGCCGCCTCGGCCGCCCATTTGGTTGCCGACGGATCACGCTTGAGGATGCCGGCGGAACAAGGACGCGCTGTGGCGTGAATCTGGGTTATCGGAGTGCCGAGTGTCGCGCGGCTAAGGCGCGAAATGGGCGGCCGAGGCGGCCTGCCCCACTTCAGCGCATCGCTATGAGGTTGCGATGTAGTGTTAACTCGCTAGTGGCTGGTGGCGGCCAGGCCCGGAAGCGAACGACACTACCTGTCAGTGCGTCGGTGCGGCACCTGGCTGCCGCGTCGGCTCGCCATCGAGCACGGCGATCCAGAC
>JBBQTU010000158.1:0-10215 GCA_038213005.1 Tepidisphaerales bacterium | reverse complement strand
GTGCGCTGGCGGAACTGGATGACGCGGTCGTACATGATGTCCGCCGCGGTGACGGTGCCGCCGGGGGAATTGATCCGAAGGACGACGGCCTGGACGCTGGGGTCGGCCTCGGCCTTATCGAACTGCTCGGCGAAGAGATTGAGGGGGTTCTCGCCGGGTTCCAGCAGGCCGGTCTCCCGCTTGTTTGCCAGGAGGCCCTCGACCTCGATGATGGCTACCTTTTTAGGAAACCAGCCTCTGCCTTCGCGAACGGTCGTCTCCTGCAGGCTGCTGACGGCGGAGACGGGGGTCACGACAAGGCTGGGCATGCCGCAGCCAGCCAGGGCGAGTGTCGCGAGCAGAATCAGAGGAAAAGACTTCATGGCTATCACACCTGGCGATCTGGAACACGCGGCGGTGTCCGTGACGCTGCCGCGGCCCACGAGGGATGCGGCTTGTTATGATTAACGCTAGAGTTGGATTGTACCGATGGCACTACCAGTGAGCAAAAGCGCATTCGCCGGGATTGTGGAAGTCGCGTTGCGCGACCTGCCTGAGCAGTTCGCCGCGGCTCTGGAGGAGGTCCGCGTGGAGTTGCGGGACACTCCGACGCCGCGGATGCTGCACCGGGCGGCGCTGGGGCCGGAGGAATTGCTGCTGGGGCTCTATGTGGGGCGGCCGATCACAGAGCGGAGTGTTGAAGAATCCGGGCGTCTGCCGGATGTCATCTATGTGTTTCAGGCGTCGATTGAGCAGATCAGTGACACCGAAGAGCAGTTGATTGAGAACGTCCGTTCGACGGTGCTTCATGAACTGGGCCATCACTATGGCTTGGATGAGGACGACCTGGATGATCTGGGGTATGGCTGAGAGGCGCGAAAGCGGGAGGGCGAGAGGGCGAGAGAGCAGGACGGGGCAGATGCGCGGGTTTTCGCGAGGGGAGGGTGGCGCGGGGCCTTGTGGGGTAAGGGGATACGCGCCGATTGGTGGGTCAGATGCTCAGGTTTCCTCCGAAGGCACCGAGGCACGCAGGCACGGAGGTCGGAGCGACGGAGCGACGGAGCGACGAAGGGGGCGGGGAGCGTCCTGACGCACCGGGGCGGTATTTACTTTTCAGAGAGCAATACACTACGGGGGTAGTGTCTGGCCGGGGCCGCACCGCGATGTCGCTCTTGATCGTCTTGAATGCCTATTCCACCTGCGAAACGAAGCAAGGCCCCGCGAGATAACGCGGAGCCTTGCGATAAGCGAGGGCGACGGGGATCGAACCCGCAACCACCGGATCGACAGTCCGGTACTCTAACCAATTGAGCTACGCCCCCGTGGCTCAAACGGCTTGGCAGTGTATTCGCCGGGGCTTTTCTGTCAAGCCAGAGAGCCCAGTTCCATCTCGTGCAGACCCTTGCCCGCCGGGACCATCGGGTACACGTGTTCGTGCGGCTCAACCCAGAACTCGGCCACCACCGGGCCGGGATGGGCCAGCATCTCGCTGACACTGTGGGCGATCTTCGTCTTCTCGGTGCAGCGCAGGCCCTTGATGCCAAAGGCCTCGGCCAATGCCGGGAAGTTGGGGTTCTTCATGACCGTGCCGGAATAGCGCTGGCCGTAGAACAGGTCCTGCCACTGCTTGACCATTCCCAGAAAGTCATTGTTGAGGATGACGATCTTCACCGGGATGTTGTGCTCGGCGATGGTCGCCAGTTCCGGCATGGTCATCATGAATGAGCCGTCGCCGTCGATGTCGATGACGGTCTTGTCCGGCCGGCCCAGGGCCGCGCCCATGCAGCCCGGGACGCCGTAGCCCATCGTGCCCAGCCCGCCGCTGGTGATCATCTGACGCGGGAAACGCCAGCGGTAGAACTGGGCTGCCCACATCTGATGCTGCCCCACGCCGGTGGCGATGATGGCGTCGCCTTTGGTCTGGCGGCAGATCTCTTCAATGACGGCCTGCGGCTTCATCTTGGGCGAGTCGTCCAGGTAGTGGAACGGATATCGCTTCTTCCACCCGTTGATCTGGGCGAACCACTCGTGGCGGTCGCGGTGTTCCAAGTACTGCATCAGCTCTTCGAGGCAGAGTTTGCAGTCGCCGACGATGGGGATATCCACGTCGACGACCTTGGAGATGGACGAAGGATCGACGTCTATGTGGATGATCCTGGCTTTGGGGGCAAAGGCGGCGAGATTGCCGGTGACGCGGTCGTCGAACCGGGCGCCCACGGCGATCAGGCAATCGCAGTCCTGGACAGCGTAGTTGGCAAAGGCGCTGCCGTGCATGCCCAGCATATAGAGGCTGCGCGGATCTGTTTCGTCAAACGCGCCCAGACCCAGCAGGGTGGTGGTGACGGGAATGTTCGCCTTGGCGGCGAGTTTCCGCAGGATGTCCGACGCTCCGGCCAGGATGACACCGCCGCCGACGTAGAGCACGGGATGGACGCTCTTGTTGATCATCTCGGCAGCGTCGGTGATCTGCTTGTTGTGTCCGGCGTGGCTGTAGATGCCCTTGCGCTTCTGAATGTGCTGACGAGGCGTGTCGTCGACCTCTTCGGGGCAGATCATCGAGGTCACGTCCTTGGGCAGGTCGACCAGGACTGCGCCGGGCCGGCCGCTGGTGGCAACCATGAACGCTTCGTTGATGATGCGGGGCAGTTCGAGGATGTCCTTGACCAGGTAGTTCCACTTGGTGCAGGGGCGGGTGATGCCGGTGATGTCGGCTTCCTGAAAGGCATCGTTGCCGATGGCTTTGGTTGCGACCTGGCCCGACAGACAGACCATGGGGATCGAATCCATCTGGGCGGTGGCCAGGGGGGTCACCATGTTGGTCGCGCCTGGGCCGGAAGTCACGATACAGACGCCGGGCTTGCCGGTGGCGCGGGCATAGCCGTCGGCGGCGTGGCCGGCGCCCTGCTCGTGGCGAGTCAGGATGAACCGGGCCTTGGTGTCGTAGATTTCGTCGAACATGGGCAGGATGGCCCCGCCAGGGTAGCCGAACATCACCTCGACTTTGTGCTTCTGGATCAGCAGTTCGTGGATGATCTTGGCGCCGGTCTTGCCCTTGAACCTGCCGCGCTCGGCGACCTTGATGTCGTCCTGGGCGGGGGCTGGAGCGGTCGTCATAGCTGTGTGTGTGGTTGCCATAGTCGTTTTACCTCTGGTCATCGGGAAGACAGAATCTACTGCCTTGCCTGGGAGTCCTCAATTATTATCGTGAAAATAAGCGGCCAGAATGCCGGGCTCTTCGGTCGAGCCGGCAACGCAGAAGTGGGCCAGTCGCCTTGGCGGACAGTTCAATGTCTCGCCTCGGTCAAACCCGGCCTATCGTACGACGACCGTAAGTCGAATCGCAGATGACATAGGACGCGCAAAATATCCGGGCTTGGGCGTCAGGTCAAGAGAGGTGCGGATGAATGCGAGGGCGGGAGGGCGAGAGGGCGAGAGGCGCGGAGGCGGGGGGGGCAGAGGCGCGGGTTTTCGCAGCAGGGGGTGGGGGATGGCACCGGGCCTTGTGGGATCAGGAGTTACGTGCTGATTGGGGGGTAAGATGATCGAGTTTCGGCGGAAGGCACTGAGGCGACCCGCCCAGCCACGGCGGGCAGGCAGCGGCGGGTAAACTGCGCGACGAAGGGGGCGGGAGGCGTCCTGACGCACAGGAGGAAAGCCCACGGACTGCTGTCCGTGGGCTTTGAGCTGGGCAGGGGGGCGTGGCGGCACTTTTCAAAGAGTTGCTGACGGGGCCTCAACGCCAAGTCCGGGAGGGACCGTGAAGCGATTGACCAACGTCATGGTTTGCTGATCGCGGAGCTGGACGCCGGGACCGGTTGGGCGTCGATCATCCGTGTCGGCCCGCTGCCGTCGCCGTTGATGAATGTCCAAGGTGTATTACAGATGGCCGACGGATACCAGTAAGGCGGCCAGCCGTACATGCCCCACGTATGCATGCCTGTCCGGTCCTGCCATTCTCCGCTTGTCGTAGCGCCTTCCACTTTCCACGCCAGATTGATCCGGGTAGAGGAATTAGCGGCGGTCAATTTGTCAACCACCAGTTTCAGGTCAGGCACCGCGCTCCAGGCAAAGGCCGCCTCGAACGTGCCGTCTGAGTATGAATATTTCACCTCACTCGAGGTCATGCCGCCCAGCGGCGGGGTGAGGGCCGGATTGCTCACATACGCTTCCTGGAGATTGGTGCCCGGCGCGGTGTAGCGCAGCACTTCGGGTGTTGATGAATTAGGATTCAACAGGAAGGTGTAATCGGTCCACAGTCTGCACCCTTTGTTATACAGCGGATGACCCTTTAGGACATCGTCCGGATTGTTGGCCGCGCACCCGAGCATGAGCCAGACCCCGGCTGCCTTGCCGTCCTTGCTAGTGACCATCTCGTTGGTACTTCCCAAGCTCGACCAAGCCGGAAACCCGCTCCCCATACCGGGGCAGGTCGCCGCGACATAGAAGTAATTGGCGTCCCAGGCGGTCATGAACTTGTTGTTGCCGATCGACGTCTGCGGCACTCCTGACCAGTCCGACAGATTACCGTCTACCGTTATAGTTTTCTTGGGCGTAAAGGCGGCCTGGATGATCTGGGTGCCGGTCTGCGGGGTCGACTTGCCCGTTATTGCTAGCGACCAACCTACTCCGTATTGGTTGTCGGCGTTGACCGTTGCCGCCGTCACCGGGAACTTGACAATGCGCACTTCGCCCGGCGCCAGATTGCTGATGGCAAGCGATGAGGTCTCGAGGGTCCAGCCGGTCGGCGCCGTGATATTGAGTGTAGCGCTATAATATAGTTGGGGGGAACTTAATTCAACAGAGCATGTACAACGCTACGGGGGTAGGGCCGGGGCCTCAACGCCGGGGCCAGAGAGGGACCGTGACTGTCAAGTGAGTGGGTTGGGGCGCATGGGGCGGCCGAGCAGAAGGGGGTGCTCTGCGAGTGGGCGGCGCGGGGGGGGCGGATTGGCTGGGTCGGTGTGGCGGCCTCGGCTCAGGAACCCGTCGCCTCCTGAATCGCCCAGCGCAGCGTGCTCACCGGGACAGGCTTGGTGATGTGAGTGAAGAACCCCGCCTCCAGGCTGCGCTGCATATCCTCTTCGGTGCCATACCCGCTGACGGCAATGCCCGGGATCGGGCGGTGCTTGCTGAACCACCGCATCACATCCAGACCGCTACCATCGGGCAGGCCGATATCGCTCACCAGCAGGTCGAACGCCGCTGATTCAGCGGCCGCGATCGCCTCTTTCACCGTCGCTGCGGTGTTCACGTCATGGCCTATGGCCCGGAGCACCTCGGCGATGGTGTCGCGGGTTGCGGCATCATCCTCGACCAGCAGGATGCGCAGCGGCCGAGCCGCCGAATCAGGCGTTGGCGCGGCCGGGGCCGCTGGACTGTTCTCTTCTGCCGCCTCAGCCAGTGGAAGGCGCACGGTGAAGGTCGATCCCTTCCCCAGCCCCTCGCTGGAGGCGTGAATGGACCCGCCGAGATGCTCCATCAGCGACTTGGCGATAGCCATGCCCAGCCCCAGGCCGCTGGGGCGGACCTTGCCCATGGTGGGTCCTCTTTCGAAGGCATCAAAAACTCGCGGCAGAAACTCGGGCGTGATGCCAATTCCGGTATCGATGAACTGCAGTTCCAGCATCCCATTGGCGGTATTGCGCGACTCGATGGTCAGCGTGCCGCCGGCCGGCGTATATTGCACGGCGTTCTTGATGACATTCCAGCACACCTGCTGCAGCCGCATAGGGTCCACCCGGACCCTGTGTTGCGAGGCTTTCAGGTCGCGGCGGATCACCGGGGCGATCGCCTCGCTGTCTTCCACCGAGATCGCCAGGGCGCGTTCCAGCAGTTCGTAGGCGTCCACCACCTCCGGCTTCAGGTTTAGCTTTCCGCGGGTCATGCGGGTCAGGTCCAGCAGCCCATCGATCAGACGGCCTTCAATTTCGACGCTCTGGCGCATCATCGTGATCGATTTCTGCAAAGACGCGGGCACGTCTGAGTCCTCTTCCAACATCGACAACCGCATGAGCAGCGGCGTCAGAGGCGTTCGCAGCTCGTGGCTCACCGTCGCCAGCAGCCGGTCCTTGGCCTGGTTGGCTTCTTCAGCGACCGTCTTGGCGGCGGCGAGGACCGCCTCAGCGCGCTTCCGCTCGCTGATGTCTTCAAACACCGTGGCAAACTGGTCTTTGGCAGGTGAAAATGCAGAAATACGGAAATCCTTCCCCAAGGCATCGAATCGGGTCTCGAACGCTGCAGGCTTCCCACTGGCGACGACCCTGGCATACCGATCAAGATAGGGCGCCTCGGCTGTGCCGTACGCAACAGTGGCTTCGCGCCCCAGCACCTGATCCGCCATCAAGCCAGTAATCGTCTCATAGGCCGGGTTGACGGCGAGCATCCTGTAATCGATGGCCTTGCCCGCCGGGTCGTAAAGCAGTTCATGCAGGGCCACCCCCTCGCTCATCGAGTCATACAGGCTCCGGAACCGCTGTTCACTCTCCCGTAGCGCCTCCTCCGCCCGCTTGAATTCCCGCCGCGTTTCGGCATCGCACAACTCGCGTTTCACCACCGCCGCCAGGCGCGTCAGTTTGCCTTTCATCAGGTAATCGTGGGCGCCGGCCTTCATGACGACGACGGCCGCTTCCTCGCCGATCGTGCCGGAGACAAGGATGAAGGGCAGGTCGAGGCCGCTGGCGCGCAGCACTTCTAACGCTTCCGGCCCGCTGAAGTGCGGCAACTTGTAATCGGAGATGATGACATCCCACGTCTGGCCTTCGAGCGCGGCGCGCATCGTCTCGGCGGTCTCGACCCGTTGGGATTTCACGCCGTAGCCGCCCTTGTGCAGTTCGCGCTCCACCAACGCCGCGTCATCGGCGGAATCCTCGACGAGCAGAACGCGCAATGCCTTCGCGGGGGTTGCTCCATCTGTCTTCCTGTCGCTCATTGTACAACTCCGCTTGTGTCAGTCATCGGTGACCAGTCATCGGTCATCGGTCATCAGTCATCGGCAATCAGTCACTTTGTCACCTCCCCACCGTCGGCGGCGGTTCGTTCAGCAGGAGCCAGTAAAGCCCCAGTTGGCGCACCGCCTCAGTAAACTGGGTGAAGTCCACCGGTTTGCGGATGTAGCTGTTGGCCCCAGGCGGTAACTGGCGATCAGGTCTTGCTCTTCCTTTGACGAGGTGAGCATGACCACCGGAAACAGGCTCGTGCGACTGTCCTCGCGGATGCGGCGCAAGACACCCAGTCCGTCCAGTTTCGGCAACTTCAGGTCTAGCAGAATCACCAGCGGCGCCGGCGTTTGACCGCGACCGGCAAAGGATCCGGTGCCGGCCAGATAATCCAACGCCTCCAAGCCATCGCGGGCCACCACCACCGGGTTGTTGATGTTGTTTTTCTTCAGCGCCCGCAGCGTCATCGCCACGTCGTCCGGGTTGTCTTCCACCAACAGTATGCCTCCATCTTTGGTCGTGCTCTGGTTCATGGCTGTCCCTTGGTTTTCAGTGTGAAGTAAATGGTCGTGCCTTGTTCCACCGCGCTTTCCGCCCACACATCGCCGCCGAAACGGCGGGCGATCCGTTGCACCATAGCCAAACCAATGCCCGTACCCTGGAATTCCGTCTGGTTATGCAATCGTTGAAACGCGCCAAACAACTTGCCGGCATGGGCCATCTCAAATCCAGCGCCATCGTCGCGTACGAAAAAGGCTCGCTGACCGTCCTTTTGGGACATGCCGACTTCGATCCGGGCACTGGGGTGCTTCGCGGTGAACTTCCACGCGTTGCCGAGCAGGTTGTCGAGGATCACCTGCACGAGTCGCCCATCGGCATGGGCCGTCAAGTCGGGTGCGATGATACATTCCACCTGCCGTTGCGGTTCGGACTGTTGTAGTCTCTGGACGCTGACTTTCGCCATGGCGGTCAGGTTCACCTGATCGCGCTGCAGTTCGCCGCGGGTGACCTGCGAGAGTCTCAGCAGATCGTCTATGAGTTGCCCCATCCGTTGTGTGCCGGCGCGCACCCGCTGCAAATAGCCTTGACCCTCCTCGTCCAGTTTGTCCGCGCAGTCTTCCATCAACGCCTGGCTGAAGCCGTCGATCGCCCGCAACGGAGCCCGCAGGTCGTGCGAGACAGAGTAACTGAACGCCTCCAACTCCTTGTTGGCAGCCTGCAACTCAACCGTGCGGTTGAGGACGCGCTGTTCCAATCCGGCGTTGAGTTGGCGGACCTCTTCCTCCGCTTTCTTGCGCGCGGTGATGTCGCGTTCGGTCGTGGCGATCGCCACCGGCTTCCCGGTTTCATCCGTCAGCAGCGTGGTGGTCAGCCAGACATCCAGAATCCGGCCGTCCTTGGTGGTGCGCCTGAGTTCAAAGGATTTGACCACCTCCCCTTGCTTAATCTTCTGGATCAGGGCGAGCGCCGCTTCACGATCGGCCTCCGCCACGATATCCCGGACGTTCTTGCTCAGCGCTTCGGCTTCGGTGTAGCCGTACATTTCTTTCGCGCCCCGGTTCCAGGCCATGATCTTGCCGTCGAAATCATGCATGATGACCGCGTCGTTCGAGTCGAGAACCACCGTGGCTAGGCGGGCCAAATCTTCTACTTTCGCCTTTAGCGCGGCCTCCGCCAACTTGCGCGCGGCGAACTGCCGCTGGGTGCCGAAGCAGACCCAAGTGAGAAGCGCGAAGATGACTAAGTTCAAAGTCACGCCTAGCCCTATGGCAAAGCGTGACCTGGACCTGGTCTTCTCCTCTCGTTGCTTCAGCAACGTCTCTTCCTCGTTATTCATCGTCCCGATCACGACGCGAACCTCGTCCATCAGTTCTTTGCCTTCGAGCGATTGCATCTCGCGTACTGCGACTTCGAGGCCCTGCTCCTTGCGGATGAGGATGAGGCCTTTCATCCAGGCGAGTTTCCGCGAGACGAGAGGCTCCAACTCATCCAGCCGGCGTTGTTGCTGGGGAACGACGATCATGTTACGCAATGATTTGAAGTGTTCGGGCACCTGCGGAAGTAACTGCTGATACCAATCAAGGAATTTCTCGTTTCCCGTGATGGCATAGCCCCGCACACCGGTCTCGATATCTATTACGTCGCTTCGGAGGTGTCCGAGACTATTGACCACCTCGTGCGTGCGGCTCACCTCGTGTGCGGTGTCGATCAATCCCGTGGTGCTTCGGTAGGAAATGACGGCGACGGCGACCAAGGCCAGCAGCGCCAATGCAAACCCTGCGAGCATCTGCTTGTGGAAGGCGAGATGGTACAACGCTAAGTTGGGCCGGATTTTCATCTTCAGTTCCATAGGAAGCGCTCACAGCAGTATACGCGCGGAGGGCCTGGCCCAACACGAACGAAATAGCCAAAGCCGAGGGCAATCCTTCGCCATCGTTTACTGCCGACGTGAAAATGGCGACGTCAAGCGGCTGACAGATTTCACGCCGGAATACCGTCTGCGGGTTGGAGAGGGGCGAGTGTTGTTCGACGTGGACGGAGCCAGCGTGGTCATTCAACAGGTCAGTCATCGTTCTGGGGCATACGATTAGAGGAGAAATGCCATACTGAAACTGAAACCCGAATATCTGAGCAAGAACGGTGACCGAGAGTGCCGTCTTGACGATGAGCGAATTTGCCCGTGTGCAGGAAGCCCTCGAGGATGCGCCAATTCTCGCTATCATACCCAGCGTGATCCGCATGCTCGCACTGGAAACCTCTGCCCGCGTCGGCTCTGTGGCGCTGTTTGAGGACGATCGTCTGGTCGCCCACGAATCCTTCGCCCATGGTCTGCAGAATGCCGCGCGCCTGCTCCCTCTGATCGATCAGTTATGCCAAAAGCATCGCCTGACGCCGCAGGACATCGGCAGGGTCGCGGTCTCCATCGGCCCGGGTTCATTCACCGGCCTGCGCATCGGTGTGACGCTCGCCAAGACCCTCTGCTACGCCACCGGTGCCAGACTCATGGCCGTCCCCTCGCTTCAGGTCATTGCCGCCAATGCCCCCGCAGACGCCCGCTATATCATGCCCATCCTCGACGCCCGTCGAGGGTTGGTCTTCGCGGGCATCTATCAGAGAGTGGACGAGGACCCCAGGCACGACGGCACAAAGGCACCCGCTGCGGCGGGTAAACTGCGGCACAGAGGGCAGCAGGATCCGGAGGCGGCAATTGGCAATCGGCAATCGGCAATCGGCAATCTCCTTGAGATGGTTGCTCCGGAATTATCCCCCCTGGCCGACCTGCTCGCGCGCGCCCCTCGCC
>JBBQTU010000157.1:0-10328 GCA_038213005.1 Tepidisphaerales bacterium | reverse complement strand
CATGCACAAGCTCCTTTTGTGTTTGATTGAACCAACTGTTACCTGCGCGAGATCTCGGCTAACGCTGGCGGCAGCTTAGCAGCTTTGCGCAAAAGCGCAAGTTCTGGCAAATATCTGGCAGCATGTGATTCCGCCCTGCCCTAAGGAGCGGCGCATCAATAACTGGCAGGAATGGCGCGATGATCTCTTCTTACTCCTCCCTCTCAAGGGCAATAGTGTCCGGGATTTCTGCCTGGCAGTCCGGGGGCCAGCGTGAACGCGTGCGGAACACGGAGGTGATATTGGATTGCTGCGACAAGACGGCCGACCTGCGCGCAGCGTCAACCATCTGCCGGGATGGGCAAACAATTCACCCTGGCAGCAGCGCGAGTGCTTTTTTCGCGGCGCTCTTCCTGGCCAGACGCTGTTTGGCCAGCATCTTCTCACGCTCCAGTCGCAATATCCCAGGCAGCACGTCCTGGACAGTCGCCTGCCCTCGGGCCACGAAGCTCAGGCCAACCAAACTGTACTTGCTCACCGGAAGCCCGGTCTGAATGTGAATCAGCAGCGTGGCGATCACCGCCACGTAGAACTGCACCGTGATGCCGGCCGGCGAATGACTCAACAGATGCGCCATCCCCGCCGTGTCTTCAGCCACCGGAAGAACAGTTCGATGATCCACCGGCAACGGTACAGATACGCGATGACCCAGGCATCCAAGTCCAGCAGGTCGGTCAACAGCCGCACCTGCTGGTGGTCCACCTCGTCCCAGATCGTTACCAGGCGCAGCAACCGCTCGGGAGGCGCTTGCTTATAGTTGTCCTGCGTTCCTTTGCCTATCTGACCGATTTCGTCAAAGACCACTCCCGCCTCACGGTCCTTCGGGCTCAGGGTCCGCTGCTCTTGCACTCGAAAGGTGGTGCTCTTCTTGAGGCGGACCACCACGTGCGACCCGGCATCGAACACCTGTTGCATGAAGGAAAGACCGTCATAGAGACGGTCGCACAGATAGATCACGTCGCTCTGCAGCATCTTCCCCTGCGCCTTGGTCTCGCTGCCCACCTCGCGGCCATGCACGGCAAAGAGTTCGGGCGTCCAGCGGCGGACATCCAACTGCATATCGCATATCGGCCCGAACCGACCGGATCGTGGCGTGTGGTCTGAAACCGGCGCAGCGGTACAATCCGGCACACTCTACCGAAAGGACCATCAGGATGATTGGATATGTGGACGCCGCATCTGGCGCATCGGGGGACATGTTTCTTTCCTGCCTCGTCGACGGCGGCTGGCCGATCGAGCAACTCCAGGGCGTGATCGACCGGCTGAAACTGCCCGAGGCATGCCGGGTGACGGCCGAGCGCGTGATGCGCGGGCCGGTGCAGGCAACCCATGTGAATGTGGAGACGCCTCACGCACATGCCCATCGGCACCTGCACCACATTCGCGGCATCATCGAGGCGGCGGACCTGGACCAGGCGGTGAAGGCCCGGGCGATCGCGATCTTCACGCGCCTGGCGAATGCCGAGGCCAAGGTGCACGGCACCACGCCGGAGAAGATCCACTTCCACGAGGTCGGCGCGCTCGATGCGATCATCGATGTGGTGGGCACGTCGGCGGGACTTTCGGCGATCGGGGTTGAGAAGCTCTATGCCTCTGCGCTGCCGCTGGGTTCGGGCTGGATCACCTGCGAGCATGGGCAGATTCCGATTCCGGCGCCGGCGACGTTGGAGCTACTGGCGACGGCCGGAGCACCGGTGCGGCCATCGCCAGGCCCGGGCGAACTGCTCACTCCGACCGGCGCGGCGATCCTGGCGGAACTGGCGGAGTTCAGTCTGCCGCCGATGCGGTTGGTACGCGTCGCCACCGGTGCCGGGACGCGAAACACGCCATGGCCCAATGTGCTGCGGCTGTGGCTGGGCGAAGGCGATGCGCCGGGTTCGCTGGTTGAGATGCAGACCAACATCGACAACATGAATCCCGAGTTCTATGCGCCGGTGATGGAGAAGCTGCTGACGGCCGGGGCGATGGATGTGTGGCTCACGCCGGTGCAGATGAAGAAGGGCCGCCCGGCTGTCGTGCTGAGCGTGCTGACGACGGCCGCGGCGGAGGCGGCGATGGCCGACCTGCTGCTGCGGCACACGTCGACGCTGGGCGTGCGAGTGCATGCGGTGCATCGGCATGAAGCGGCGCGCGAGTGCCGTACCATTGAGACAGCGTTCGGGGCGGTGCGGCTGAAGCTCAAGCTGCTGGGCGGGAAGGTGATCGCGGCGACACCGGAGTATGAAGACTGCCGCACTGTGGCGGAGACAAAGGGCGTCGCGGTGAAGGATGTGTATAACGCTGCGCTCGCGGGCGGGCTGGAGTTTGTCGCGCGAGGCTGAGCTCAGGCCGCGAGGCAGACTTTGCCCGGAACAACAAGAACCCCGCCAGGATTTCCTGGCGGGGTTCTTGTTGTTGGACAGATTTTCGAGAACTCTTAGAGAAGTCCGCCGGGGGGGAAGAGGTTCTTCGCCCGGACGAAAATCACGATGAGGGCGGCGATCTCGGCGAGCGTCGCGACGGCCAGCAGGACGGTCATCAGATCGTTCTGGGCCTTCTGAATAATCGGTTGATTCTGCATGCGGCTCATGTTTGTTCTCCGGTGTCAGGTCAGGGATCGATCAGAGCTGCGTACGCACCTCGTTGCCGACCTTGACTTCGGTGATCTTGGGGCCCTTGAGGACGCCGACGGCTTCGTTGGGCTGGACGTTCTCAACAGTCAGCACGCCTAGGAAGGTTCCGCTGGAACGATCGATGACCTTGAACTCCATGCCCTTGGCGACCTGGTCGGCCGAGCCGACGGAGATGGTGGCCCACTGGCGGTTGTCGTCGAGGGTCTTGATTTCGCGGATGACGCCGTTGATCGGGGGAGCGCCAGCCTTGAGGCCCGTCGGCTCGGCCGTGGGGACGGCGCCGAGATCCTTGAGCTGCTTGGCCATCTTGTCGCCGGTGTTGGAAGACTCAGCGAGCTGTTCCTTGGCATACTTCCACTCGCGGGTCATGACATCGAGCTCGTTGGTCGTCTTCGAGAGGGCGAGGTCCAACTGGCTCTTCTCGAGGGTGAGCTTGTCCACTCCCTGGCGCATTTCGGTAAGCTGGGTTGCCTGCTTGGTCTTCTGAGCCTCGCTGGCCTTCAGAGCCTCGGCAGTCGCGGTCAGAGAGATGGTGTTCTGGGAAACCTGGGCGCTGAGGGTGGCGATCTCGGCCTCACGCTTGGAGATGTCCAACTGCTTGGCGTTGATCTCCGTCTGGAGAGCAGCCGTCTGCTTCTGGAGGTTGTCCAGTGCGCTAACGGCAGTTCCCTTGGCCGCGGCCGCTTCCTGCAGGGCTACCTGCATGCGACGGTCTGCGTCCTGCGATTTGGTCTCCGCTGCCACTCGCTCGCGGTTGACATCTTCAGTCTTATTGACGAAGACCACCACCGCTGACGATAACAAGAGCGAACAAACCACGAGAAGCGCAACGAATACTTTGCTCAGAGCGCTCAAGACAGGCTCCTTGGACAATTCGTCCGATAAAATGCGTAGGGACCAGAACCTGCGCATATCGTAGTGATAGCCGTGGGCGTGTCAAGATAAACTGCTGAGGCTGTTCAGAATTTCAGATTGGGCATCCCGGAGGCATTGGCTTGGCTTCGCCATGGCCGCTTTTAGCGGGGCAACTGCTCGCGGATCGGGGTGACGACGACCATCGGGCCAGGCAGGAATGTTTCGGGGCGGGAGGCGGTTTCGGCAAGCGCGCAGAGGCTGCTGCGATGTGATGGCCGGCACGTCGCTGCCGACAAAGACCGCGGGGGCGAGTCTGGCCCCGCCGGAGCGGATCAGGATGGCGGACAGGGTGCAGCCAAGCACGATGGCCGCTGCCGATACGCCAAGCCTAGCTTGGAGTTTGGACGGAACCATATCGAAAAGCCTTACTTGCCTGCCCGAGAGATGCCTGGGGTGAAAATCGCCGCAAGCGGGAGCGATACTAGCGGACACCAACATGCGTTTCAATCGAATCTCATCGGGATCTCATCGGATTGCTTCGGAAACGGATTGCTTCGGAAACGAATGACTGAGAAATGAACTCTCGATTCCCCGGACTTCTGCGGGTGGTACTCATGGCGTGGCTGTGCGGTGACGATGCAGACCACAAAGAAAGACGCCCGGGGCTCATCGCCGGGCGTCTTTGAAGTACATACCGCTGGAGTCTGCCGATCAAACCTTCTTGAACAGCAGAACGGCGTTGTGGCCGCCGAACCCGAAGCTGTTGGAGAGGGCGTAGCCGACATTCCGCTGCCGCGCTGCGCCGGGAACGTAGTCCAGGTCGCACTGGGGATCCTGGTTTTCCAGGTTCAGCGTCGGATGGATCACGTTCTTAGAAACGGTCAGACAACTGACGATCGCCTCAACGCCGCCGCTGGCGCCCAGCATGTGCCCGATGGCACTCTTGGTCGAGTTGATCGCCAGTTCCTTCGCATGCGCGCCGAAGGTGGCCTTGACGGCCTTGGTCTCGGCGATGTCGCCCAGCGGCGTGCTGGTCCCGTGTGCGTTGATGTAGTCAACGACATCGGGATTCACGCCGGCTTCCTTGAGAGCCAGGTTCATTGCGTGCGTGGCACCCGCGCCGTCTTCCTGAGGCTGGGTGATATGGTAGGCGTCGGCGCTCATGCCGTAGCCGACCAGTTCGGCATAGATCCGAGCGCCACGCTTCACGGCGTGGTCCCACTCTTCCAGCACGACAACGCCCGCGCCCTCACTCATGACAAAGCCGTCGCGGTCTTTGTCCCACGGCCGTGAGGCCCGGGTTGGCTCATCGTTGCGGCCGGACATCGCCCGGGCGGCACAGAAGCTCGCCATACCCAGTTCGCACAGCGCGGCTTCGGAACCGCCGGTGATCATCACGTCGGCATAGCCATGCTGGATAAGCCGGGCGGCGTCGCCGATCGCATTCGAAGCGCTGGCACAGGCCGTGGACACGCTGGTACACGGGCCGTGAAGCCCATAACGAATCGACACGTTGCCGCTGGCGGCATTAGCCATCAGGCGAGGCACCGTGAAGGGGCTGACCCGCGTCACGCCACGAGTGACCAGCACGTTGTTCTGCTCCTGCAGCGTTTCGATGCCGCCGATGCCGGTGCCGATCAGCACCCCGCACTGGTTGCAGTCTTCTTTCGTGAAGTCGAGCCCGGCGTCCTTAACCGCCGACACCGACGCAGCCAGGCCGAACTGGGCGAACCGGTCCAGCCGTTTGGCTTCGCGGACGTCCAAGCCGTACTGCGAGATATCAAAGCTGGCGCACTCGCCACCAATGCGAGTGGGATACTTTGAGGCGTCCCACCGGGTGATCGAGCCGATCCCGCTCTTGCCTTCGCAAAGGGATTGAAAGAGCCCCTCCACCGTGGTGGCAAGAGACGTGACGACACCCATCCCGGTTACTGCTACGCGGCGTTTACTCATAGAAAATGCTAATCCCAGATCTGGGAGTTTAGACCTAAAACCAGAGATTGGGCCTAGGATGGCCAGACAGACCCAAAGCCCCAATCAGGGTTCAAGAAACCGGAAGAAAATTACTTCTTGTGTTCCTTGATGTAATCGATGGCCTGACCCACGGTCTGGATCTTCTCGGCCTCTTCATCAGGGATGGAAAGCTCGAACTCGTCCTCAAATTCCATGACCAGCTCGACCGTGTCGAGCGAGTCGGCGTTGAGGTCGTTGATGAAGTGGGTGTCGCGAGTGATCTCGCCTTTGTCCACGCCCATCTGTTCGCTCACGATTTCGATTACCTTCGTCTCAATATCGTCCATAATCTTACCTCTCTTACCTTTCCCACTAATGGGCCTCAAACCGCGCGGCTCGAAGGCCCGATGACTATACCGGTCACTGAACGTTTTGCAAATACGGCTGTCACATCACCATGCCGCCATCGACGCAGAGCACCTGTCCGGTGACATACGCCGAATCCCGGCTGGCCATGAAAGCCACGGCGGCGGCCACTTCTTCGGGGCTTCCGAATCGCTTCACGGGGATCACGGCCTTGACCCCTTCTTTCACCTGGTCCGGCAGACCGTCGGTCATGTCAGTCGTGATGAAGCCCGGGGCGATGCAGTTGCAGGTGATGCCCTTGGCCCCGAATTCCTTCGCCACGGTCTTGGACAGCCCGATCAGGCCCGCCTTGCTCGCGGCATAGTTGGCCTGCCCGGCGTTGCCCGCCACGCCCGACACGGACGTGATGTTCACGATCCGGCCGAACTTGGCTCGCATCATCGTGCGGGCGGCCGAACGGATCGCCACAAAGGCGCTCTTCAGATTTGTATTGATGACAAGGTCAAAGTCGGCGTCCTCCATGCGGAGGAGCAATCCATCCTTGGTGATGCCTGCGTTGTTGACCAACGCGTCGATTCGCCCGTGCTTCTCGGCAACCGCTTCCACCATGGCGGTGATGGCCGCTGAATCAGCGATGTCGCAGGTCATGGCCTCGGCCGACCCGCCGGCCGCCGCCACTTCGCCGCAGACCTGCTGAAGCTTGTCCATGTTCCGCGCCACGGCCACGACGTGAAAGCCGTCTTTGGCCAGGCGCTTCACGATGGCGGCACCGATGCCGCGAGAGCCGCCGGTTACGATTGCTACGGGTTTATCGTTCATGTTCCTCGTTCCCTTCAGGGTTCAGGCATTCAAAGCCGCGACGTTCTCAAGGCTCTGGACGGGAAGCCGACGGTTGATCCGCTTGGCCAGCCCGGCCAGCGTGCGTCCTGGCGCCAGTTCCACAAATCGCGCGCCCTCGTTTGCCACCAGGGTCTGCATTATATCCGCCCAGCGGACACTCTTCACAATCTGATCGACCAGCAGACTCTTGATGCTCGCCGAATCCGCGTGCGGCAGGGCGGTCACGTTCGAGTAAACCGTGGCGGTGGGGGGGGCGAAATTGACTTTCGCCAGTTCGGCGACCATGCGGTCGGCGGCCGGCTGCATGATCGGGCTATGGAATGCCCCGGCGACCTTCAATGCCATCGCCCGGATGTTCGCGGCCTCCGCCGCCTTGAGCACGCGCTCGCAGGCCCCGATGGACCCGGACACCACGATCTGCCCCGGAGCGTTGAAGTTCGCCGGGACCAGCACCTCGCCCGCGGCACACTGCTCGCAAAGCTTGCGGGCGGCTGCTTCATCGGCGCCGATCAGGGCAACCATTCCGCTGCTGACGGCGACGGCGGCCTCCTGCATGTACCGGCCGCGTGCCGCGACCAGCTTCAGGCCATCTTCAAAGCTGAATACACCTGCCAGACACAGAGCCGTGTATTCACCGAGGCTCAGGCCGGCAAACGCTGTAATAGCTGCCGGGTCGAGTTTCCCGGCAGCGACGGCCGCTCGATAGCAGGCAACGCCCGTGGTGAAGATCGCCGGCTGGCTGATGTCGGTCTGATTCAGGCGGTCCTCGGGCCCTTCAAAGCACAGAGCCGAGAGTTCCAGGTGCAGCACCTTGTCGGCCTGGGCGAACGTCTCTTGCGCCACCGGGCTGGCGGCGAAGAAGTCCTTGCCCATACCGACCGCCTGAGCGCCTTGACCGGGACAGAGAATGTAGGTTGCTGATACCATTGTCTTGATTATACGGAGTTCGATTGCTCTCTGTCAGCGGCCGGGTTTAGATCCTGACCACCGCATTGGCCCATGTGAGGCCGGCGCCGAACGCGACCATGATGATCGCATCGCCGCGCTTGATCCGTCCGCTGCGCCAGACTTCGTCCAGCGCGATCGGAATCGACGCCGACGATGTGTTGCCCATGCGGTCGATGTTGACGTACACGCGTTCGACTGGGAAGCCCAGCTTGCCGATGGCCGAGTCGATGATCCGCTGGTTCACCTGGTGCGGCACGATCATCGCCACCTGCTCGGGCATCAGGTTGCACTTGGTCATGGCGTCCTGGATCAGCTCTTCAAAGCGATTGACGGCGAACTTGTAGACGTCCCGTCCGTTGAGCTTCATGTACTGCCCGCGTGAATCGATCATCTTCTGGCTGATCGGGTGGCGGCTGCCCGGCGGGCACGAGAGCATGGCCCAGCCGTGTCCGTCGGCGTGCAGGCTGCTATAAATCAGTCCGCGATCAGTGTCTTCAGTGCGAGACAGCACCACCGCCCCGGCGCCATCGCCGAAGAGGATGCAGCTTCCGCGGTCGGTGTAGTCGGTAATGCGGCTGAGGGTTTCAGCGCCGATGACCAGGACGTGCTGGTGCCGTCCGGACAGGACATACTGGCTCGCTACGTCCAAGGCGTAGAGGAACCCGCTGCACGCGGCCTGGAGATCGAAAGCGGGGGCGTCGGTCAGCCCCAGTTCTTTGCCAATGAAGCAGGCCGTGGACGGAAACATCATCTCAGGAGTGATGGTGGCGCAGACGATCATCCCGATGTCCGCTGGCGTCAGCCCGGCCGAGGCGATGGCCTTGCGAGCCGCTTCCGTGGCAAGGCTCGCCGTCGTCTCGCCTTCTTGGGCGATGCGACGTTCCTTGATCCCCGTGCGCTGGATGATCCACTCGTCGTTGGTGTCGACCATCTTCGAGAGATCGGCGTTGGTCAGCCGATGCTCTGGCACACAACTGCCCGTCCCGGTGATAAGCGCGCCGTACTGCGACATGCAGATTACTTCCGAATAATGCCTTGTTTTCCCGGCCGCCGGACCCATCCCCGCTTGCGGGAGCCCGGCCTGTCGCCGGCTACTCTTCGCTAACCGGGATGCTCTTGGCAATCTGTTCCACGATCCGCTCGTTCACTTTGGACAGCGTGAGCTGCTTGCCGACGCGAACCGCGTTCTTGATGGCCTTTGATCCCGACCGGCCATGACAGATCAGCGAATACGCGCCCACGCCCAAAAGCGGGGCCCCGCCATATTCCTGCCAGTCATGCCGCTTGTGCAAACCCTTCATGATCGGCTTGAACTGCTCGAGCAGTTCGGGCTGCTTCTCAAGTTCCGAAACAATCTCCTGGAACAGCCCCTCGGCCATTCCTTCGGCCAGTTTCAGCACGATGTTGCCTACAAAGCCGTCGCAGATGACGACGTCGACCACGCCTCTAAAAATGTCGCGACCTTCGATATTGCCGACAAAATTAACCTGTTGCTCGTCGCGGAGGAGTTTGCGGACCTCTTTGATGATCGTCGTGCCCTTGGTGTCTTCCTCGCCGATGGACAGCAGGCCCACGCGGGGATTTTCGATGTTCGCGACGCAACTGGCATAGGCGCCTGCCATGATCGCGTATTGCTGCAGGTGCTTGGCCTTGGGCTGAATGTTGGCCCCAACGTCGCACACTACCACCGGACCATGGAACGTCGGAACGACAACCGCAATGCCCGGCCGGCTCACGCCCGGGAGCAACCGCATACGGAGTTGCGATGCCGCCACGCAAGCGCCGGTGTTGCCCGCTGAGAGGACCACGTCCGCCTCGCCCTTGCTGGCGAGCTTGCACATCACGGAAATAGAACTATCGGGCTTGGAGCGAATGGCGTCCACAGGAGGATCGTCCATCTCAATGACTTGCGTGGTCGCTACCGTGCGATAGTGAACCTTTTGCGCGTCGGTCAAGCCAGATGCAGCAAGACCCTCGTCGATGACCTGCTGGTTGCCGACAAGAATCACCTGATCATCAGGGCCGAGAAACTCAATGGCTTCCCAGCAGCCCTTCAGAATGGCTTCGGGGGCGTGATCGCCACCCATCACATCGACCGCAACTCGCACGGATAGCCTCCTGTTGCTCAGTACATCGCAAAAAGACAGAAGTTTCATAGGAGCGCACTCACGCCCGATGGGGCGAGGTCGCGCTCCCAAGCCCCAGACTAGGCCTGGGTTTCTGCTTCAATCTTGATTGCGAGCGACGGGTTGACGAACCCGCAGTTGCCGCAGGCCGCGTGCGGAAGCTTCGCGCTGCCGCACTGAGCACACTTCACAACGTGAATTGCCGACAAAGCGTGATGCGAACGGCGTTTACGCTTACGCGTCTTACTGATCTTTTGGACTGGATTCATAGTTCTGCTCCAAGGCGAGCCGTGGCTCGCAACATCGCGGGGCAACCCGAAGGCCGCCTTCTGTAAAGTCACACCCGAATCGTAGTGGCAAGACGCATCCCACCGCCATTTTCAGGGGTTCGGTACGTTACGGCCAAGGCCTACCGGTGTCAAGACGGCGCCGAACACCTCAGCGATTCGGGCAGGGCGGAATCACATGCTGCCAGATATTTGCCAGAACTTGCGCTTTTGCGCAAAGCTGCTAAGCTGCCGCCAGCGTTAGCCGAGATCTCGCGCAGGTAACAGTTGGTTCAATCAAACACAAAAGGAGCTTGTGCATG
>JBBQTU010000156.1:0-10350 GCA_038213005.1 Tepidisphaerales bacterium | reverse complement strand
AGAATGGGCTTGTCAATCACCATGGCATAGCTGTTTCCGTGCTTGGTCAACGTCTTAATCATGGCGGGTTCCTTTCGTGGTTGTATACATAGTATATCCATTGGAGATACCGCCGCCAAGTTCTACAATGCCGCCAGTTGCTCGCTGATCCACCCGTTGATCTCTAACGGAACATTCGCCAGCCGCATTCGCGCCGTCCCGAACTTGAGCTTGCATTGCATGATACGGAACTCGGGGTAACGCTGCTCGACTTCGCGTAGGATCGCGTCCAGTCGGTCATACCAGGCAACAGGAATGCCCAGGAGATCAATTTTGCTACCATTGCCATCGGTAGCCCAACTCTCGTGATACCACCGGTACTCAGGGCCCATCGCTGGTCCGAGGAGCCGGCCTTTCCATCGCGCCAGGAACACCCGGTTGCGAGCCTTGTTCTCTTCAGGAGCCTCTCTCATGCCCGTACTCCTTCTCTGATAAGTTCGTCTGGGCTCTCCACTCCCGCATCCTTCATCATCGCCAGCAGCACCCGCCCGGCCGCCTCGGCATCCTCCCGAGCATGATGGTGCTGGAATGTATGTCCGATATGGTCCACCAGTGTGCCGAGTTGGTAATTTCGCATCCCCGGCCAAACCCGCCGGGCCAGGCGCAAAGTGCAGACATGGGCAAACTCCGGACACGCCAGCCCAAAGTGCAAAAGCGTCCCGCGCAGCTTCCGCAGGTCAAACGCCGCATTGTGCGCCACCACGAAGTCGGCCGCCAGAAGATAAGGTAGCAACTCCGCCGCGACGGCCGGGAACTCCGGCGCATCCTTCACATCAAACCAGGTCAGATGATGGATCGGGATGAACTCCGGCAGGAAGAACCCCTGCCCCTTCGGCGGCCGGACCAGCCAGTGCCGCGCCTCCGCAAGCTCCCCATCCACGAACATCGCCAGCCCGGCCGCGCAGATGCCGGCCTCCCTCCGATTCGCCGTCTCAAAGTCGATACACGCAAATGTCATGCTCCCCCTTATACTCAGACCCACCGGACAAAACGTGTCCGGTCAGGGTGCATCCGACATTCAGTGGCAAGCGGCCCCCTTCTCCACGGACGCGCTAACTGATGCGCCCGGCCTGTAATGTTTTGTGCCTTTTGAGCCTTTTGTGGCTATTCTTCTGAGGCATGGACCCTGACATTAAAAAACTCAGCGCCATTGTGCGCGAGACTGCGTTCTCCCTGCACTGTTATCTAAAGTATGGCCATTTGGAGAAGGTCTACGAGAACGGACTCGCCCATCGTCTGCGAAAGGTCGGACTGCGAGTCGAAACCCAATATCCACTACAGGTGTTTGACGAAGATGGCGTCGTGCTGGGAGATTACCTGGCCGACATGTACATGGAGGAGTGCCTGATCGCGGAAATCAAAGCGGTCAAGCAACTCATCCCCGAGCACATCGCCCAGTTGTTCGGGTATATGCGTGCCAGCCGTATTGAACATGGATTGCTGATGAACTTCGGTGCCCCGCGATTCGAGATCCACAAGTACATTCTGACGCCAGTGCGAGATGCCTTGGTCAAAGAAGAGAACTAGCCACAAAAAGCTCAAGAGGCACAGAACCAGGCACGCTCTGAAGTCGGGATGCCGCTCACCTTGGCCTGACCATCACGCCCCATGCGCGCCCGCCAGTTGCTTCGCCGCCACCAGAATCCGCTCCCGCGTCCTCGCCGGCTCCAAAACCTCCACCCATCCCGCATCGGCCAGAATCTCCCGCTCCAACGCAAACAGCGCCGGCGTCTCAAACCGCACGATGGTGTCCCCGCTCTTGTCCGTGATGCGAACCTCCCGCTCGCTCCATACCCGCTCCTGCACAAACTTCGGCGCATCCTTGCCAATCCGCAGCTTCACTTGCGACTTTTCCCCGACCGACTGCATCCCATCAAACGCATCCGCCAGGAACCCATCCATAAAGTCGGCCGGCGGCCGAAATGTCTTGTCCGTACTCTCAATCTCGCTGATCCGGTGCGGCGAGAAAGTCAGCGTCCGTTTGCTCTTATGGCAGTACGCCACCAGTATCCACGAGCGGTTGCACATCAGCAGCCCATACGGGTCAATCTCACGTTGCGTGACCCGGCCGCGATAACCGTCGGTATAAGTAATCCGCATGGTCTCATGCGCTTCCAGGCACAGCAGCAGCACCTGCCACACCTCCGCACGGATACGCGGCGCCCGCGGGCCGGTAAACCGCACGCACTTCATCATCCGCTCAAAATCCGTAGCGCCCTCCGCCGGCAGCGTTGCCAGCAGATTCTCGTAGATCCGCCTGATCCCCGCGCACACCGGCGTATCCTCAAACTGAGCCGCCGCCTGCAGCGAGAACAGCAGCGCCCCGCGATCCTCAACGCTCACCAGCATGCCCGGAATCTCGGCCACCTTCTGCGTGAACCGGTAAGTCCCCGCCACCCGATCCCGCACGATCGGCAACCCCTCCTCATCCCGCATCGCCTTAAGCTGCCGCCGCACCGTCGCTTCGTTGCACCCGAACCCCTTCGCCAACTCACTCGCCACCACCGGCCGCCCATGCGACAGCAACCGGATCAACTCCGCCCGCCGCTTCTTCCCACTCAACTCGGCCATCGCCTCACTCCCAACGTCAGCCCGTGGATCGGTTCACGCCCAGCCGGATTCTAACTGGATCCAACCGCAGGAGCGATCTGCGTCCTATTCTTGTCCTGCGTCCTATTCTTGTCCTCTGCCGCACAAGTCCAGTGCGCGTCCTCACGGTGGGTGGGCCGTCCATTTGGTTGCGGACGGATCACGCTTGAGGATGCCGGCGAAACAAGGAAGCGCTGTGGCGTGAATCTGGGTTATCGGAGTGCCGAATATCACGGCAAGGGCACGAAATGGGCGGCCGAGGCGGCCCGCCCCACTTCAGCGCATCGCTATGAAGTGGCGCTGTAGTGCTAACCACCTGCGAATCCATCACTTCCACCAATCGCCGCGCGCCGACGTTGCGTTTTCAACGCGGGAACCCTGCAACAAACCCCTGTACGGTAGAGGGATGTGCTTCAGCATTTAGCATTTAGCATTTAGCATTCAGCATTCATTATTTCCCCATCCCTCTTCGGCCCCGGCCAGGCACCTGAGACAAAATGAGACACTTCCGCCGATATCCCTCCGTTTCTGAGTTTCAGCTTTCCACAGTTTCCGCCGTCGTTTCGGATTTCGGGCTTCGGATTTCGAGCTTCCGCCCCCTGCCGCGAAACTTGCGCACCTTACCCCCCAATCGGCGCCTAACTCCTTACCCTACAAGCTCCCGCGCCACCCCCCACCCTCTCCCGCGAAAACCCGCGCATCTGCCCCCCCGCGTCCGCGGCTCTCGCCATCCCGCCCTCTCGCCCTCCCGCCCTCTCCCCGCGCCATCTCCTTCCCTTCGTCGCTTCGTCGCTACGTCCCTTCGTCGCTTCGCGGCCTCGCCTCACGATTTGGCCATTCCGCCGTCTCGCCTGTATAGTCCCCCCTATGGCACTGGAAGTTGGAATTGTCGGACTGCCGAACGTCGGAAAGAGCACCATCTTTAACGCGCTGACCGCGGCCGGCGCCCTCGCGGCGAACTACCCGTTCGCCACCATCGAGCCCAACGTGGGCGTGGTCTGCGTCCCGGATGACCGCCTGAAACTGCTCAACCAATACATCGAAACCGACAAGATCGTCCCGGCCGCCGTCCGGGTCGTCGATATCGCCGGTATCGTACGCGGGGCGAGCACCGGCGAAGGCCTGGGCAACAAGTTCCTCTCGCACATCCGCGAAGTGGACGCCATCCTGCACGTGGTGCGATGCTTCGCCGAAGGCGACATCATCCATGTCGAGGGAACCGTCGACCCCATCCGCGACATCGACACCATCGACACCGAACTGGCCCTGGCCGACCTCGAATCCGTCGACGCCTCGCTCGACAAGTCCCTGCGCCTCGCCAAGAGCGGCGACAAGGACGCCGCCATCCGCTGCGATGTCCTCAAGAAGGCCAAGGTTGCCCTCGATGCCGGCAAGCCCGTCCGAAGCGTCGAGTTCACCCCCGAAGAAAAGAAGATGATCAAGAGCATGGGCCTGATCACCGCTAAAAAGGTGCTCTACGTCGCCAACGTCGACGAGCACGATCTGGAAGGCGCCAGCCCCGCCGTCTTGAAGGTCCGCGAACGTGCCGCTCAGGAACAGGGCGGCGTCGTCGCGGTCTGCGGCAAACTCGAAGCCGAAATCGCCGAACTCAGCGAAGCCGACCGCGCCGAGATGCTCTCCAGCCTGGGCCTCAAGGAACCCGCCCTGGCGGCCCTGGGTCGTGAAGCCTATCGCCTCCTCGGCCTGCACAGCTATTTCACCGTCGGCAAGGACGAGATTCGCGCCTGGACCATGCCCGTCGGAGCCACCGCCCCGCAGGCCGCCGGAGTGATCCACACAGATTTCGAGCGTGGCTTCATCCGCGCCGAAGTCTACAGCATCGCCGACCTGGTCCAGTACAAGACCGAAGCCGCCATCAAGGCCGCCGGCAAGATGCGAGTCGAAGGCAAGAGCTACGTCATGAAGGACGGCGACGTCTGCCACTTCCTCTTTAACGTATGATTGGCTGGCCAAGTGGCGTAGAATCGAACGAGGAGTTGACATGCACATGCAGGCAATCAAGCTTCACACCCGAGTGCTGCCGGGAAACCGGATTAACGTCTTCAGCCCCGATCTGCGCGAGGGTGCCGATGTTGAGGTGGTGGTCATGATGGACGCCTCAAGCGAGCCAGATCGCTCTCAGAATCGGTCCATGCGCGCAATCCTCCGTGCACTTCCTCCAGGCCGCAGCCCGCGTCTATTCGCAACATGGGACGACTATGATCAGTTCCTTCGCCAGGAGAAGGAATCATGGGATCGGTGAGCTTGCCCGCGTCGGGTGTTGTCTACATTGACGCCAACTGCCTGATTTACTCGATAGAGGCTCACCCCACCTTTGGTCCGGCCCTCGACGACTTCTGGCACAATGTCGAACTCGGCGCAGTTACGCTCGTTAGCAGCCAACTCTTGATCCTGGAAGTCCTCGTGGCGCCTTATCGCGCCCGCGACATGGAACTCATGCAGGCGTACGAGGATGCCGTGGCGCAGCCAGGCCTCACGCTTCACGCGGTCAGCGAGTCAATCCTCCGCAGCGCGGCTCGACTACGGGCAGAGATTCCCCGGCTAAGAACACCAGATGCAATCCATGCCGCCACCGCGAGGGAGATCGGTTGTACGGCTTTCCTGACCAACGACGTGGGATTCTGCAACATACCGGGCCTCCACCTCGTACTGCTGCGGGAGGCAGTATGAAGCCTGCAGAGATAGACAGCGAGGCCGCACCTCTTCTGCAGGTCCGAGACCTGCGGACTTGGTTCCCCATTCGCCGGGGCCTGCTCTCCAAGACCGTAGGCCACGTGAAAGCTGTCGACGGCGTTTCCTTTGACCTCCACGCCGGCAAGACCCTCGGTCTGGTCGGCGAGTCCGGCTGCGGCAAAACCACCGTCGGCCGCACCATTCTCCGCCTCACCCCCGTCACCAGCGGCCAGGTGATCTACAACAGCCGAGACTTCTTCGCCTATCGCGGTCAGGAGCTTCGTTCCCTCCGCCGCCACATGCAGATCGTCTTCCAGGATCCCTCCAGCAGCCTCAATCCCAGAATGACCGTCGGCAACATCATCGGCGAGCCACTGCAGGTGCACGGGATCGCCAAAGGCAAAGCCCGCGATGAACTGGTCGCCTCGCTGCTGCAGCGGGTCGGTCTGGATCCCAGCTACGCCGGCCGATATCCGCACGAGTTCTCCGGCGGCCAGAAACAGCGCATCGGAATCGCCCGCGCCTTGGGCCTCAGCCCCGATTTCATCGTCTGCGACGAGCCGGTCTCGGCCCTGGACGTCTCGATCCAGTCGCAGATACTCAACCTCCTGGGCGACCTGCAGAAGGACCACGGCATCGCCTTCCTCTTCATCGCCCATAACCTCGCCGTCGTCGAGCATTTCTCGCACGACGTCGCCGTGATGTACCTGGGCCGGATCGTGGAAAAGGCCCCCTCCCGCGAGCTCTACGCCAACCCCAAACACCCCTACACGCTGGCCCTGCTTTCGGCCGTCCCCGAACCCGACCCGCGCCCGAAGCATCAGCGCATCGTCCTCCAGGGCGAAGTCCCCTCCCCCGCCAATCCGCCCAGCGGCTGCCCCTTCCATCCGCGCTGCGCCCTCACGCGCCAGCGTGCGAAAGACGCCGCCGCCGCCGACACCGTCCAGATTACCACCGCTGGACAGACCTCCCGCATTGTGCGCCAATGCTTCGAGCAGGTCCCGCCGCTGGAGAGCAAGGACGGCAAAGCTGACCACCTGGCCGCCTGCTGGCTGGCAAAGTAAGTCGCGCCACACATGGCACCACCGCCAGAGCTCAGCCAACGATCTCCACCACCGTGCTGACCGTCCCGGTCAGTCCCAGTTGTCCGCCGCCGATATGGAATGGCTACTTCAGGTTGCTTGGATTGCCACGCCCCCGGCCGTATAGTCTGCGTTTTCTCCGCAGGGCGCGGAGTTGGGAGTTGGCAAATGGGTTATGCCGTCGTCGAGTCCGTCTGGCTGGCGCCGAATGTGCGAAAGCTCGTGGTCCGTGCGCCGCATGTCGTGCGGCATTGCGGGCCGGGTCAGTTTGTCATCGTCCGCGCCACGGCCGACGGCGAGCGCATCCCCCTGACCATCGGCTCGTCCGACCAGGCCGCCAGCACCATCACCCTCTTCGTCCAGGCGATCGGCGCCAGCACCAAGGAAATCTGCGACATCGAGACCGGCGGCAGTTTCTGTGACGTCGCCGGACCGATGGGGCGCAAGACCGATCTCCACAACGTCGGCCATGCCGTCATCGTCGGTGGCGGCGTGGGTACCGCCGTCATCTATCCGCAGGCCAAGGGCCTCAAGGAGAAAGGCAACTACGTCTCGGCGATCATCGGCGGGCGAAGCAAGCCTTTTGTGATCCTCGAACCAGAACTCACGGCCGTCTGCGATGCGGTCTATCCCTGCACCGATGATGGCAGCTACGGTTTCCACGGCTTCGTGACCGACCGCTTGAAAAAGCTGATCGCCGAGACCGATAAGCCGGTGGCCGAGGTCATCACGGCCGGGCCGGTCCCGATGATGCGGGCGGTCGCCGAGGTGACCCGCCCGATGGGGATCAGGACGATCGCGTCCTTGAACCCGATCATGGTCGACGGCACCGGCATGTGCGGCGGATGCCGCGTGCAGGTGGGCGGGCAGATGAAGTTCGCCTGCGTGGACGGGCCGGAGTTTGACGCCCATCAGGTCGACTTCCGCGAACTCTCCGACCGCCTGACCGCCTATCGCGAGCACGAGCAACAGTGCATGTGCAAAGACGCCAAATGACGCGATCTGGTTTTGTGCTTTCTGTTCCGTCCTGTTTGTTTCGTATTTCGTACTTCGAATTTCGTGCTTCGCATTCGTAGAGGTTCCAATGATGACTCAGATCCCACAACCCCTCAAGGCCGCCGATCGCTTGAAGATCCAGCGCCAGACCATGCCCATGTCGCTGGCTGACCTGCGATCCCACACGTTTCAGGAGGTAAACCTCGGCCTCGATGAGCAACTGGCCATGATCGAAGCCCAGCGCTGCCTCGGCTGCAAAGAAGCCAAGTGCATCGCCGGCTGTCCTGTCGCCATCGACATCCCCGGGTTCGTGCAGAAGGTGGCCGTCGGCGATTTCGCCGGCGCCGCCGACATCCTGCTCCGCGACAACGCCCTCCCCGGCATCTCCGGCCGCGTCTGCCCCCAGGAACGCCAGTGCGAAGCCCGCTGCATCCGCGCCCTCAAGGGCGAGTCGGTTGCCATCGGCTACCTCGAGCGATTCGTCGCCGACTGGGCCAGGACCCATCGCGATACCAGCCCCGCCGTCGCCATGCCACAACCCACCGGCCGCAGCGTCGCGGTCGTCGGCTCCGGCCCGGCCGGCCTCGCCGCCGCCGGCGAACTCGCCAAGTTCGGCCACAAGGTCACCATCTTCGAAGCCCTCCACCAGCCCGGCGGCGTGCTGGGCTACGGCATCCCCGAATTTCGCCTCCCCAAGCAGATCGTCAAGCAGGAGGTTGAATCCCTCACCCGCATGGGCGTCCAAATCGAGTGCAATGTCATCATCGGCCAGACCTACACCATCGATGACCTGCTGGGCGACATGCGCTTTGACGCCGTCTTCATCGCCAACGGTGCCGGCCTGCCAGTCTTCATGGGCATCCCCGGCGAGAACCTCAAGGGCGTCTACAGCGCCAACGAATACCTCACCCGCGTCAACCTGATGAAGGCGTTCGATCCCAAGGGCCTCACGCCCGTTCTCAAGGCGAAACAGGCCGTCGTAATCGGCGGAGGCAATACCGCCATGGACGGCGTCCGCGTCGCCCGGCGCCTCGGCGCCGACCCGGCCACCCTGGTCTACCGCCGCTCCCGGGTTGAGATGCCCGCCCGTATCGAGGAAGTCCACCACGCCGAGCAGGAAGGCATCGTCTTCCAGATGCTCACCAACCCCGTAAAGATCCTGGGTGATGAAAAGGGCTGGGTCAGGGCAATCCTCTGCCAGAAGATGGAACTCGGCGAGCCCGACGCCAAGGGCCGCCGCTCCCCCATCCCCATCCCGGGCAGCGAATTCGAAATCCCCTGCCACGTGGTGGTCGAGGCCATCGGCACCCGCGCCAATCCCCTGCTGACCGCGACCACGCCCGACCTGGACTTGAACGAGAAGGGCTACATCAAGGTCGACCAGAGCAACATGACCAGCCGCCCCGGCGTCTTCGCCGGCGGCGACATCGTCCGCGGCGCAGCCACCGTCATCCTTGCAATGGGCGACGGCAAACACACCGCCGCCAACATCAACCAATACCTCCGCACGCTGTAGGGACGGCAAATCTCAAATCGAAACTCGAAACGCCCCCTCGTATCACGCCCCCCCGTATCACGCCCCCCCGTGGCACGCCCGCCCCGGGCGCTGCCTCCGTCCCTGCCCAAGCACATTCCCTTCCTACAACCCCACCCCTCGCGCACCTCTCTCCCCCAAGGCTCCGCCCGAGGCCGCCGGGCCCCCGTGGCACGCCCGCCCCGGGCGCTGCCTCCGTCCCTGTCCAGCCACATTCCCTTCCTACCCACCCAACCCCACCCCTCGCGCGCCTCACCCCAAGGCTCCGCCCGAGGCCGCCGGGCCACCTCTTGTTCCGCTCCGCCTCTCCAATTACCCTCAATCCATCATGCATGATCTTGCCATCAGCACCAACCCATTCGACTGGGACGCCATCACCGGCCGGCACCGTCGCAATCTTCCCCACATCGCACAGCCCGGCGTCATCTACTTCCTGACCTTTCGACTCGCCGACTCGATCCCGCAGCAGCGAATCGCGGCATGGCACGGCGAATACGAAAGATGGCTTGCCGCCAACCCACCGCCACACACGCCCGATCAACAACGGGAAGCCAGGACACTCGGAGTCTGGCGCATCGAAGAATTCCTCGATCACGGCCACGGTGCCTGTGTTATGCAATCCCCTGCGGCACAAGACATTGTCGAGTCAACACTCCTCCATTGCGACGGCTGCGACTACTGGCTTGGGGATTACGCCATCATGCCCAACCACCTCCACGTCCTGGTCCGCCTCGGTGATCAGGTCTCACTCGCTGACGCCGCCGGGCCGTGGCGATCGGTCTCCGCCCACAAGATCAATAAGCTCCTTGGCCGACGCGGCCGACTCTGGCAGGATGAACCGTTCGACCACATTGTCCGCAACGACCAGCAACTTGCGAAGATTCGCCGTTACATCCAGAACAACCCAGCCACCCTGCGACCTGGCACCGCACGCCTCGGCTGCGGCTCCCTGTTCCACCGTGGCACGCCCGCCCCGGGCGCTGCCTCCAGTCCCTCTCCAGGCGCACCCATTCCGCCGCTTCACACACCCGTCGGAGGCCCTCAATGATTACGCCACCACCGCCGTCGGCGCCACGCCGATAATCACCGACGACTGCATCCACCCGTAACAAACGGAGCGCCCTCGCCCCGAACGCTCCGGCCGAGGCGGCCGGGCCACCGTGGCACGCCCGCCCCGGGCGCTGCCTTCAGTCCCTCTCCAGACGCACCCATTCCGCCGTTTCACAGACCCGTCGGAGGCCCTCAATGATTACGACATCCCCGCCACCACCGCCGTCGACACCACGCCGATAATCACCGACGACTGCATCCACCCGTAACAAACGGAGTTCCCTCGCCCCGAACGCTCCGGCCGAGGCGGCCGGGCCACCGTGGCACGCCCGCCCCGGGCGCTGCCTTCAGTCCCTCTCCAGACGC
>JBBQTU010000155.1:0-10422 GCA_038213005.1 Tepidisphaerales bacterium | reverse complement strand
GAAGTAAACCCGGGTTCATGCCAGCATCGCCAGCAGTTCATGCACGTATTGGCGTACGCCTTCGGTGCCTCGCCGCAGGGCCATGTGGTTGCCGTGTCTTTCAAAGAACGCAATGGCGCCCGTGGTGTCGAACTGATTGCGAGGCCCGGTTCCCTTTTTGTCCTCGATGATCGATTGCGAGTGAGTGGCTTCTTTGGCGAATTCGGCCGCGAGTTGCCAGTACATATATTGATCGACCAGGTTATAGAAGCGGCCAGACACGTGCGGATCGCCGCAGGCGTCGGCCAAGGCGTCGGCGACGTCCTGAACGTGCGTGATCTTGCCACCGTGTGCCGTGGAGACGCGGCTACCGTCCTTCACGGCCTTGATCAGTTGATACCACTGCGAGCGACGCAGATTTGGGTCGATGCCGTAGACCGCGGCCGGCCGCCAGGAACTGGTGTTCATGCCGAACTGTGTGTGATAGGCCTTGAGGTGCGGCTCAATGGCGGCCTTGTATGCGCCATACAGCGACCCAGGCCACGTTGGGTGTTTCTCGTCGAGTTTCCGGTCCTGCAGAATCTCGTCATATACCGCGACCGAACTGACGAAGATGAACTGGCTCGCCCCGGCGAGCCTCGCGGCTTCAAGTAGCTGCAGCGAGGGCAGGACGTTTTTCGCAAAGCCCACGGACGGGGCGGTGGCCAGGGCATTCCAATCCGCAGCGGCGTGGATCACCGCATCGGCCCCGGCAACCAGCCCGGCCTGGGCTTGAGGATCGGAAAGCTCGCCGACCGTCCACTCGTCCACGCAATCGGAAATGTGATCTCGCTTACTGGTGGGCCGGACCAAGGCGCGAACCGTGTGGCCGCGATATTTCAGCGATCTGACGGTGCAGGCTCCGATGAATCCCGTCGCTCCGGTGATGGCAACCAGCATAATGGAGCAGTGTAGCCGATGTGGCGGCGTCCGCGGAAGACCAATTGGCTGGGAATGTTGGCCGGGAGTTCGCTGATAAGGGTTGCGACGGGACCCGGCGGTTGATATGGTCGGGACCAGAGTCTGCTGTTGTGGGGTTGAGACGGATGTCGCGGGAATCTTGCGGGGCCACGGTTATGAAGTCTACAGTGTCGCTTCGGTCAGGGATGTTGCAGAGATGGGGTCATGTGAAGCGGGCGGTTTCGCCTGTGGTGGAGGCATTGGAGGGTCGCACTCTCCTGACTGTGACGCTTGATAACGTCAGCGATACGACGGTCCCGGGAGGAAAGAGCGTATTTGTACCGGTGCACGCCCAGACCGACGGTACGCTGCCTGTGAGTTTCACTGCCAGTGCCGCGGATTCGCGGTTCCAGGTTCGGGTGCTGCAGAACGTCACGTTCGTGGAGATGGACGTCGCGATCAACGGCTTGGCGCAGGAGCCGATCGTCCTTGCCCTCTTTGGCGATATCGCGCCCAACACGGTTTCGCGATTCGTGACGCTGGTTAATTCGGGCTTCTACGACAATCTCACGTTCCACCGCATCATCCCCGGATTCATGGCTCAAGGTGGAGACCCCAGCGGCAATGGAAGCGGGGGATCGGGCACGAAGATTGATGACGAGTTCAACGCGGACGCCATTTTCTCGACAACAGGCCTGCTGGCGATGGCTAACTCCAATAGCGGAACCAGTTCGGACACCAACGACTCGCAGTTCTTCATCACGGCCGCGCAGACCCGCTGGCTGGATTTCCGGCACACGATTTTCGGGCAGATGGTCTCTGGGAACGGGACGTTCCAGAACATCATGGTTGCGGTCAATGGCAGCGTGACGATTACGTCGGCGGAGGTTGTCCAGGACCTGGGAGACACGGTCCTGTTGGTCAAAGGGCCGGCAGACGCCTCGTCCGCGATCACTGTCAATGCGACCGACTACAACTCCGCTGCGAGCGGCACGTTTGTCGCGACCGGCACCAGCGATCAGGCGAATGTGGATTCGCCGTTTCTCAATCCTGTTCCGGCAAGCATCACCACCTATGCGGGCGTTCCGGTCAGCATCGACCTGGGCGCGACGAACATCGACTCGCAGCGGCTGACGTTTGCGTCGAACACGATGGCAGATCTGGCACACCTGTACGCGCTGACGGGTCACACGGTGACGCTGAGCCCCGATGTGTCGCAGACCGGCAATTTCTCGATCTGGCTCGGTGTGCTGCAGGATAGCGCCAGCGGCAAATGGGACTCGCAGTGGTCGCGGCTGACGGTGCTGTCTGGTTCCTTCGCCAGTTATGACGCTGACACCCGCACGCTGACGGTCAACGGCACGAGCGGCAACGACAACATCAGCCTCTCGGCGGCCGGTGGTACGCTCACGGTGAACCAGAACGGGGTGAGTGCGAGCTTCGGTCTGACGAACATCGACAGCATCAGGGTGCTGGCCAATGACGGCAACGATACGGTGGGCGTTGGCCCCGGAGTTCCGGCCGTCTTCATCTCAGGAGGAGCGGGCGACGACAGCCTTAGCGGCGGCGACGGCGATGACAGCGTGTACGGCGACGCGGGCAACGACACGTTGCGCGGCGGCGCGGGTGTGGACCTCCTGGACGGTGGCAGCGGCGCCAATGTGCTGGTCGAGCATGGGCCGAGCGATATCTCGCTGGACGCGTCGTCCGTGGCTGAGCATCAGCCGGTGGGCACGGTCGTGGGTGTGCTTGCTGCCACTGATCTGGATATCGGAGATACGTCGGCCTATACGCTGGTGACCGGTGCAGGCGACGGCGACAACGGCTCATTCACCATCGATGCTGCCGGCAACCTGCGGACGGCCGCCGAGTTCGATTTCGAGTCGGGTAAGACAAGTTACTCCATCCGTGTACGCGCGACCGATCAAGCTTCGCTAAGTGTTGAAAAGACGCTGATCATCAGCGTCACGGACATCAATGAAGCGCCGACCGGTCTGGCCGTGTCGTCGGTGAGCGTCCTGAGGACGTGGCCGACCGGCACACTGGTGGGCGTGATCTCGGCGATCGATCCTGATTCGGGCGATGGTGTCGGCATTACATACTCGCTGGTTGCGGGACAAGGCTCGGCGGCGATGTTCCGGATCGAGGGGGATCAACTCAAGACCAATGCAACGGTCGCCTCCAACGCGCCAGCGAGCTATAGCATCCGCATTCGTGCAACCGACTCAGGCGGGCTGACGTCAGAGAAGGATGTGACGATTGACGTGGCGGGCACCAATTTGGCTCCGACTGACATCAGGCTGAGCAGGATGAAGGTGGCGGAGCATCAGCCGATCGGGACGATCGTGGGTGTGCTAAGCGCTTTGGATGCCAATGCGGGCGAAGCGTTTACCTATAAACTCGTGGGCGGGGCGGGCGTCCCTGACAATGCCTTCTTCGCCATCGCCATCGATGGGACGACGCTGAAGACCAATAGTGAGTTTCTCGATTTTGAGATGAAGAAGGTGTATCTGATCCGGGTCCGCGTGGCCGATAAGGGCGGGCTGAGGGTCACAAAGGATCTGACCGTTAACATCACCAATGTGAACGAATCGCCCACCGGGGTTACTCTGAGCAGCTATGCGGTGCAGCAGCGGCAGCCGGCCGGAACGCTGGTCGGGATTCTCACCGGGGTCGATCCCGACACCGGTAGCACGCTCACCTACGCCCTGGTGGGTGGGAGCGGGTCCAGGGATAACGGGCTGTTCACGGTCGTGGGCAGGAAGTTGCGGACGGCGAGCGTCCTGGAGTACGCAACCCGGAGCACCTGCAAGATTCGCGTGCGGGTCACGGACCAGAACGGACTGTGGTTTGAGAAGCGGCTGATCATCAACGTGACGGCATAGCGGCCGGGACGCAAGATAAGGACCGGTACATCAACAGCCGTCCGGCTGCAGAGAGGCCAACCCGCTCCCAGCCTTTCCCAAGGGGGAGGAGTAAGAAGATCATCGCGTTATTCCTGCCAGTTATTGGTGCGCCGGTCCTAAGCGGCGGAGCAAACGAGCAGCGGGGTGGCGTATCGCACGCCACCCCGCTCATTTTCATTCACGGGAACCCATCAAGCGGTCCGCTCAGGCGGTCTGCTTGTTGGCCATCTTTCCGATCATCAGGCCGATGACGAAGAAGATGATTCCCAGGACCAGGCCACCGATGAACAGGAAGCCCAGGCCACCCTTGGACGACTCGCCCAAGGCGCGGACGAATTCGAATCGGGCGTCGACCAGGGGGCTGGTGTCAACAATGGCGTTGATCAGCACCAGTGCGCCCACGAAGAGGACGATCAGAGCTGCGATTCCGGCCGCAACGAAGGCCGGAGCGATCGCATCAGGCGAGGTCACGTAGACCGGCTGCATGCTGGAGCCGATATTGCGGTCCTCGATCATGGCCGAAGGTTCGAGTTCGACGGCGGGCATACCGGCCGTAGAACCCGCTGACGTGGAGGTAGGAGGGGTCGTCCGCTTTGTCGCTCCGGGGGAGATCTCGTCGAGCAGGGCTGCGCCCAGACTGGTGTCATCGGTTTCGCGAGTCAGATCCAGAAGGCCGGAACCCGAGCCGACGCCTTCGAGGCTGATCTGGTCCCGAGGCGGGGTGATATGCGTCTGGGCCATCGGGTCGACGGACTCGGGGGTCTCGTCAGCGCCGAAGACGTTGATACCGGGCTTGGCCTGGGTCCTGGGACCGCCCATGGCGGCGCTGGTGCCGCCAATCGAACCAGCCAGCGAAGCGCCGCCGAGCGAACCGCCCAGTGAGCCGGACAGGCCCACGTCGAGGCCTGCGGCGGTGTCTTCCTTCGCCATGGCGGGCGGAGTCGGCGGAGCGGTCTCCGGGGCCAGCGAGATCCCACTGCCGCTGCCTGTCTTGCTGTCGGCCAGCCCGATGGGAGCCCCGGTGTCGCCGGAGAGCTCCACCTGATCGGAACCGCCACCACCGGTGAGCTGCTGCTTTAGCTGCTCCACCTGATCGGCTTTGAACATCAGACGCGGGCCGTCGCGAAATTCGCGGAGCTGGCCTTCTCGGGCAAGCTGGCGAATATCGTCTTCGCTCTTGCCGAGCGCGACCTTGGTCTCATCGAGCGTATAGAACATCTTGGCCATTGCTTCGCTCCTTCAACTGTGACAGGTTTGCGGATCGATGAGCACTCGCGGCTCACCGAGGCAGACCAGTCACTCCTTTCCTGGGGCACCGGCCGGCGGACTTGACGATCCGCCTGTCGCCTCTTTCTGAACGAGATCTGCCACTTCACGCGGGAGCGGCGCTGTATTGAACGCTCCCAATTTCCTATCGTACGCGATGTTACGGGCTGCCTGCAACCGCAGGACGCGCTCGCCGGGCACATATTGATAGACGCACAACGCCTGGGCATCCGCATCCAGCACGTAGCAGCCCCAGGTGTTTACCGACATCTGGACCGGAACCATGGACAGCGCGGCGGTTGCGGCAGGCGAGTTTCGCGGCGGAGACTGCTGTGCAAGGGCTGAGGGCATCAGCGAGACATTGCCAGCGGCCAAGTACAATGCGCCAGCGATCAATACCGCGGCGTTAACGTACAAGGCTATGACCACTGCGCGATTTCGCACTCTTGTCGCTTTCTGCCTAAATTGAGGCTGGGGCTCCTACAATAGACCGTCGGAGCGCATTATAGGTGAACACCGCATCGCTGCAAGGCAAAAAGACACTTGCGGTGGATCGGTAAAATGTGGTAATGGAAGCCTTTATCATGGCTCGGTCAGACATCAGTACTACAGTTCGTCCCACGTCGTGGGATCTGACGATGCGGTGCAAGATTCACCGCCGGACGGCGTGGTTGCAGGCAATGGGGTACTCCAGCTTTGACTGGGTTCATCTCGAACTGCCGCTGCCCGGTCTGCCGGAGGAGCTCGCCGGGTTACGCCTCGTGCAGGTGTCGGATCTGCATCTGCATCGCCGGTGGGAAAAGGGCCTTCAGCTTTTGCTGGACGAACTGGCGGCCGATCCGCCCGATCTGGTGCTGCTGACGGGCGACCTTGTGGAAGACAAGAGGGACCATCGGCCGGCGATGCCGCTGGTCAAGCGATTTCTGCGCGGGCTGTCGTCGCGTCGGGGTGTGTATTCGATCCTGGGGAACCACGACAATTTCCGGCTGGGGCAGGAGATGTCAGGGCTGGGGGTGCGGCTGCTGGACGGCGAAGGGGATGTGGTCTCCGTGGCGGGAGCGGAACTGGAGTTGATCGGATTGCCGGGCCTGCTGCGATGTCACCTGCCGGTTGACTTCTGCTCGCGGTTTGCCGCGAAGCAGGCAGGCCGGCCGCGGATTGTCATGGGGCATTTTCCGGATCATCTGACTCGTACGCATGCGCTGGAGGCGGATGTCTATCTCGCCGGGCACACGCACGGCGGGCAGATCTGCGGGCCGGGCGGCTGGGCGATGATGCGACATGACTCCATGCATCGGCGATACTGCAAGGGCGTACACCGATACGGCGACACGTGGCTGGTGGTCAGTCGGGGGATGGGGTTTTCCCAGATACCGATACGGATGTTTTGCCCGCCCGAGGCAATCCAGATCACGTTGCGCAGCGCTCACAGAAGTGGTCATCGAGCTTGACGCCAGCTGGCTTGCGTCCAAGTCCAGTTGTGCCTTGGGCAGTGCGTGGCGGCTGAGTCCCGGACGCGAGGCTGGACGATTGCGCAGTCTTCCCTCGGTCCTCCTCGCGACGCCCCGGGCTTGCCTGAGGGCTTAGAGATGCCGGCTGAAGTTGCCGATCTCCGGCTGTGCCACGCGGCGATAGTCGGCCATGCTCATGGTGACGGCCATGTTGTGGGTTCCGGCCTGGAACGTCACCTGGTCATCCTGGAAGAGCGACTCGTCCATCAGCGTGGGCAGGCCATAGAGCCGACCGATGGGCGGTTCGGCGCCGACCTCACAATCCGGGAACCACTCGCGGAGGCGGTCCTCGTCGACCAGTCGCACATCCTTGGCATGGATCTGCTGGCGAAGCTGCGCCATGTCGATCCGGGCTGACGCCGGCAAGGCGCAGAGATATGTCTGCCCGTCGGCATCAACCAGCACCGGCTTGACGACTTTCCGCCCGGCTACGTGCTCGTGCGCGGCGACGTCCTGGGACGTGTACGAAGTCGGATGAGACGTCAGGCGATAGTGAACGCCCATCTCATCGAGATAATCCTGCAGCGTCATGAGAGCCTCCCTTAATAACAAGAGACCCGATCCACTCTATTTCATCACACAGCCGATTATAGGTGGCACACGACGGGGCGGCCGCCTCGGCAGCTCGGCTAAATCGCCCGCATCCCTTGACGGACCGGGCCCGTCGGTTACATACCTCAGGGCATGCAGCGTATTTCGCCGGCCAAGGTCAATCTCTTTCTACGCGTGGGTCCTCGACGGGGCGATGGGTACCACTCGCTGGTCTCCTGGTTCGCGTCAACCGGACTCCACGACACGCTTGCGTTTGAGCCCGCTGATGACGGCCGGCTCGTGCTGACCTGCGACCAGCCTCAACTGGCTGTCGATCAGAGCAACCTGATCATCAAGGCCGCGAATATTCTGCGTGAGGCGGCCGGTTCGCGAGAGGGCGCGATGATCCGCCTGCAGAAGCGCATCCCGATGGGCGCGGGCCTTGGCGGGGGCAGTAGCAACGCCGCTACGACGCTGCTCGGGCTGAGCGAGCTTTGGCGGTGCAACCTGACGCACGAGGTTCTGTGCGGCCTTGCGGCGAGACTTGGCAGCGACGTTCCGTTTTTCCTGAACCTTCCCAGTGCCATCTGTCGCGGGCGGGGCGAGCTGATCACTGCGTTTCCCTCGCCGCGCTGCCAGTGGATCGTGCTGGTGTTGCCGCCGATCTCGATGCCGACGCCACAGGTGTATCGGCAGCTTGATCTGATGAACAAGGGCACGGACCTGGACTCATTGCCGCCGATGGAGCATCTCGCAGACCTCGGTGCTGACGGGTTGCTGCCGCAACTGGTCAATGACCTTGAGCTTGCGGCATTCGCGCTGCGGCCGGATCTGGGCAAACTCCGCGAGGCAGTCGAGGCACATATCGGCCGGCCGGTCCGGATGAGTGGCAGCGGCGCGAGCCTCTTTAGCCTCTTTGATGTCGAGGCCGACGCGGTCGATGCGGCTTGCGCCGTGACGGAGTGGTTTGCGATGCCCGCGCACGCGGTGCGACTGGGCGCTGAATCGATGACCTGACGCGGCCGAGCGCAGGCATTTGGCGTCGCCGCCTATTTCGCTGATCGTGGCCGGGTGGCGGCTGCCTTGATGGCGGCATCCTTCGCGTCCCGCGTCGGCTGGCCGACGGCCTTGAGCACCACGTTGTCAAACATCACAGTGCCCGGCGTCAGGTAGGCGTAGAGATCGATGCGAAGCGTCTGCACGGCGTACTGCACGTGCTGCGGGTTGAGGTCATCCTCGATCGTGATCCACTGACCGGCGGTACCGCCGGTCACGGGTACCTGTCGGCGGTAGATTTCCCGCTCAACAAGCTCGCCGGTGATGTCGGGAAACAGTGTGTAGCCTTTGACGAACACGTGCAGCACAGGGCCGTCGCTCTTGTAGCGGAAGCTGAGGCGATATCGCGTCCTGGGCTCGATCTTGATAGCCTCCGACAGGCACGCCATCCCGTTGTTCTCAGCACACGTCCTGGACAGTTTCATCGCCAGGACGCTGTTGGTGGCGCCGGCTTGGGTCAGTCGCTGGATCACGACCTTGTCCACCTCTGGCGGTTGATCCTGCGCGGCGACCTCGTATTTTTCGGCCTGGTAGAGGGCTTGCCACTTGCCGGGCTGGGAGAAGTCGCCGTTGGTGACGAGGTTGGGGTTCGTCTTCCACAGCGCTTCGGCGGTTGGGTCGTGCTGGACGGCTTGTTCGGTGGGATGCTCAAAGCGGGCGACCTGAGGGAGGACGGCGAGTGTCTCTTCGACGGCAAACCGCAGGTCGGTGGGCTCCTTGATGGGCTTTTCGACGTCTTTGGTCTCCCCGCCCGGGCGGCGGTCGGCGAGATGGATTCGCAGCTTCGTGGAGCCGTCGGGCTGCCTGGTGAGTTCTCCCCAGATGAGAATGTCGGCGTTCACGGCGTCGGCGGGGGGCTTGAGGGAGTTGAGTGTGGTCGCGAAGTCGGCGGCGGTTTGGGTCTCGCTCGCGACATCCTGCATTCGAGGGCCATCGATGACGTCGAAGGCGCCTTGCCGGTCGAGTTTGGCGCGGAAGGAGAAGGCGGTTCGGTCGCGGAGGTCGGCCGGTGCGTCGCCGCCGAAGGGGAAGACGGCAATCCGCAGCTTGGCTTCGGCGGGGGGCGGGGGGGCGTCGGCCGCACGGCCGGTCGGCGAGAGGCACAGGGCGATGGCCACGGCTAATAGATAGGCGCGTCTGGGTCTCATATCTGGAGTATACCTTCCGGGGGCGAGAGTGTGGCACGAGGTGATTGCGGGGGTGCGACGACGGGGCGACCCGCCGCGGCGGGTAAACTGCGCGACGAAGGCGACCCGCCCCGCCACGGCGGGCAGGCAGCGGCGGGTAAACTGCGCGACTAAGGGAAGAGGATAGCCAGGCGGCAGATGCGCGGGTTGTTCTGGGAGGGGGTGGGGGGGTAGCGCGGGGGCTTGTGGGATAAGGACTTACGCGCGATTGAGGGTGTAAGGTGCGCAAGTTTCGCCGAGGGGCATGCGCGTTCGCGAATGGCGAGTGGCGCGTCTCGGGCGGTCGACGCCGCTTGCCGATGTTGATGTTGTTGCGCGTCCGGGCTGGGGCGGTTGGCTGTGACCGGCCGAATAGTTGAAAGAAAAATGTTGCAGTTGATTCACCTATTGGCATAATGATTACGTATCAGAAAGCTCGAAAGGTATAAGATGCTGGTTGGTGTAGAGCGAAAAAAGAGTGGGCGGCCGGCGTTGAAGCAGCATGCGATCCTTGAGGAGGTTCGGTCTCGGATCGTGCGCGGCGAGTTGGCGCCATCGGATCGCCTGCCTACTCGGCGGGAGTTGGGCGATCGCTTTTCCGCGAGTCCGGTTACGGTGCAGCAGGCGCTGGATCAATTGACGGCCGACGGCTTCGTTGAATCACGGGGAAGGGGCGGCACGTTTGTCGTGACCAACCCGCCTCATGTGAGCCACTATGCGATCGTTTTTCCCAGCTATCCGAGTCAGCCGGCTTGGACGCATTACTATACGGCCCTGAGCAATGAAGGTCGGCGGATCAACCGTGACGAGGCCCGCAGCGTCAGTTTCTATTATTTTGAGTATGGGCCAAGATTTGAGCACAACGAGAGTGCGCGGCAGTTGATCCGCGACATGCAGTCGCATCGCCTGGCAGGGGTTATCTTTGCATCCGCGATCACGCGATCTCTGGAAAACACCCCGATTCTGGATCTGCCAGATATCCCGCGGGTGGAAGTCTCGGAAAGGAGCTATTCATCGCAGATTTCACTAGTGATGATGGACGTTCACTCATTGATCGACCGGGCGTTG
>JBBQTU010000154.1:0-10442 GCA_038213005.1 Tepidisphaerales bacterium | reverse complement strand
CCTGTCATGATGGAAATTCGGCGAGGCACCAGGGAACGCATGGATCTGAACGGGAAGCTGCCCGGGATTGTTGACGAGATCGTCAAGAGCGTCGTGGCCGAGCCGCGCACGCAGCACCTGAGCCGTATCTATCTGCCCAGTCGCGATGCCATCATCCAGTGCGTTGAACTGATGCAGGAGGCCGTGTTTCCGGGTTATTTCGGCAAGCAGGGGCTGACCAGCGAGAACATCACCTACCGGATCGGCGAGTTGATCATGGAGCTGACGGATGTGCTCTATGAGCAGGTTCGCTGCTGCCTGCGGTATCGCAAACAGGTGACGATCGCGGGGCATGGGCACCGGCGGGGATGCACCGACTGTGACAGCGAGGCCGGGACGATCGTTACGAGCTTCCTGGAGCAGTTGCCGGCGGTTCGCCGGATGCTGGCGGAGGATGTGCAGGCCGCGTTTGACGGCGACCCGGCCGCCCAGAGCACCGACGAGACGGTATTCAGCTATCCGGGCGTGTTTGCGATCATGGTGCAGCGACTGGCCCACGTGTTTTTCAAGCTGGATGTGCCGATGCTGCCGCGCATCATGACGGAATACGCGCACTCGGTGACGGGGATCGACATTCACCCCGGGGCAACGCTGGGCGAGCGGTTTTTCATCGACCACGGCACCGGCGTGGTGATCGGCGAGACGACGATCATCGGGAAGAACGTGAAGGTTTATCAGGGCGTGACCCTGGGCGCTCTGTCGCCGGCCTACGGGCAGGCGCTTCGCGGGCAGAAGCGACATCCGACCATCGAAGACAATGTGACGCTTTACGCCGGGGCTACGATCCTGGGCGGTGACACCGTCATCGGCGAAGGGGCGACGATTGGCGGAAACGTCTTTATCACCACCAGCGTGCCGCCGCAGAACCAGGTGATCGCCGAGCCGCCGAAGCTGCGGTATCGCGATCGCAGGTCACGCAGGGGCGATGCGCTGGATTTCCAGATTTAGAACGTATACCCAAGGCTGGCCATGTAGCGGACGTCGGTGTTCTCCTTGGTGTCGGGGGGCATGGAGTTGTAGTTCAGCGAGATCTTGAATTCGGCGAAGAATCGATCTGTGAGTTTGGTGCGGATGCCGGCGTCGCTGTTGATCAGGTGGTTGGCCGGGTCGCTCACATCCGGCAGAAACTCGAAGTTGTGGATGAAGCTTACGGTGTCGTTGATCTTGTGATCGACGTGGTAGGCGAAGCGGGCGGCAAAGTATTCATTGGTCCTGGTGGGGTTGGAATATTCCTCATAGACCCAGTTGCCGCCGACTTCGGTGCTGATGTTGGTGCGGCTGCTCTCGATCCACTGATAGCCCACGCCGGCGGACGGCATCAGGCGTAATTCCAGGTCGGCGACGCGGTCGTGGGTGGCTTTCACGCCAGTGTAGCCATACCAGTCCTTGGAAAAGTAGTAGTCGTATTTCGCCAGGGCATTCCACATGTCGATGCTGGTGAACTGCTCGCCGGTGCTGGTGTCCTTTTGCCGGCCGTAGGCGTAATCACCGGCCAGTGTCATGCGGTCGTCCTCGCCACGACGGCTGGCCTCGACGGCGGTGGCGACCGAGTCGGTATAGCTGTTGCCGCGGGTCAGGACCGCGCCGGCGGTGATGAAGCCGGTCCATTTCGGGGCCGGCGGGTTGATCTTCTGGACCTGTGCGATCGGGAGCGAGCCAGCCGCCACGGCCGCGGTCGCGGCAGGCGTCGGGGCGCCGGTGGTGCCTGGCGCGCGCACGACGGGCGGCTGCCGCGGGGTGGCCGGGCGGGTTGTCGGTCCTGCCGCCACCGGCTGGGTGGTCGGGGCGAGTTGCAACTGGCCATTCTCGAACGCGGCGATCTTGAGGTAAAGAATGCTGCCGTCCTTCAGGACGATGGTGGCAGGCTTGTCGGCGGTGAATCGCTTGACCTTGGCGATATCAACCTTCAGTTCGCCAAGGGAATCGGACGCAACGGTCAGCTTGCCGGCATCGAGACTCTTTACGGTACCCACAAGGCGTTCGCCATTGCTGAACAACACCTCGTCGGCCAGCAGGGTGCTGCTGACCAGAGCACACGCCAGCAGGAGCGAATATCGCATCTTCATGGTGCGAAACATAATTCGGCTCGCCAGCCATGACAAGGCGCTGGATTTCAGTGGATTTCGCTGCAAGCAGACACAGCCGCAGGTGGGTTTCGACCGACTTCTGCCGTTGACCGAATCAGCCTGATGCGCCCATCATGTGCCAAGGTCGCTCACTTGGGGGCGGGGATGCTTTTGCCTTTTGCGAAGGAGCAGGAAGATGGCGGCGCTACGTCTCAACGGGAAACAGTCCGGGTCAAAACAGATGAGCCGGGCGGTCGCCCCGGTGATGGAGTCGTTGGAAACGCGGCAGTTGCTGTCGGCTGGTTCGGTGCAGAAGTTCGTCGACACCGACGGCGACCTGGTGAGGATCGTTGTCAACGGCGGCGGAACGGTTGCGCCGATCGATCCGGCAACGCGCAACATCTGGGTGTCGGGGTCGGGGGTGAGTTCCATCCTGGGGATCACCGTCGCCCGCGCTGCCGGCGGCGATGGGTTGGTGACGCTGGGCGAGATCCGATGCTTCGGGCCGATGCTGGCGATCAACGGACCATCGGCGACGATCACTCACGAGATAACGATCAACGATGACAATGCGCCGATCTCACCAGCCAGCAAAGTGTCGATCAATCTTGGAGTACTGGTCGACGTCGCCCTCTACACCGGTACGATCAACGGGCAGCGGATTTCGACACTGCAACTGGCCGACTGGAGCGTCCAGGACGCCGGGCAGGAACTGAATGCGCCGTCGATCGACAACCTGATTATCACCGGGCGTGCGGATGTGCCGGGAACGGCGGCCGATGAGTCTTTGCCGGGTAACAGCGGCGAGGCCATGATTCTCGGTGACACGTCCACCAACGCCAACACCTTCTCAATCGGCTCAATGTCGATCGCCGGCACACTGGGCGACATCCAAGCCACCGGCCGGATCGGCAGCATCACCGCGGGGGCGATCTGGGGGCAACTGCAGGCCAGCACGTTCGGCTCGGTCACCACCGGAAACGCCAGCGGGGAGATCCTCGCCACCGGGGCGCCCGGCGTCTCGCAGTCGATCGGCGGGGTCTGGATCGGCGGGGACGCGACGACGCTGACGATTGCCACCAACCAGGGGGCGATCGGGCAGATCGGCGTGGCGGGTCGGGCCCTGAATCTGACGGTGGCGTCGGCCAAGGCGCTGGGCAGCCTCACGGTTGGCCGGAGCCTGGACGCGTCGCGAGTTCAGACGCGCAACGTCGTCGGGGCGATTCGCGTCGGCGGCATGAGCGATACGGAAATCCAGATTGGCGTGGCCCTGGGGTTCGCGGGGATCGCGACTTCGGCGGCGGACTTCGCCAACGGCGGTGCGTCTTTGCAGATCTTCGCCGTGACGGGACTCGCCGGTAAGCCGACGGGTTCCTGGGTCACCGGCACCAACACGATCTCGGCCGCCCGGGGCGGGACGTGGAAGCCGCGGAACGTGGACTCAACCGACTCGCTGCAGATGTATGTGCTGGATGCCGCCAGCCCCACGCTGGTGCGCTACAGCGACTCGGCCAACCCGGCCAACAACTTCGTCTGGCGGCCGGGGAGCCCGCTGCCGGCAATGCTGGCGGCGATGCTGCACCCGGTGTGACTCCAGGGGCTACAGCGGGTATCCGAAGGTGGTCAGAGCTTCCCTGGCCGGACCCTCACACGCCTGCCGAAGCGGATCGCTCATCCGCTCGCGCCAGGCACCGGCCCGCGCGGCCAGGAATGGCTCGCTGATGTTTTTGTGGTCGTGCGCCTCCGCGTAACGCTCGCCGCGCTGGGTGTGGTCGAGCATCTTCTCCTGGAACGGCACGTCCAGAAACCCGGCGAGGTCGCGCACATGCTGCTGCGGCTCGGCCACCAGGTCCTCGTAGCGGATCATGCGGTATCGGTCCGGCCGCTGGCCAAGCAGTTCGTGCAGGTAGAGGTTGGAATGGCCCCAATGGCGGGGGAACCAGTGCTCGATGCCGCCGGTGTCCCAGTCGACATTTTGGAGCGAGAGAACCACGTCCCGCACATCGCGAACCAGGTGGATGACTTTGATGTCAGACTCCATCAACCCCATCTTCACGAGGATGCGAAGGAACAGCAGATCGTTGGGCGACTTGTCCCCCGCCACCCGCTTGCCGCAGCGGGCGGCGAGGCACTGGTAGATGCCTTGGATGATGGCACACGCCGCGTAGTCCGCCTGGTCGACCGCGGAGTCGATGTCGCCCTGCGACAGATACTCACCCAGGCTGCGGCGGGTCTGGTCGGCCGACCAGATCAACTGCTTGATCATCGCCCGGCCAACCACGGGGTCCTTGATGCGATCGACCAGGAATGCCGTCGGAATAATGAAGTCGGTCTCGTCGGGAATGACGACCTGGTCATTGATGTTCAGGGTCCTGGCCAGGAGTGTGGTGCCGGACCGCGGAGAGGCGAAGATGATGAACATGCGAGGTCGCTTTCTGCAACAGGTGTAGTGGAAGCGAAGCTATGAGTTGGCCCGGTGGCTGTCAAGGCGTGGAGAGCCAGCCCGCCGCCCAGGGCGTGCCCGTTTTCCCGGGCAACCGCCCAAACCCAGCCCCATTGAGCAGCAGCGCCCTCCTGGCGCGGTCCGCCTCGGCCGCAGCAATGCCGTCTCGCGGCAGCGAGTCCTCATTTCGCTGCTGCTCAATGGGGTCGCCAATCGCCACATCACCCGGCCTGCCCGAAAAAACGGGCACGCCCGCCGCCCGTTTGCCGCGTCGCGGGAGCCTGCTATCATCACGCCGCTGGCATGAAAGGGAACGCGGGATGGCTGCATCGATTTTGGAGGAACACCAGGCGACCGCGCCCGCCCAAGGCAAAGGCCGGTTCGGCCGCGCTCTGCTCGCGGCCGCCATCTGCCTGGGCGTTTTCCAGGCCGCCCGGCTGCTGTGGCTCATTGACCGCTACTCCGTGGATGTGCCGTTCATCGACCAGTGGGGCTTCTATCGGGCGTACTTCACGCCGCATACCGTGTGGCAGATCTTCGCCTGGACGCACGGGATGCACCGGCAGGGGGTCGGCGCATTTGTGACATGGCTGGTCAACGAGTGGACCGCGTGGGACCAGCGGGCGCAGTGCTTCGCAATCGGGCTGGTCATGCTGTCGGCGGCCGGAGCGGCGTTGTGGCTGAAGCGGCGCCTGTTTGGTCGGCTGGTGTGGCATGATGTGGTCCTGGTGCTGCTGATCCTGTCGCCCCAGCAGTGGGAACTCTACGCGGGGGTGCCCAACGTCTCGCCGCAGGCGATGCCGGTGCTGCTGATCCTGCTGCTGTGCGTGGCATGGACCGCTGGCCAGGTCTACATCCGCTATGCATTGGTGCTGGCACTGGCATTCCTGGCGACCTACACCGGCTTTGGCATGTTCGTAGGCGTAATCACGCCGGTGCTGCTGGCGGCGGACCTGTGGCAGGCTTTCCGCCAGCGATCGCAAGCCCGAATGACGGCGGCCGGGATTGCCCTGGCGCTGTCGCTGGTGAGCCTGGCGTCATTTTTCATCGACTATCACCCCAAGAGCGGAGCAGGCCCATTTGTGTTTCCCGACGCCCACTGGCAGCTCTATCCGGTCTTCATGGCGCTGCAGTTTGCCGGGCTCACCGGCGTGCTGGGAACCGGCTGGGTGACCGTCGCCGTGGGTCTACTGGTCTTGGCCGGCGTGCTGGCGGTGGCGCTACGGACCTGCGCGGGACTGTTCTGCGGGCGGGCCGAGGAACCGCTGCCGCGCATCGTGCTGCTGCTCGTCGGGTTTGCCCTGACGTTCTCGGTCACCTCGGCCGTCGGGCGGCTGCATCTGGGTTTGGAGACCGCCGCGTCGTCGCGATACTTCGTACTGCTGGCGCTTGCGGGTGTAGGCGTCTATCTCAGCCTGCTGACCGCTCCGCCCGGCCGACTGCGTCGGGCGATGCTCTTTGTCCTGGCCGCCTGGACGCTGGCGGCGACGATGCCTTTCGCCGGCCGGGATGGGGCAGCAGCGCTGTGCGATGCCAAGACCCGCTGGGTGTCGGCGTATCTGCAGACGCGTGAGGTGCAGGCTGCGGACAAGATGGCGAACTTCAAGATCCACCCCAATCCGATCGGCCGGGGGGTAGATGACAAGTTGCAGTGGCTGGCAGCGCACCAGTACAGTCTTTTCCGCCCCGGCGCCAGACATGTTCCTGAGCCGCCGAACCGATAGACATAACTCTTCGGCTGCCCAATAGAGATCGGCGATCAGATATGAGGCTTGGATCAAAGGACTATTTCCATGGATGCCGCTAAGGTTCAGAATCGTCAGATGAGCGAGCGACCCCAGCGGCCGACGCTGCTGGAGCGCATCCTGATACTGGCTGCCGTGGCGCTGGCCCTCTTCCAGGCGGGGCGGCTGTTCTCGTTCATCAACCGCTACTCGGTGGACGTGCCCTACTGGGATCAGTGGGATTTCTATAAAGCATTCTTCACGCCCCATTCGCTCTGGCAGATCTTCGCGTGGCAGCACGGCCCGCACCGGCAGGGGATCGGGTTTTTCCTCACCTGGCTTGTCAACGAGCTGACCGACTGGAACCAGCGGGCCCAGTGTTTCACGATCGGCCTGGTCATGCTCGCCTCCGCGCTGGCGGCCCTTTGGCTCAAGCGCCGACTTTTCGGAGTTCTGCGCTGGTATGACCTGATCATCGTGCTGTTTGTCCTGTCGCTGCGGCAATGGGAGATGTACGTCGCCACGCCCAACGTCTCCCACGGCGCCATGCCGCTGCTGCTGATCGTGCTCTCCTGCATCGCATGGACTGTCGGCAACGTCTACCTCCGCTACGCCCTGGTGCTGGTCCTCGGTTTTCTCGCCACGTACACCGGGTTTGGCATGTTCGTCGGGATGGTCAATCCGCTGCTGCTGGCGACGGACGTCCTGCATGCGTGGCGCCGACGTTCGCGCCGCGAGCTGATTGCGGCGGGTGGGGCGCTGTTGCTGGCAGGTCTTAGCCTGGGGTCGTTCTACATGAACTACGGTTTCGCCCCTGCCGTGGACAACTTCAAGTTCCCCGATCCCAACTGGCATCTCTATCCGGTCTTTATGAGTCGCCAGTTCGCCGGCCTGTTCGGCGTACTGGGCTCAGGCGCGGGCGTGATCGTGCTGGGATTTGTCATCATGGCGGGGCTGCTGGTGATCCTGGCGTTGTCGGCGGTGAGACTGCTGCACGTCCCGTCCGAGGATGCTCTCGCCCGTGTGATCTTCTTCCTTCTCACGTTTGTCATGGCATTCTCGGCCAACGCGGCGATCGGCCGGCTCTGCCTGGGGCTGGGGGCGGCCGCCGCCTCGCGATATTACCCGCTGCTGGTGCCTGCGGGGCTGGGACTCTATTTCGCGCTTCTCACACGGCCGCCCGGCCGGGCCAGAGATGCCCTGACCGTGATTTTGCTGGCATGTACGATGTTCGCCGGCATGCGAATCAGGCAGAGACATACGACTGAAGGCGTCTTCGATGGCAAGACCCGCTGGGTCGCGGCGTATCTCGAGACAGGGCGGATCGCCACTGCCAACACCATCACAGGTTTTGAGGTTTATCCGCGGCAGAGCAAGCAGCTTAAACGCTCGCTGGCATGGCTGCGCGATCGGCACTACAGCTTTTTCCGCGATGCCGCTCTACCGACCTCACGGCCGACGGTCGGGGTTGGGATGGTCCCAGCCACCGCTGCGGCAACGGAGCCCGCTCGATAGCTAGCGTGCTGCGGCCGAAGTCCATCAACATGGGTGGCATGCTCAGGCCGGTACTCCGGAATGAGCATGGGGCCGACATCATGGCCATCTCGGAGTACCGATCTGGCCATGCCACCCCTATTTTAAGTTGGCATCAGTGCGGCGCAGTACACTAGCGGAGGCGATATCGCAACTCATGGTTCACCATGACCAGGTGCGGCGAGAGGCACGGGTCGGGCCAGGCGCCGTACAGACGCGACAGATGATCAACCTCTTGAGGGTCCAGGTCAAAGCCACGGGAAACGCTCTCGTAGTGCTTGAGTTCCGCCGAGGCGCAATAGACGTTGCGGTAGCCGGCCTGCACCAGACGGTAGCCGTAGTCGACGTCGTTAAACGCGACTTTGAACCTGGTTTCATCCAGGCCGCCAATCTCAAGAAACAGGGCTCGCGGCGTGAGCATGCACGCCGCGGTCACAGCAGCCACGTTGCGGGTGCATCGGCCCATGTGCATGTAGCCAGGATCGTTCGGCGGAAACCCTTTGAACACATGGCACGGCTGGTTCACATGGTACCCGCTATGGACGATCCCGGCGTGCTGAACCTTCATGTCGGGAAACAGCAGCCTCGCCCCCACCGCCCCGACGCCTCGCACCTGGGCATGGCCCATCATGCGACTCAGCCATCGGGGCTCGATCACCTCGACGTCGTTATTGAGCAGCAGGACGTATTGAGCCTGCGCATGTTCCACAGCGCGGTTGTTCAGATAGGCGTAGTTGAAGCGGCCATCAGGGCAGGCGAGTCGCAGGGTTTCCACCTGGAGCGATCGCAGGTAATCCAGCGTCGCGGGCTCGTCGGATTCATTGTCGACGATCAGCACGCGGTAATTGTGATAGGTCGTGGTGGTTAGCGACTGCATGCAGCGTTGCAGCACGGAGGCCTTGTTGCGCGTGGGAATGATCAGCAGGACTTCAGGCCCATCGTCGGGGAAATCACACTCGTGGACGCTCAGGCTGATGGCGGCGGCCCAGTTGGGCTGGAAGACCGTGCCGGCACTGCCACGGCGGGTGAGCGACTCCTGAATCGCAGCGCCGCCGGCCGAGATACAGGCGGGCTTCTCACTGCCACCAAGAGCGGTCGAGCCTGCGATGGCCCGCCAGTGATAGAGGACCATGGGCAGATGCTCGACCTTCCGCGCCCGTTCCACAGCGCGAAGCGCCAGGTCATGGTCCTGCGAGCCTTCAAACCCGCAGCGCATACCGCCCAGATCCAGAAACAGCGAGCGGCGGATCACCAGCAGATGGCAGAAGCACATGCACGACAGCAGGTGTTCGGGCGAGTAGTCGCCCTTGAACTGCGGCCCGTACCGTCGCCCTGCCTCGTCGATCTTGTCGTCGTCGCTGTAGAGCAGGTCGATCGAGTCATCCTGCGCCAGTTTCAAGGCAACTTCGCCCAACGCATCGGGTGAGAGTTCGTCGTCATGATCCAGCAGGGCGAGGAAATCGCCGCTGGCCAGGTCGGCCGCGGAATTGGTCGCCAGGCTGATATGTCCGTTCTGCTCGCGGTACGTGACCTTGATGCGCGGATCAGTCCGAGCCCACTTCTCCAGCAGCGGGCGCACCTCGGGCGAGGTGGAGCAGTCGTCGGCGATGCAGAGTTCCCAGTTGGTGTAAACCTGATCATGCACGCTCTGGATGGCGCGATCGAGCCACTTGACCGGCGGGTTGTACACCGGCATGACCACCGAGATGCGCCGCAGCGGATGCGGCGACGCCTGCAGACGCTGGCGCAGAGACTGCTGGCGTTTGTGCGTCCAGCGGTTGGCCCGGAGCCAGTCATCATACAAGGGGCTGGTCTCAAGACAGCCGGCCAGCCTGCCGCCCAGGGCGCTATTGATGGCCGGCTTGAGATAGTGACGCAGAGCGAAACCTGTCATTTCCGGAACGGCCTTGAGCGTGCTTCCGATCCCTTGGTTGCGACATCGCGCGCGCACGGCCGCCGGTGTCTCCCGACACAGTTGCCACAGCATCCGCGCACCAGTCCGCATTCCGCTCATGCCTGTAACATCCTCGAAACCGACTCATTGTCCAGCGGGCTGTCGTCAAAGAAGCTCAAGCGTAACATGCGAAACTCCTTCTCCCTCTCCGGGGCATTGGACGCGGCGATCGCCTGAGCCAATTCAGCCTGCGCGTTCATCGCCCTGATGACCTCATCCCGCCCGGCCATGATCGCAGGGTCATCGGTCGGGTGACGCTTATAAGTCGCCAGCATGGCCTCCTTCACCTCTTGACGGCGCGCGGTGCTGTTGGCCGACCCAGCCCCCACATAGAACCGATATTCACTGGTTATGTCGGGGCAGCGCACGAAGTCGTATCGTTGCGACAGCCGGATCAGAAAATCCCAGTCCTCGAGGAGGTCCAAAAACTCATCGAACGCGCCGACCTCGTCGAAGCACCGTTTGCGGTGGATGTACGACTGGATCGGCAGGCTGTTCTGCACGAGCATCCGCGCCCGGCTGAACTCGCAGGCAGGATCGGGCCTGCGGAGCAGCGTATGCAGGCCGTCCTGGTCCGACAGGACAATCGCTTTGACCGCAGCGGCGTAGAAGACGCTGGCGGCGGGGTCGGCATCGATCGCGGTCGCGAAAACGGCCAGATGATTCGGATAGACGATGTCGTC
>JBBQTU010000153.1:0-10653 GCA_038213005.1 Tepidisphaerales bacterium | reverse complement strand
TCCCCGTAGCTGAAGAAGCGGTAGCGGGCGGCGATGGCGTGCTGGTAGAGGCTTCGCTGCGGGTCCAGGCCCACCAAGGCGGCGACCAGGGCGATCAGGGTGCTGCGGGGAAGGTGGAAGTTGGTGATCAGGGCGCTGACGTATTTCCACTGGTAGGGTGGGAAGATGAAGATGCCGGTCTGGCCGGTGACGGGTCGGATGGGCTGGTCGGGTGGCTGGCTTTCCAGGACGCGGGCGCTGGTGGTGCCCACGGCGATGATGCGGCGGCCTTCGCTCCGGGCGGCGTTGATGGCGTCGGCGGTGCCCTGCGGGATCGAGTAGGTTTCTACGTGCATGGGATGGTCTTCGAGTTTGTCGACGGTGACGGGCTTGAAGGTGCCCAGGCCGACGTGGAGGGTGAGGAAGGCGTGCTGGATGCCGCGGGCGGTGAGGCGCGAGATCAGTTCTGGCGTGAAATGCAGGCCGGCCGTGGGGGCGGCGACGGCGCAGGGGACGCCAGCGAAGACGGTCTGGTATCGCTCGCGGTCGGCGGGGTCGCGATCGTCGTGGTCTTTGGTGCGGTGGATGTAGGGAGGCAGGGGCATCCGGCCGATGCGTTCGAGGAATTCGAGCGGCGAGACTTCTGGCTCGACGCGGACTTCGTAGTGGCCTTCGGGGTCCTTAGCCAGGGCGTAGAGGACGTAGGCCGGGTCGGCCAGGAAGCGCAGCGGCACCTCCGGGCGGGGCTCGCCGACGTTCTTGAGCATTACGCGCCATCGGCCGGGGGAGAGTTGTTCGATGTAGAGCCCCTCAACGTGGCCGCCGCCGGGTTTGACGAGTGAGAAGCGGGCGGGGACGACCCGGGCGTCGTTCATGATCAGCAGGTCGTCGGGGCGGAGCAGGTCGGGCAGGTCGGCGAAGTGGCGGTCGGCGCGGGCGCCGGTGTCGCGCTGGTAGTGCAGGAGTCGCGACGCAGCGCGGTCGGGCACGGGCTGTTGCGCGATCAACTCGGGAGGCAGGACAAAATCCAGTTCGTCAGTACGCACGGGCAGGATTATCGCCGCTGCGGATGCAGACGGGAAGATGCGGGAGCGGGATAACCGTCAGAAACCGCGAAGACACAAAGGGGCGGCTTTACGAAAGGAGGGTTGGCACCCGCAGCCGCTTCGCTCTTTGTTATTCGCCGTAAACGACAGTTGTGTATTCGGCGTAGATGCCCAGGATGTTTTTAACCTGAGTATCCACGTGGTGAACTTTGGTGATCCCACCGTTTCTCATCGCCGCTCCAATGCTGGCATCACCTGTTGCAATGCCAATAATTCCAATGGCTTGGGCCGTGCCCATCTTGGGCATGGTGGCAGCAGTACCCATCGACACGGGTCCCTTCACATCCGTGTATAGATTACCATTCATGGGGGTAACCCCAGTACAACCACCCAACAACGCGACCGCTGTGACACACAAGGCTGCAGATGCAATCAATTTCTTCATGTTTTCTCCTTCAATAATGCGCTGCGGGTGCCAAACTCATCTTACGATATGCCCGCACAACGTAAAACGTCAAGAAATAAAAATGCGCGAAATTCAAAGAGGAAGCGATCATCTTGCCCATCGTGCAACGTGCCGGCAGGGCGTTTTCACCCGTGCGCCTCTGTCATTTTCGGATTTACGGCGGCTAGTCTCGAGATGGCCGGATCGTCGCGTCCTGAGGGCGATTGGCGGTAGAATACTTGGCGATGCGCAAGACTATGGTCATTCTGTGGCGGGTGGTACTGGCGGCGGCATTGCTGCTGGCGGCGTGGGGGAAGTGGCGTGCGGGCGTGAACACCTCGCCGTTTCCCGAGACGATCTATGACCGCGTGGTCGCCCAGCATGTGTGGCTGCACTACACGCTGATCGGCTACGAGGCGCTGCTGGGTGCGTGGCTGCTCAGCGGGATCAAATCGCGATGGGCGGCGTGGGTGATGCTGGCGACCCTGCTGGCGTTTTGCGTGCTGATCGCGCGCGAGGTGATCAGCCCTGACCCACTGGGCTGCGGCTGCGGGCTTCAGCCAGTCCTGCCGGGGCGGGGACCCGACGAGGTGCGGGGTGAACTGATGATGTCACTGCTGCGCAACGTGACGCTGATGCTGGGGGCGGGGTATGTGATTTTGATGCATGCAGAAGGGAAAGCTGGCTTGAGGAAAAGCTAAAAAGCTGAAAGCAGAAAAGCCGAAATAATGAGGTTCGCCTCTTTCAGTCTTTCAGCTTTTTCCCCCTACTGTCTTTTGCTCATAGCGCGGTGTAGTTCGCGGTCCTGCTCTTTCTTCTGGATGCTGGCTCGCTTGTCGTGGACTTGTTTGCCTTTGGCGACGCCGAGTTCGAGCTTGGCGCGGCCGTCCTTGAAGTAGACGGCGAGCGGGATGAGGGTGACGCCGCGAACCTTGGTTTCGGCCTCGAGTTTTCGCATCTCGCGGGCGTGGACCAGCAGGACGCGGTCGCGGAGGGGGTCGTGGTTGTATTTGCCGGCCTTGGCGTAGGGGTCGATGTGGCAGCCGTGGAGGACGAGGCGGCGGCCGTCGACTTTGGCGAAGGATTCCTGCAACTGGCAATGGCCATCGCGCAGGCTTTTGACCTCGCTCCCGAGCAGGGCCATCCCGCACTCCAGCTTGGCGATGATGAAGTAGTCGTGCAGAGCTCGACGGTTCGAGATGCGCGGGGCGACGTTTTTCTTCTGATCGGCCATGTGTGGGATGTTAGCCACTAACGCGCTTTGAGGCCACGTGGCGCGGTGGCAGTATACCCGAAAAGCGACTACAAAGTCGCTTCTATGTAGCCGCGATCTTGTGGTCGCGGTTCGAATACCTCCGACTTCCACTACTCGCAATTGCCCTGGTCTGGCCGTGGCGCGGTCTGGCCGGGCACGCCCGGCCGCACGGGTGGTCGGGTGAGAACTGGTCCGCCGAGCGAAGTGCTGTCATTCGAGCAAAGGAGGCTCGCAGGGGTCGCCGATGCGGGATCGAGGCAGACGCGCAGATTGTCCGAGGAGGGGGTGGCATAAGCGTTAACCTATAGGGAGGGTGAGACCTATGATCCGAAGCAGAACTGACTTGCCCCGTGCGTTTTTTTGAGCATTCTGTGTTTGTCGCTGCCCTTCTTGATCGGAAGAGACCAGTAATGGCGTAGAGTGTTGTCGTGGTATGGCCAGGAATCCAGGCTTGGAGAGCAGCCTGCGGCCGGTGGGCCGGCCGAAGGCGGTCCAGGGGAGAGAGAAGAATAGCTGATGACCTTTTGTATTGCCCGTCACAAAGGGGCGTCATGCGGCAAAGCGACGGCGCGGGAGCAGAATCGCGGCGAGGCAGAGGAAGCCGACGCTGGCGGGTTCGGGGACGCTGATGGTCAGGCCCAGTTCGGCGTTGGGCTGATCGAAGACCATCCAGTCGAACGCACCTATGCTGAAATCGCCGAAACTGGGGATGCCGCTGGACATGTCGATGGTCGTTGAGGCCACGAAGAAGTTCATGCCCAGGACGCCGTCCAGCGTAAGTGTCTGGGAGGTCAGAGGGTCCATGAGGGTGATGTCGTTGATCAGGACGGGGGCGTTGAGGAAGCGGATGTGATTGGGGTCGTTGGGGTCGGCGACCAGGCCATCGAGCGTGGAGATCAGGGCGCCTTCTTTGGTCGGCAGCAGCAGTGACGTGAGATAGAAGCCAACGGTGTTCTTGGTGCCGCCGATGCCGCCAATAGGCAGGCTGAATTGATTGGGCACAACGTTGCCCTGGGCATCCATCAGCACGGGCGCGTCCGCGGTACCGCCGACGAAGACGCCGAGCTTGGCGGCCTGGGCGGAGGACATCATCGAGGCGGCCGCTCCGGTGTCCATGAGCCAGGTGCCGCTACTTTGCTTGTCGCCGAAGATGACGGTGATCGGCGGGGCGTTGCCGGCGGGCACGCTGGGATCGAGGGCGTGGAGGGGGTTGGGTCCGATAAAGGGATTTGGCGCCAGGGTTGGGCGGAGGGCCGCGACCTCCAGTGGGGTCAAAGAGGTTCGCTCCTGCGTTGCCTCATCGAGCAGGTACGTGTCGGTGAAGCGATCGAAGGAGGCGAAGGCCAGCTTCACATGCCGGTCGGTCTGGGGGATGCCAGGATTGGAGTCCGCGGCGGCGGGGTTATAGGCCGTGCCGGGGTTGTAGACATAGGTGCGCATGGTGGCGCCAAGCATCTCCAACGGGTCGGTCATCGTAGCCACAGCGTTGACGGGCTTGGGGTCCATAACGACGACCTTGCCGGTCATCAACGGGACGCCGAAGACATCCAGGCCGCCCAGGGTCGGGTCGCCGCCGCCGATGGGGCCCACTTGTGTCCGGACGCTGCTGAACTTCTGGGTGAAGATCGTGGATACGTCGCTACGCAGGGCGTTGAGATCCAGGGTCTGCGTATAGGCGTCTTCGGCAGTGCTGATCTGAGTGGCGACGTCCGGATGGTAGGGAGCGATGGCGATGTCGACATTCGTCGAGATATGGAACAGGTCTGAGCCGGCTACACCGACGTCGCCGAAGATTACGGATTTGCCGCTCTGGGTTTGATTGGTGATGCCCAGGGTCGTGGCAGTATCCTCGCTCAGGAGCACGCCGCTGGCACCGGTGTCGAAATACGCGTCGTCAATGTGGAAGGCCTTGGTGGTGGAGAGGTCCTCCCAGTTGATGCCATCGTAAATGTAGGGCGTATCGGAGCCAGCCGGGAGGATGATGACGTTGATGCGGGGCTGATCGAACGCGGCGGGTTGCACGCCATCGATATCGGTCGCGGTTGCCACCACTGGCCAGCAGGCGGCGGCGAGCAGGGCGAGGGTCGTAGCGGGGATGAGACTGCGGCGGGAGATACGGCAAGGCATCGGCAGACCTCCTAGTTAAGCTTCAGACGCTTATACCACCTGCGGCCGAGCCCAGCCATGGGAAAAGTGGCAAGTTAGGGCTATTTCTGAGGATATGCGATAGAAGGGCTCGATTTCACTAAGAGCCGAAGAGGCGAGGACCCCCGGAGGGGTCCAGATGTTGCCTGTGCGACTGACTGCGTCAGCGGCGCGAGCGTTGCGTGAATGTCGCTCAGGCGATGTAACCCCCGGTGTGGGCGGTGAGTTCACGCCGGCTGGGTGGGGCTAGCCGTTTAGGCCCAGATTGCCGCAGGGAATGTGCCGGATTGCGTGTCATGGCCGACGCTCCCGCGTCCAACCATTCTGGCGGTCCGTTTGACGGACCCCTGCCACCCCTTATAATGCGCGATTGCTTCATAATCAGGAGCAGAGTCGGAAACTATGGCACGAGTTGAACTTCAGAGCGTCTCCAAGGTCTACCCTGGCAATGTCCGGGCGGTGGATTCCATTGACCTTGTGATCAAGGATCAGGAGTTCGTCGTGCTGGTTGGGCCTTCGGGGTGCGGCAAGAGCACCACGCTGCGAATGGTGGCGGGGCTGGAAGAGATTTCTGAAGGCACCATCACCATCGGCGACCGGATCGTGAACGACGTTCCGCCCAAAGACCGAAATATCGCGATGGTTTTCCAGAATTACGCCTTGTACCCGCACATGACGGTGTACAAGAACATGGCGTTTGGCCTGAAGCTGCGCAAGATCCCGAAGGACATTATTCACCAGCGCGTGATGGAGGCGGCCAAGATTTTGGATATCGCCCATCTGCTGGAGCGAAAGCCCAAGGCTTTGTCGGGTGGGCAGCGACAGCGGGTCGCGGTTGGCCGGGCGATTGTGCGGGAGCCGGCGGCGTTCCTGTTCGACGAGCCATTGTCCAACCTGGACGCCAAGCTTCGTGTGACCACGCGGGCGGAACTGAAGCGTCTGCACAGTCGGCTGAAGACAACTACGATTTACGTGACGCACGATCAGGAAGAAGCGATGACCCTGGGCGACCGGATCGTCGTGATGAAAGATGGTCTGATTCAGCAGGCCGATACGCCGCTGGTGACCTACCAGCGGCCAGCCAACCGTTTTGTGGCCGGGTTTATCGGCATGCCGCCGATGAATTTCTTTGAAGGCACGATCCGGGTGGTCGACGGCAAGATGGTGTTTGAAGAAGGCACGCTGAAGGATGCGAAGGCAGTGGCCGGCGGCAAGGTCGTGGAGAACGACGGTAGCGGCAAGAACGACTCTCCGGTGGTGAAGATTGGCGAGTTGCACATGCCGGGGACGGGATTCCGTCTGCCGGTGGCCGACTCGATGAAAGAACTTCTGGCGTCCAGGGTCGGGCAGCATGTGGTGCTGGGGATTCGTCCCGAGCACTTCTCGATGCATGCCGAATCAGGCGGTGAGGCACTGAGCGTGCAGTTGAACGTCGTGGAGCCGCTGGGCAACGACATGGACGTGTATATGGCGACGCCTCTGCACGACCTGGTCGTCGGCAGGGTGGAGGCGTATGCGGGCCTGGAGATTAACACCCGGGCCAATGTGTATGTGGACGTTCGGAAGGTCCACTACTTCGAGCCGGGCGAAACCGGCAGGAACCTTAGTCTGGTAAACGAGCGGGCACATGCTGTTGCATAGCCGGCAACATGTTCGGGCTGGTGCCGGGAGGCTCGTCCAAAGGAGTGGATGAGCGCCGATTGAGGCGCTTTTCGGGTTCGCTCGAACTGTGGGCCGCCGGCAAGCGGCCCTGTTCGTTTGTTATGGGTAGTAGCGTGGTAGTGAAACTGAAATAGAGCGAGGACTCATGGCCAATCAGGAACTGCTGAGAATCGTGGACGGAATCGCACGCGACAAGAACATTGATCGCGAGCTGGTGTACAGCGATATCGAGCAGGCGATTGCCTCGGCACTGCGCAAGCAGTTCAACACTGAAGAGACCACTGAGTTTGCCGTGGTGCTGGAACGAGGCACCGGCGATATCAGTGTCAACCGCGGCGGCGAAATGATCCCGCTATCCGCCCTGGGACGCATTGCTGCACAGACCGCCAAGCAGGTCATGATCCAGCTCATCCGCCAGGATGAACGCGGCAGCATCTATGATGAGTTTAAGGATCGGGTTGGCACGATTGTGACCGGCACCATCGCACGGTTTGAAGGCCCCCGGATGATCGTCAGCCTCGGCCGCGTTGAGGCCGAGATGCCCCGTAGCGAGCAGATCCCCGGCGAGCAGCACGACATCGGCGAGCGCATTCAGGCTCTGGTGACCGAAGTGCGCGACACCCCGGCCAGCGTGAAGATCACCGTCAGCCGCACGCATAAGGACCTGGTCCGCCGGCTCTTTGAGCGTGAGGTGCCCGAAGTCGGCGACCGCACCATCGAGATGAAGGCCCTGGCCCGCGAGCCCGGCCACCGCACCAAGATCGCCGTCAGCAGCATCGACTCCAAGGTCGATGCCGTCGGCGCCTGTGTGGGCATTCGCGGCAGCCGGATCAAGAACATTGTCGAAGAACTCGGCGGTGAGAAGATCGATATTGTCCGCTGGAACGAGTCCAGCCAGATCCTGATCGCCAACGCGCTGAAGCCGGCGGAGATTACCGAAGTGGCGCTGTGCTTTGAACTGGGCCGCGCCACCGTGGTGGTCAACGACGACCAGTTGAGCCTTGCCATCGGCAAGCGCGGGCAGAACGTGCGCCTGGCCGCCCAGCTTACCGGCTGGGATGTGGACATCCTCACCCCGGTGGAATTCCAGAACGGCGTGAAGCGTCTGGATGCCATCATGAAGAGCGTCGATGGCGTCACCAGCGAGATGGTCGACAAGACCGTCGCCTTGGGCCTGATCGACGTGCGGGATGTGGACGAAGTGGGCATTGAACCGCTGGTCGAGGAGATTGGGATCGAGCGGTCGGTCGCGGAGAAGATTCATACCAAGTGCAGTGCCGAGGCCAAGATCGTGGTGGTCGAGGCCGAAGCGAAGAAGAAATCTGACATGTCGGCCAAGGCCTCGCCGCGGTTTGAAAATCAGGCGGCGCTTGCCGCGCTGGCGGCCGCAGGTGACAAGGCGGAGCCGGTCGCTGAAGAGATTGTCGAAAAGGATACACTGCCGGGGGCGCTTGAAGCCAGCGGCAATGCTCCTGAGATTACGGTGCATGCTGAGAAGGCCGACGGCGCTCCCGAGGATCTGTCCCCGGAAGAACAGGCCGTGCAGGGTCTGGCGACCGGCAGCACCAAGGGTGCCCCGGCCGACGAGGACTCGACCGCGGCCCTGGCGGAAGGGCGAATTGAGCCCCCGCAACGAAGTGAGAAATAACGGCCGGCGGAGGGCCCGCTAAAGGGTCTGACGCAATTTCGGCCGGGAGTCGCCTGGCGTCGTCGAAGCGTGCAAACGCGAGACGGTTGCCCGACGCAGTGGTCAATTACGGGAGTGTGCTTTGGCTAAAGGCATTCGTGTCATCGCGCTGGCGACAGAACTTGGCGTCAAGAGCAAAGACGTTCTGGAAAAGCTTCGCGCAGAAGGTCTGGGCGACAAGGCCACCAGTGCACAGAGCACCATCCCGGTCGGGCTGGCCGAATCGGTGCGCGAGTGGTTCCACCACGGTCATGGCCAAGCCACTGCCGTAGAGACCGCCGCTCCGGTTCCGCTCGACATTGCGCCGGCGAAGCATCCGCGTAAGAAGAAGGCCGGCGAAGGCGAGGGTGAAGGCGACGTGGCGGGTGAGGGCGAAGTCGCCGTTGCGGTCGCCGAGGCCGAGCCGGAGTCCGCAGAGACCATCGAAGCCAAGTCAAAGCACCATCGGGCCAAGAAAGAGCACGAAGCGGTTGCAGAAGCTGCTGTGACCCCCGTGGCCGAAGCCGCTGCGGTGGCCGAGGTCGTGGCGCCTGCCGAGGTGCCCGTCACGCCGGACCAGCCCGCCGCGCCAGCCGTCGAGACACCTGCCGAAGTTACCGCCAAGGCACCTGCTGAAGTTGTCCCCGCCGAACTGGCGGCCGTTTCGACCGAGGTGCCGGCGGTGCCGGTCGCAGAGGCCGCCGCGCCTGTGGCGGAGGTCGCTCCTGCTCACAAGCCCGCACACCCGGCACACCCCGCACACCCGGCACATAAGGCGCACGCTGGGGCACATAAGCCGCCGGCCACCGCCGCTGGCGCTGCACCGGCCGCAGCCAAGAAGCCGCCGGTTGCCGTGACTCCGAAGATGGTGCCCACGCCGGCTCGCATCCAAGGCCCGCGAGTGGTGCGCATCGAAAAGGAAGAGACAGTCAACATTCGTGGTCCGCGTCCGCGCGGGCCCGGCATCCGCCGCGAAGGCGATGCCCCAAACGCCGCATCGCTCGCCCCGCGTGGCGGCCGCGGCGTGAAGGTCAGCAAGACCGACGAAGAGGGAGCAACGCCGGAGAGCGAGGAGGCGAAGAAGCCAGGCGTGAAGGGCGCCAAGGGGAGCCTTTCCAGTCGTCGTCGCGGGCCTGACGGGCGTCGCGGCGAAGCCAACGAGAAGCTCAAGGAATACACCGATGCCGACCTGCTGGAACGGCAGGAACGCCTCGCCGCCGCCGCGGGCTATCGCGCCGGTTTTGACAGCCATCTGAAGAAGAAGACCGACAAGCAGTTCCATGGTCCGGCCAAGTCGATCATCGAGCGGGGCGAGCCCGTTGAGATCGAAGAACCGGTGACAGTGCGTTCGCTGGCGGCGGCCCTGGGCCTGAAGACCGGCGACATCATGGGCAAGCTGATGCGCAAGGGTGTCTTCGCCACGATCAACCAGACTCTGGAGAAGAACGCGGCGGCGGAAGTGGCTCTGGGCTACAATATCGAGCTGGTGATCAAGAAGCAGCCGTCTATGGAAGACCAGGTCAAGGCCGAGTTCGATGCCCATGCCGCCGATCCGGAGAATGTCATCAAGCGTCCTTCGGTCGTGACCATTCTCGGTCACGTCGATCACGGCAAGACCAGCCTTTTGGACAAGATCCGTAACGCTAACGTCGCCGCAGGCGAAGCAGGCGGCATCACGCAGCACACCGCAGCGTGGATGGTCGAATTGCAGGCCGAATCTGGCGTCAAGCGTGTAACGTTTATTGATACCCCCGGGCATCAGGCGTTTACCGCCATGCGTGCCCGCGGTGCCAACATGACCGACGTCGTCGTGCTGGTGGTGTCGGCCGTCGAAGGCGTTCAGCCTCAGACCATCGAGTCGATCAACCATGCCAAGGCCGCCGGCGTTGTAATCGTCGTGGCCATGAACAAGATCGACCGGCCTGACGCCGGTCCTGACATGGTTCTGGGTCAACTGGCCAAAGAAGGACTTAATCCCGTGGAGTGGGGCGGTGACACTGAAGTCATTCGCACCAGTGCCACCACCGGCGCGGGCATCAAGGATCTCATCGAGATGCTTGATTACCAGTCGGAACTTCTCCAGCTTAAGACCGACCCGACGGCGCCGGCGCAGGGCAGCGTGATCGAATCACGAATGGCCGCGGGCCTGGGACCAGTTGCGACGGTTTTGGTGCAGGATGGAACGGTCAAGCCTGGCGACGTGCTGCTTTGCGGCAGGACGTACGGCAAGGTTCGCCGAATGCTCAACGATCGCGGCGAGGCCCTTACCGAGGCGACGGCGGGTATGCCGGTTGTCATCAGCGGCCTGTCGGGCCTGCCTAACGCCGGCGACAAGGTGTTCCAGCTTGATGATCTGGACCGCGCCAAGAAGATTTGCGAAGATCGTCAGACCGAGCAGCGAGAGAAGCAGCTTGGCAGCAAGACGGCGGTTTCGCTGGACAACCTGCTGGACACC
>JBBQTU010000152.1:0-10665 GCA_038213005.1 Tepidisphaerales bacterium | reverse complement strand
CCGTTGGGTTCGGACCTTTGGGTCAAGCGTGCGGCCGGGCGTATGGACCTGCAATGGACGATCCGCGACCGTGGCCGGCCGCCTAAGAAGAAGGTATCTCGAAAGAACGGGGGAGATAATGTCTGATGTCCCCTTTTGCATGCCTTTTGCATGCCCATCACATGACTAAAGGATTTCCTGTAGCCTAGCATACACAAGCCACGTTAATGCCAATGTACACAGCGCCTTGAAGATACCGCCAAGTTTGGTTTCACGCCCTTGGGTGAGTCCTATCATCCGCGACACCAGCATCAGTCCTGTGGACAACGCGTAGCTCGGGTGCGACTGACCTGCCTCAGAAGGTATCGGGGGAACCGAAAACATCAGGGCGCCCCGAATGCGACGTGCTCCGCGACCCACATTGCCCACCACGCCACTCGTCGCCTGTTTTCGTTGGGCATCGTACCTCCTGACTGCACAGATAATGGAGCGATTGACTTAGGCTCTCTTAACCGCCTAGGACGACTGGCCTTTACTTCCAGAGTGAGACAACGGCAAGATAGTAAGCTTATCTCTTGGTGTCAAGATAAATCTGTTCTTTGCAACAGTAATGGGTTCTTGGGGTTGGCGGACCGTTCAGAAAGAGCGAACCGCGACGCAGCGAGTTGACTCGTGCGCCCCGTCATTAACTTCGACAGGCAGATCGTGATCATCCGGGAATTCCTGACGCATGCCTAATACGATAAAGACAGTTGGAAGGAACGACTATGAAGACCCGGCACAAAACAGGTCGCGCCAACGACGACTACCTCGATCTGGTCATACGGTTTCCCCTCAGGCTTCTGCGAACGCAGGCGGAGCTCGACGAGGCAACATGCATCTTCTCCCACCTGGCTGGCCGGGTTGAGCCATTGAGCCCGGGTGAGCAGGATTACATGGACGCCCTTGAGCAGTTTATTGACGCCTACGAGGCCAGGCAGGCCAAGTCCGCATTCCTGACCGAAAACCCATTCAAGACGCCAACCGAATTCAGCGGAGTAAGGACTCGCTGCGGCGAGGCGGCAATTGCTACAAGCGAGGGCGCATGTGCCACGGGTGCGCTGCCGCTCAATGGGGCTGGATTCGCGGGTTGCCCGGAAGAATTGTCACGCTCCTCGCTCGCCCTGGGGCGTGCCCGAAAATCCGGGCGACGAGGTTCGCAACCGATGGGGCGGTGCGGCGCTGGCGGTCTTGGTGATGGGCCGAGGTCCGCCGGTGAGGGCATCGGCGGCACTTGCCCGGATTTCTGGGCACAGCCTCGCCGGGCGTGCCCGAAAATCCAGGCAGATGCAAGTTGCGCGTCAGCGGGTGGCTGGAGCGAATACGGTGCTAAAAGATGTGTCGCCTTCTCAGGGCTCATTCAGCACTTGGGACAACAGCAGGCTCCTGCGGCGTTGCGGGCAAAGGGCACATCAATCTCCCGGTCGATCTTCTTGGGCATGGGCCGAAAGGCACCGGGATGCCCAACTTCCTGGCCGGGACGCTTGCGAGGCTTCCGGGGAACGTTGGCCTTCACACACGCTGGCAGCGGACGCCTCTGCTCCGGCTGCTGTGCCTTGGCCGCGTCCAACTGCTTCTTGAGCCGACGGTTCGCCGCCCGCAGTGCCGTGACCTGCTGTTCCAGGCGGTCGATCTTCCGATCGGCTTGGTAGTTGTCGCGTCGCAGCGGCCGCAGTTGTCCTTGCAGCAGATAGGCCTGCTGCCTGAACAAAGCTCGCTCCTGCATGACGGTGTCGCACTTCTTGGTGAAGTACGCATAGGACCGGCGCATCAATAACCGTCCGGTTCAAAAAGGCCAACCCCCTCCCAGCCTCCCCCAAGGGGGAGGAGTCAGAAAAGATCATCGCACCATTCCTGCCAGTTATTGATGCGCCGATCCATAGTACCGCTCCTGCTTGCGATACTCGCGCTGCCAGTCAATCGAGGATTTGTCCTTCCGCTTGGCACCATCCATGGCACTGGCAGATATACCACAGCCGCCAAAACCAAAATAGAGTAATTACATGATAAAATTTCTGGATTTCTTACGGCGATAGATTCTGCTGCGGTCACGGCACGGTAAACTGTTACCGTCGTGGGCCAATTCGGCGGTACAGACGTCTCGCGGTTGACAAACCATGCCGGTCCAGCAAACATCGTCGCTATACCATGACTTTTGAATTGCCTCCGCATCTCCGTATCGCGATCGTCGGAGCCGGTGCCTTGGGTTGCTACTACGGGGCGCGGCTCGTCCAGCACGGCCAGGATGTCCATTTTCTCCTCCGTAGCGACTACGAAGCGGTCCGCAATAGCGGTCTCTCGATCCGCAGCCATGCCGGCGATTTCCGGCTTTCACCCGAGGCGTTGAACGTCTACAACGACCCGGGCGCCATGCCCAAGGCCGACCTGGTCGTCGTGACACTGAAGTCTACGGCTAACAGTCAGCTTGAGGCGATGATCCGGCCGCTCCTGCATGACTCGACCGTGATCCTCACGCTTCAGAACGGCCTGGGCAGCGAAGAGGAACTGGCAGGACTCTTTGGCACCGGCCGCATCCTCGGCGGGCTGGCGTTCGTCTGCATCAACCGTCTGGCCCCCGGGCGGATCGAGCACACCGACTATGGCCTGATCAAGCTGGGAGAGTTCGGGCGCCCGCCGTCGGCCAGGGCGCGGCAGATCGCTGAGATGTTCGCATCCAGCAACGTCCCGTGTCAGGTGCTGGAGGACCTGTCGCTGGGTCGATGGGAGAAACTGATCTGGAATGTGCCGTTCAACGGGCTGGGCGGGGCGATGGACTGGTCGACCGAGATTCTCATGGGCTCCGAGTACGGCAGAGCGTTGGTGCGGGCGATCATGGGGGAGGTCGTCGCCACAGCCAATGCCGCTGGTGTGAACGTCCCGGCCTCGCTGATCGAGGACAACATCCGCCGCACGCAGACCATGGGGCCGTACCGGAGCAGCATGCAGATCGACAGGCAGATGCACCGGCCGATGGAGACCGAAGCCATCATCGGCAACCCATTGCGAGTGGCGCAGTCGCTCGGCGTTCCAACGCCAAAGATCGAAATGCTGTATCAGCTTCTCAGGGCTGGGGAGTCTCGCATGTCAGAAAGTCATTGAACCTGATTGCACGGCTGGCTCGTTATTGGGGGTGGGTAAGTCATACAAACGGCCCGGCTCGGTCCGGGAGAAAAGGAACAGACCATGATCAAGACGATTCTAGCTTCGGCGGCGGTTCTTGCGACCCTGGCGCTTGTCTCGATGGCAACCGCGGCTGGGAGTGGCGCATCGGACGGTTGTCCGATGAGCGGTTGCGGCGGTTGCGCGATGGCGGCGACCACCACCCAGCCGACCACGCAGGCCACCAGCTACGTTTGTCCGATGGACAAGGACGTAACTGCTGACAAGCCTGGCAAGTGCTCGAAGTGCGGTATGAAACTCGTCCCCGCCGGCAAGTAGCAAGCGCGACGCTCGCCGAGCTTGGCAATAGTCTGGGCGATAATCGACCGAAACCGCCGCGCTGACCGCGCGGCGGTTTCTTGCTTGGTTTTCCCGATGTGCTCGGACACGGTATAGTCCCCGCTTCGATGGACCAAACTCCCGACCCACAATCCGACGCGTTTTTGGCCGACCTCACCGAGCCGCAGAAGCTCGCGGTGACGACGGCCGATGGTCCGCTGCTGGTCGTCGCCGGCGCCGGGTCGGGCAAGACAAGAGTCATCACTCGTCGCGTGGCCTGGCTCATCGCCCAAGGCGTGCCACCCTACGCCATCCTGGCCATCACCTTCACCAACAAAGCCGCCGGCGAGATGAAGAGCCGCATCGCGGCGACGCTTGGCCGGCCGATCCACGATTTCGGCCGGCTGGAGCATCCCTATCCTACGATCTGCACCTTCCATTCGCTCTGCCTGCGCATCCTCAAGCATTACGCCAGCACGCTGGGACTGAGCCCCAACTTCACCATCTACGACTCGCACGACCAGCAGAAGCTCATCAAGCTTGCCATCAAGGAATGCGGCAAGGATGAGAAGCAGTTTCAGGTCTCAAATATCCACCACGCCATCAGCACCGCCAAGAACAAGTTGCAGGGTCCGGAGGCGTATTCGCAGGCGGCCGGCGGATTTGTCGAGCGCGAGGTGGCGAAGATATATACGAAGTATCAGTCGCTGCTGAAGAAGAACAGTGGGATGGACTTCGATGACCTGCTCTACTACACCGCCATGGCCTTCCGCGATCATGCGGAGGTCCTCAGCCAGCTCCAGGATCGCTTCGAATACATTCTCATCGACGAGTATCAGGACACGAATCACGCGCAGTATGTCATCGCCCACGCGCTGGCGATGAAGAATCGTAACATCTGCGTTGTCGGCGACCCGGACCAGTCGATCTATGCGTGGCGAGGCGCGGATATCCGCAATATTCTGGACTTTGAGACGGATTATCCCGATGCCCGAACTGTCCGCCTGGAGCAGAATTACCGTTCCACTAAGCGCATTCTCAAGATCGCCTCGCAACTGATCGCCCACAATAAGGATCGCAAGAAGAAGGATCTCTGGACCGAGAATGAAGACGGCGCCAAGGCACAGGTTTATGTCTGTAGCGACGATCGCGAGGAAGCCACGCTGATCACCGAGGCTTTCAAGCAGTTGCATGAGAAGCAGAACGTGCAGTGGAGCCAGATGGCGATCTTCTATCGCATCAACTCCATGAGCCGAGTCATGGAAGATGCCCTCCGCCGGGCCAATGTGCCGTATCAGATCGCCCGTGGCGTTGAGTTCTACAACCGCGCTGAGATCAAGGACGTGATGGCCTACCTGAAGGTCATTGCCAACCCGGCCGACGAGGTCAGCCTGACGCGCATCGTCAACGTGCCGGCCCGCGGGCTGGGCGACACGAGCGTCCGAGTGTTGCAGACCCATGCCATCGCTCACCAGATGACGTTGCTGTCGGCGATGGCGCATGCGGACCGGATCTCGGGCTTGCAGAAGAAGGGCATCGCGGCCGCGAAGAAACTGTCCGGTCTCTTTGCCGACTGGACGCGGAAGGCCTTTGGCGAGGCCGGCACATCGGCGCAGGTGTTGGCTGCAGATGAGTTAGTGCCCTTGGAGTTCGCTGCCCTGGCACATTCGGCTGGTTCCGTGTCGGTTCAGGCGATCCTTGAAGCCGTGGTCAAGCAGAGCGGTTTGGAGGACTCGTACAAGAAGTCTGACAACAGTGACGTTGAAGGCTCGGAGATGGACAACATCAACGAACTGATCAGTTCGGCCGCCGAGTTTGATGCCGAGAATCCGGAGGCCGATCTGCGCAGCTACCTTGATCAGGTCAGCTTGATCAGCGACATCGACCACCTCGGCGACGGCGGGGCGGTCACGTTGATGACGTTGCACGCCGCCAAGGGGCTGGAGTTTCCGGTGGTCGCCATGATCGGTTTGGAGCACGGGATTCTTCCTCACCAGCGGGCCAACGATGATGCCCAGCAGATGGAAGAAGAGCGACGGCTTTGTTTTGTCGGCATCACTCGCGCCCAGAAGCTTGTCATCCTCAGCCGCGCCAAACAGCGGATGATCCGCGGGCAGATCGAGCCGGGGATCGCCTCGCCGTTTCTCACCGAGATGCCGCAGTCAGAGATGGAGATCAACGACTATTCGCAACTGGGCGGCGGCTCTCGCTCAGGCGGGGCGGGAGCGGGCGGTTATCAATGGCCTGGCGCTTCCAGGTCTCGCGCTGGCTCCGAGGAGGAAACCAAGTCACCGTATAAGCCGGATCAGCGCGTCCGTCACCCGCGATTCGGGCTGGGCACTATTGTCGAAGCGTCGCCGATGGGCGGCGAGACTCGCCTGGTGGTCCAGTTTGACGAGGCCGGCAAGAAGACACTGGTCGCCAGTTTCGCACGGCTGGAGATACAGCCATAGGTCGGCCGGACGGTCAGGCCCTCTTGGGCGATCGCTTGGCGACCTGAAACGCGAAGAGCCATTTAGCCTTCTGCAGTGGCCAGAGAAGCACCGGCGCCAGGGCGGCCGTGTAGATGCAGCAGATCACCAACTCCATCACCGGCGGTCGTGGTGCCCAGATCAGGCTCTGCGCGAACAGCACCAGCCCGCTGATTGCGCCGCCGCCCAGGGTTAGCGACACGTGGGTCAGTGGATGCTCGCGATAGACGGCGCCCTGCCCGGTCTGCACCAGCAGTGTCACCAGGCCGTAGGTCAGCGCGTACGTGCCCAGGGGTTCCTGCGTGAGTGCATCCTGCAGCAGCCCCATGAAATAGGCGCCCAGCAGCGCCGGCTCTCGCGGGGCGTTCAGGGCGACGAAGATCACGGCGATGAGCACGAGGTTGGGTGGCACGCCTTCCCATGCGATGTAGCTGCCCAGGCCGCTTTGCAGCCCCAGGGCAAGGTAGGCGAGGATGAACCAACTAAGCCATCGCATTATTTGACCAGTATCATGACCTCACGAAGCGTCCGCAGGTCTCGCACCGGGCGAATCTGGATCTCAGCAAACAGCAGGATTGTCCGGCTTGGCGAGATCTGAGTCACCTCGCCCACCTGATAGCCTTGCAGCAGCAGCGAGTAGTCGGTGTCGTAGAGGACTGCCCAGTCGCCCACGGCCAACCCGCTTTCGGCGACATCCTTCATGGCGATGTTGCGGACGGCCATGCCATCCTGCCCGTTGCCTTCGATCAGTCCGGACAGTTTCCCGACAGGGACGAATTCCCTCTGCCCTGAACTGCCTCGCTGCTGGCGTCCGAAGTGGACGCTGGCGCGGAAGGCGCGGTCGGTGACCAGTTGCACCTGGGCGCCGCCGGCCCAGGCGACTCGGTCGAGGCGGCCGACCAGTGCGCCGGCGTAGATCGCGGCCATTCCGGGGCGAATATCCGCGAGGTTGCCCTGGACGCTCAGCGACCGCCTGAGTCCTGAGTCGCTGGCGACGACCTTCATCGCCCGGCAGGACTGCCGCAGCGTTCCCAGTGATGCTCGCTCCTCGTCGACGTTCTTGAGCTGCTGGAACTGGGTGACGATTGCGGATAGTGCTGTGCGTAACTGCCGGTTCTCGTCGGCGATCTCGCGATAGGTGCGGCTCGTGCCGGGCGGTGATGCCAGGTCGACCCGCTCGGCGGGGCGGAAGCGCATCGCCACGCTGTCAGCGGCGGAGCGAATGGGCGAGGCCACAACGCCAAACAGCACCTGCACCTGCGCGCGGGCGCGATCGGAAAGGGGTTTGGGCGCGACGAAGGCGCTGAGCAGCGCGATGCCCATCAGGCCGGCGAACACATGGTTGAACTGGAATGACCGCATCGGTTGAGTTTCTGATTATGACCGATTGGGGCGGGCGCGGGTAGTGCGGTGCCGTTGCGTGTCGCGACATGCGGCGCAGTTGCGTGTCGCGATTGCGGGAGTGCGGCGCGATTGTGCTGGCGGGGCGGCAAGCGAGAGAAGCCCGCGCCATGGCGCGGGCTTCCCGATGATGGTGTTTAGCCTGTAGTGGCTCAGGCGGCTGCGGCGGGTGCAGCGGCGGCAGGCTTGTAGTTGCGCTTCGTCGGCTTGACGATAAGGCCCTGACGGATAGCCTTGGCAGAAACCTTGATCCGGACGACCTGGCCGTCGATGACGGCTCGGACGCGCTGGATGTTGGCCTGGAAGGACCGGCGGGTGATGCCGGTGGTCTTGGTGCCGACGCCGCCAAGGTACTTGGCCTTGCCGCGGTGTGTCACCTTGTTGCCGAAGGTCGTTTTCTTACCGTTAAAATAGCAAACGCGTGGCATTTCATCCTCACTATTGGTCAAAAGTCAGAGTCGGGTAGTTTACTGGGCGGGCGGTGGAATGCAAGTGCCCGAACGGGGATAAACGTCCCTTCTCTGACGGAAATCGGGCGGAGGGACTGAGTCGGGCCAGCCGGGATCAATCCGGGGCGGTGGCTGGCTGGTGGGAGTGGGCGGGCCGGGCCTCGGCGGCGCGAATCTGCTGGGCAACCTGTTTTTGTCGCTGGGCCTGGGCGGTGTCGCCGCTGGCGGTGAGGAGGGTGGCAAACAGGTCGCGGGCGTCGGGGTCCCAGGGGTTGATGCGGGTGGCGCGGGCGGCGAAGTCGAGGGCCTGGGGCAGGTCGTTTTCTTGCTGATATATCTTGGCGAGGCGCTTGGAGTAACGGTTGTTTTTGAGCTCGGCCTTATCGAGCAGGACGAGGTGGTCGGCGGCTTGCAGGGGCTTGTTGATGGTGTGGCTGAGAAAGAGGCCTGCCAGCCGCTGGTGGGGAAGTGCGTCCATGGGGCGGAGTTGGGCGGCTTCCTCCCAGACGGGTTGGGCCGCAGCGAGTTGTTTTTCTTCGATCAACTGTTCGCCGCGTTTGACCAGGACGCTGTATTTTCCGGTGGCTGCTTTGTCGTGGCCCCAGGTGGCGACAAGCTGTTTCATCCACTTGGCAAAGTCGGATTCGAATTGCGATGGTTCGATGCCCAGGGCCGCTCGCAGGGCGGGCTTTTCCGGGGTGCCGTTATTCAGTGCGGTCAGGATCTTTGGCAGAGCGGCGTCGCCATATTTCTGGCGGATGTAGCGGCACATGAGATAGGACTGAGCGTAGGCCAGGGGGCGGTCGGCCGGGCGGCGGGGGCGGACGAAGCCCCAGGTGATGTTGTCCAGGGTGAAGAGCTGATTCTTCTCGACGGCGTCGGTGAGCATCTGGATCCATTCCCACTTGATGGGGGCGGCTTCTTCGGAGACGGCGAGGCCCTCTGTCAGCCAGTGAGGGATGCGGTTCTGGGTGGCGGAGAGGGTGACGGTGTGGGTGAACTCATGGCGCAGGACTTCGGCCCAGTCGAACTGGCCCATGGTGTCGGGGGCAACTCGGGGGGCGACCAGTGCGATGACGCGGCCGGTGCTGGCGCCGATGGTTGCGATCCAGGTTGAGCCGGTGGTGCGGACGGAGAAGCGGTCGTGGGAGGGGAAGATTTCGATCATCGTCTTGTCGGTGGGCTCGTGGGCGAAGAGGCCGGAGATGCGGGGGTACTGGGCTTCCATGTAAGCGCTGACTTCGTCGGCGAGGAAGCCTTCGGTCCTGGCATCGTAAAGGATGATGAAGTGGGGCGACTCCTTGCGGGCGAAGGAGTCCAGTTCGTCGAGGAGGCGGAGATAGTTGGTAGCGCGGAGGTTGAAGGGATCAAGCTGGTACGCGGCTTGGAGGGTGGTGCGGGCGGCGGCTTCGTCGCCGCTTTGGGTGTAGAGGAGCCCGAGGGCATTGCGCGCCTCGCTCATCCAGGGGGCGAGTTCGATGGCGTGCTGGAGCATCGCGGCGGACTTCTTGTATTGGCGCATGCCGCCGAGCTGGTCGCCCACTTCAAACCAGGCGCGGGCGGGGTTGGTGGTCAGCTTTTCGATCTTCGCCAGGGTTTCTTTGCCGGCCTGATCCTGCCAGAGCAGCACCTGGGCTGAGGCGAGGAGGGAGAGCGATTCGGGATCGTCGGGCTGTGTGCCCAGGAGCGTCTGGATCGGGGCCATCGCGTCCTGGGGTTGGCGCTGTTGCAGGAGCGATCTCGCTTCGAGAAGGTCGGCCTGGCGTGAGTCCGGGATCACCTTGCGGAGCTGCCGGGTGGCAAGCTCAGCGCGATCGAAGTCGAAGTGCTCGGCCGAGATGAGGCCCACGAGATACCAGGCATCGGCGTGGTGGGGGTTTATCTTCAGTGCGGCCTGGAGTTCGCCCATGGCTTGTTCGGCGTCATCGTGTGCCAGGAAGAATCGTCCGGTGAGGATATGGGCTTCGGGGTTGCCGCGGTCGATCATGTCATAGACGCGCACGAACATGGAGAGGATCGTGTCGTGGAGCGAGCGGTCCTTTGCGTAGCGGCTGGTGAGATAGGCTTCGCGATTGAGGCAGGCGGCGATGGCGAGGATGTCGTCGGCGGAGCCGAGATCCTGTTCTTTGTGGCCGAGCCATTTGGAGACGTAGTCGCGTTTGGGGTCGGCGACCCAGTTGTAGACGTCGAGGGCGGCGGTGACATCGCCGCGGTCTTCAAGGAGCTCACCGAGCAGGGCGCGGGCGGGCAGGGAATCGGGGTGGGTCATGAGGAGGTCGGTGAGGCGCGTGATGGCTTTCGCTGGCTGGTTCTGCAGGATTGCGGTGCGGGCCAGGAGGAGTTCGCCGGCGGGGGTGCCGGGGAGTTTGGAATTGGCGAGGAGGGCGGCGGCGTGGTCGGCGCGGCCGAGACGGAGGAGTGCCTCAACTTCGATGGCGGCGCGGTCGTCGCTCGGCGGGGTGCGGTAGAGGGTGTAGAGGGCTTGTTTGGAGCGGCCGGTGCGGACCTGCATGCGCGCCTTGTCGAGGTCGTTGAAATACTCGGGGAAGGTGAGGGCCGGGAGGTCTTCGGGGAGGAAGGGTTCGAACCATCGGCCGGGGATGATGTCGGGGAGGTCGGCAACGCCGGCGGATGCGGAACGTGCCACGAGCAATGTCAGCAGGCAGAATGTCCAGGGTCGGCTTTGGAGCATGGGGCGATTATAGCAGGCCTGGGATATAGATCCCGCGGGGCGCGTGGGTGTTTCTGGGGAAGGGGATGGGGTGATGTTGGGCATGGGGATCTCAGATTTGAGGATTTGGGATTTCAGAGTCGGGGGGCTCGGGGTGCTGGGGGTCACCGTTGTCGGAGGCGGCGGCCGGGGTTGGGGGCGTGGTGGGGGTTGGGGT
>JBBQTU010000151.1:0-10740 GCA_038213005.1 Tepidisphaerales bacterium | reverse complement strand
TATCGGGTATATGGCGGCTCGGAGGGCGGGGGTGCCGGTGGTGGCGGTGTCGCGAGGCTGGACGTGGGCGACGCTGAAGGTGCGGGCCTATGAGTGGCTGGACCGGCGGATCCTGAATCATGTTGACCACGTGGTGTGCGTCTCGGGAGGGCAGGCGACGAAGGTTCGCCGGGCCGGGGTGAGGCCGGGGAAGATCACGGTCATTCACAACTCCATCGACACGCGGAGATTCGGCACACCAGAGGCGTCGGGCGCCAAGACGCTGACTGGAATGTTTGAGAATGTTCCGTCGCGTATTGCGATGGCGGTGGGGCGGCTGAGCCCTGAGAAGGGATTTGGGCGGCTTGTCGAATGTGCAGCGCTCTTGCGTGAGCGCGGGCTGGACGTGGGGTTTGTGCTGGTGGGCGAAGGGCCGGAGCGTGAGGCGTTGGAACACGCCGTTGCCCGGGCGGGGCTGGCGGGGCGGTTCATCCTTGCGGGGTTTCGCAAGGACGTGGATCGGCTGATCCCGCACGCGGATCTGCTGGTGCAGTCGTCGTATACGGAAGGGATGCCCAACGTCGTGCTCGAAGCGATGGCGGCCAGTGTGCCGGTGGTGGCGACGAGCGTGGGTGGAACCCCCGAAGTGGTGGAAGAGGGCGTGACGGGGCTGCTGGTGCGGCCCGGGCGCGCCGAAGACCTGGCGGCAGGCATCACGGCGGTGCTGGCGAACGAGGCGAACCGTCTGAGGATGGGCCATGCGGCGTGCGAGCGAGTGCGAAGCGATTTTACGTTCGCGTCGCAGAGCGCGGCCTATCAGGAGTTGCTCGATCGCCTGGTGGGCACCAGCGTGCGTGAGCCGGCGATGTCGGCTGCGGCGGAACAGAGCATGGCGGGCTGAGGGATGTCTACCACAATGCAGATCATCTTCTGGATGTCGGCGGCGTTGATTGTCTATGCCTATGTGGGCTACCCGGTGCTCATGGGCCTGTGGGCGCGGGTTGCGGGGCGGTGCGTTCACCCGCGAACGGCCATTCCGCGAGGGATCAGTATCGTGATCGCGGCGTATAACGAGCATGGGACCATCGGTCGACGCGTGCGGGAATTCGTCGGGCGGCTGCTGCGATATGACGCCGCCAGCGAGGTGATTGTGGTGTCGGACGGTTCGACCGACGGCACAGCCGAGACGGCCCGGGCGGCGTCCGAGGGGAAGAGGGTGCGCGTGATCCAGATGCCGCGCAATGGCGGGAAGGCGGTGGCGCTGAATGCGGGCGTGGCGGCGGCGGTTAACCCGATCGTGATCTTCGCCGATGCCCGACAGACATGGAGTGAGGACACGATTGACAGGTTGCTGGAGAATTTTGCCGATCCGGAGGTGGGGGCCGTCAGCGGCGACCTGGTGCTCCGCAGTGACGGTGGGGCACTGGCCGGGGTGGGCGTGTATTGGAAGATGGAGAAATGGCTGCGGCGTCGCGAGAGCCTGGTGCATTCCAGCGTTGGGGCGACCGGGGCGATCAGCGCGGTACGGCGGGAACTGTTTCGGCCGCTGCCGGCCGGGACGATTCTGGATGATGTGTGCTGGCCGGTGAATGTTGCACTGCAGGGCCGGCGTGTGATTCATGACCCGCGTGCGGTGGCGTTCGACCACCTGCCCAGCAAGGCAGGTGATGAGTTTCGCAGGAAGGTGCGGACGCTCAGCGGAAGCCTGCAACTGGTTCGGCTTCAGCCGCGGATTCTCTGGCCGGTGGGAAATCCGGTCTGGTTTGGATTTGTGTCCAAGAAGCTGGCGCGGCTGGCGGTTCCGTGGGCGATGATCCTGGCGCTGGTCAGTAGCGGAGTGCTCGCGCAGGGGAGCGACGTGTACCTGGGGGTTCTTGTGGCGCAACTGGCGGGATATGCGGCGGGGGTGATGGGATTGCGATGGGCTGCGTTTGGGCGAAGCCGGATCGCCGGCACGATTTCGTCGCTGCTGGTACTGAACGGCGCGGCATTCATGGCGTTCTGGGTCTTTGTCATGGGACGTACGGGCACGGCATGGAAGAAGGCGGCCTATAATGCTGAGACCGCCGTTGTAGTGGGCTCGTAGGCTCTGGGCGACCAACCGTATGGAGTGATATGTGTGGGATTGTCGGGTATTTCGGTGCCGTGCCCGGCGGATTGCCGGCGCGGACGCTCCTGGAGCGCATGACGCAGCAGATTATCCACCGCGGGCCGGATGAACAGGGGATCCACAGCGATCACGGGGGCGGTTTGGGGCATGCCCGGCTGAGCATCATCGACCTGTCCAGCGGGCAGCAGCCGATGACCAATGAAGATGAGTCGATCTGGGTGACGTTCAACGGTGAGATATTCAATTACGTGGAGCTGAACGAGCAGCTCGCCCGACGCGGGCACAAATTCCGCACCAAGAGCGATACCGAGACCATCCTGCATCAATATGAGGAGGATGGACGGGATTGCGTGAAGGCGTTCAACGGCGACTTCGCGTTTGCGATCTGGGACAAGAAGGCTCATCGCCTGATGCTGGCGCGCGACCGCATGGGGGTGAGACCGGTCTACTACACGTTTGTCGGCAAGACGCTGGTGTTTGCCTCGGAGATGAAAGCGCTATTGGCAGTGCCAGGCGTGGAGGCCGAATTTGACCCGATTGCCATTGACCAGGTCTTCACCTTCTGGTTTCCCCTGCCTCCACGGACGACATTCAAGGGGATCTTTGAACTGCCGCCGGGTCACGTGCTGGTGGCGGAGGATGGCCGGGTTGACGTGAAGCCTTACTGGCGGCTGACGTATCGCGACCGCGATGACCTGGCGCCGGTGGATGAGGAGGCCGCGTCGGAGGAGTTGCATGACCTGCTGGTCGACGCGACTCGCATTCGACTGCGGGCGGATGTGCCGGTGGGGGCTTATCTGAGCGGCGGACTGGATTCGTCGGTGACGACGGCGCTGATCCGCAATTTCACATCCAGCCCGCTACGGACTTTTTCGGTCAACTTTGAGTCGGCCGAGTTCGATGAATCGGAATATCAGATGGAGATGGTGCGTGCCCTGGGGACGGACCACAGCTCGATCCTGTGTACGCGGCAAGATATCGGGCGGGTGTTCCCCGACGTCATCTACCACACCGAGCGGCCGATCATCCGCACGGCGCCGGCACCGCTGTATCAACTGGCGAAGCTCGCGCGGGAGAATGGCTTCAAGGTGGTGATGACCGGGGAAGGCGCTGACGAGGTGCTGGCGGGGTATGACATCTTCAAGGAGGCGAAGATTCGGCGGTTCTGGGCGAGGCAGGCCGGTTCGCATCGGCGGCCGGTGCTGCTGCGGCAACTCTACCCCTATCTGGTGGGGCTGAGCGGCCAGCCGCAGCCCTATCTCGAAGCCTTCTTCCGCGCTGGCCTGGACAAGCCGGATCATCCGTTCTTCTCGCACCTGCCACGGTGGGGGATGACGTCGCGGATCAAGCAGTTCTACTCGGCGGCTCTGCGCTGCGATGTGGGTGACTACAACGCGGTGGAAGATCTGCGGTCTCGGATGCCGGAGGACTATGGTCGCTGGCATCCGCTCTCGCAGGCGCAGTATCTTGAGGCGGGGTATCTGTTGCCGGGATACATCCTGTCATCCCAAGGCGACCGGGTGGCGATGGCTCATGCGGTGGAGGGGCGGTTCCCGTTCCTGGATCACCGGGTGGTGGAGTTTGCCGGGCGGTTGCCGCCACGGCTGAAGCTCCGAGGGCTTGTTGAGAAATACCTCCTGCGCAAGTGCATGGGAAGATATCTGCCCGAGACGATCGCGCGTCGGCCGAAGCAGCCGTACCGCGCTCCGGACAGCGCCTGTTTTTTCGGTTCGGATGCCCCGGACTACGTGGCGGAGCAACTGTCACCGCAGCGACTGACGGAGGTGGGTCTTTTTGACCCGGATGCCACTGGCCGACTGGTGCACAAGTGCCGCAGCACCGGGGTGATCGGCTTCCGCGACAATATGGCGCTGATGGGCCTGCTATCGGTCCAGCTTTTGCAAGAGAGGTTTGTTGCCACGCCGGCGGGGAAGCTCCCCATCGACGCGGCGTTAAGTGTGTAATTCAAGTCCGGGAGAGTGAGTCATGCCCGCTAACGTAGAAACCGCCATTCGGAAGTTCATCGCGCACAGTTTCATGTATCGCGAAGGGGTCGATTCACTGAAGGACACCGACTCGCTGCTGGACAAGGGACTGATTGACTCGACGGGCGTGCTGGAACTGGTTTTTTTCGTAGAGAGCACATTCGGAGTCAAAGTGAACGATGACGAGGTGCTGCCGGAGAACCTGGATTCGATCGAGCGGATTGCCTCGCTGATCCAGAGAAAACTCGCCGCCAGCCCTGCGACGTGTGTTGCGTGAGCGGTACGCACGGCCAACGGTCCGCGGAAGGCTATCCAATGCGTGTTGAAGAGTTTATGTCGGCCGGCGCGGCGCGCTTTGAGGCCAAAGCAGCACTGGTGGTCGGCGATACTCGCCTGAGTTTCGGCGAGCTCGATGCGCTGGCGAACCAGTGCGGGCGGGCGCTGCGCCGCATCGGCGTGCGGCGTGGTGACCGGGTCGTGGCTTTCTGCGACAACTCGGTGGAAGCGGTGGTCGGCATTTTCGGAGCGTTGAAGGCGGGGGCGGTGTTTTCGCCGGTCAATCCCACGACCAAGCCCGACAAACTGGCGTTCATCCTCAACAACTGTCGGGCCAGCGCCATCATCACCCAGCAGAAGCAGCTCGGCACAGTCGGCGAGGCGGCAGCGCATGCGCCAACCTTGCGTGGGATTCTGGTGGCAGGCGACGATGCTGCCGTGGCGAAATCGGTCTGCGGCGGGGTGCCCATGTTCCCGGCCCTGGCGGCTGAGGAGCAGACGGCGCCCGACGACCCCGGCATCGACATCGACCTGGCGATGGTGATCTACACCTCCGGGTCCACGGGTTTTCCCAAGGGCGTCATGATGACGCATCAGAACATTGTCCACGCCGCGACGTCCATCACGACCTATCTTGAGAATACCCCGGACGACATTGTTCTGAGCGTGGTGCCGCTGTCCTTTGACTATGGCCTGTACCAGGTGCTGATGAGCGTCAAGATCGGCATGACGCTGGTGCTGGAGAAGTCGTTTGCGTTTCCGCAGGCGGTGCTGAATCGCCTGGCGGCGGTGAAGGCGACGGGTTTCCCGCTGGTGCCCACGATCGCGGCGCTGATCCTGCAGAACCAGACGATCAAACCCGGGATGTTCCCGCACCTTCGCTACATCACCAACACGGCCGCGGCGCTGCCGCCGGCCCACATCCTGCGCCTGGCGGAGATGTTTCCCACGACGCGGATCTATTCCATGTATGGCGTGACGGAGTGCAAGCGATGCACGTATCTGCCGCCGGAGCAGTTGCGTCAGCGGACGGCGTCGGTGGGTAAGGCGATCCCCAACAGTGAAGCGTGGATCGTCGATGACAAGGGCGGGCCGGTGGCCCCGGGCGTGGTGGGCGAACTGGTCATCCGCGGTGGGCACGTGATGAAGGGCTATTGGGAGAATCCCGAGGCGACGGACAAAGCCTTGCGCCCCGGGGGTCTGCCCTGGGAGAAGGTCCTCTACACCGGCGACCTGTTCCGCATGGATGATGAGGGGTATCTGTATTTCGTGGCCCGCAAGGATGACATCATCAAGACCCGGGGCGAGAAAGTCAGCCCCAAGGAAGTTGAAAACGTGATCTACCAGATCCCCGGCGTGGCCGAGGCGGCGGTGATCGGCGTGCCGGATGCGATCCTGGGGATGGCGATCAAGGCGGTGGTGGTGCTGGTGGAGGGCGCGGAACTGGGCGAGCGCGAGATCATCCGGCACTGCGCGGCGAATCTTGAGGATTTCATGGTACCCAAGTCGGTGGAGTTTCGCCGAGAATTGCCTAAGACCGGCAGCGGAAAGATCAGGCGCAGCGAAGTGCAGGCGGAGGCGACGGGCACGCCTGTGGTCCCTGGCAGTTAGCGGGACAAGGCATCTGAAACGGGCTTGTCGGAAGCGCATGCGGATTCACAAAGTCAGGAGCGAAGTGGACATGGCGAGTGTCAGCATCAGCGAATCGGCTAAGATCAGCGCGGATGTGCTGTCGCTGGACACGGCGGCGGCGATCGAGCGGATCAGTGATACGATTCGCGAGCAGGTGTGTCGAAAGCTGCGCCGGCGCGGGGTGGTGCTCGGAGTCTCGGGAGGAATTGACTCAAGCGTCTGCCTCGCGCTGTGCGCCAAGGCCTTAGGTGCCGACGGGGTGCTGGCGCTATTGATGCCGGAGACGGACTCCGACCCGGAGAGCCTGCGGCTGGGCAAACTGGTGGCGGATCACTTTGGCGTGAAGTACGTGGTGGAGGACATCGCGCCGATGCTGCGCGGGGCGGGCTGCTACCATCGGCGCGACGGCTTTATCCGACGCGTGATCCCGGCGTTCGGGGATGACTGGAAGTGCAAGATCGTCCTCCAGGGGGCGACGACCGGCTCGGCGTACAACATCTTCAAGGTGGTCGTGCAGTCTCCAGACGGGGTGCTGCAGGAGGCGAGGCTGCCGCTGGACGCGTACCTTGGGATCGTGGCGGCGACCAATATGAAACAGCGGACTCGAAAACAGGTCGAGTATTACCACGCCGACCGGCTGAACTACGCCGTGGTGGGGACCCCCAACCGCCTGGAATATGACCAGGGATTCTTCGTCAAGAATGGAGACGGCGCGGCCGACATCAAGCCGATTGCCCATCTGTACAAGACCCAGGTTTATGCGCTGGCGGCGGCGCTGGATGTGCCGGAGGAGATTCGCCGACGTCCGCCGACGACCGATACCTATTCGCTGGCCCAGAGCCAGGAAGAGTTCTACTTCGCATTGCCTTACGACAAGATGGACCTGTGCCTGTGGGGATTGAACCACCAGGTTGATCCCGCGGAGGTGGCGGGGGCAATCGGCTGCTCGGGCAGTCAGGTGGAAGCGGTCTATCGCGACATCGAATCCAAACGGCGGGCGACGGCGTACCAGCAGGCGAGGCCACTGCTTGTCGAGGCGGTCACTGAAATACATGTGGTCGAATAATGGGTGACATTCGCCAGTTTGAGTCCGGTGACGTCCAGCAGGCTGGCGACCTGTGGCAGCGCTGTTTCCGCAACTCGCAGGCTCCTGCGACCGCGGATCTCTGTCAGTACTTCCTGGACGTGTTTCTCGGCGGGCCGTGGCATCATCCCGACTATCGCCCGCTGGTCTACCTCGGCTCGGATGGCGTGATCACCGGTTTCATGGGGCGCCTGCATCGGCCGATGATGTATCGCGGGCAGCTCATCCACTGCGCGGTGGCGACGCAGCTCATGGTTGACCCCGGGCGCAAACAGGGGTTCTGCGCTCTGGAGCTGATCCGCGCTTTCCACGCCGGCCCGCATGATCTGGCGTATAGCGACGGAGCCAACGAATCGTCGCAGCGACTGTGGGAGCGATGCGGAGGGCAGTCGTGTCGGCTGCTGAGCATGGAGTGGAAGCGTGCGATCCGCCCCACGCAGTCGTTGATGCTGCGGCTTGGCGAGAACAAGGCAATGGGCGGACTGGCCCGTGCGCTGCGGCCGTGGTCGGGGCTGGTGGATGGGCTGGCCGTGCGATCCATGCCACGGCTCTGCCACATGCCGCGAAGCCGGCTGTATTGCGCGGCGGCCGAGCCGGCGCGTCTGGTGCGCCTGTTTGAGCGAGCGCAGACTCAGGTGTCGCTGGCGGCGGTGTATACGCCAGAGACGCTGGGATGGCTGCTGGCCAAGGCGGCGGAATCCCGGTCGCTGGGGAACTTGCGCACGATGGCCGTCATGGACCCAGACGGGCGCGACATTGGCTGGTTTGTCTACTACACGGCACCGGGCCAGGCCGCCCACGTGCTGCAAGTGGGGGCGATGCGGGGCGAGGGTGCCAATGTGCTGGGGTGCCTCTTCCGCGACGCGTGGGAACAGAAGGCCGCCAGCGTGAGTGGACAACTTGACCCGCTGCTGCTGGCTGATCTGTCTGATGCCCATTGCACATTCCGCTGTGCGGGACTTGGGGTCTTGCTCCAGTCGCGCAATGCCGAAATCCTGGCGGCGATTCATCGCGGGGATACGGCCATTTCCCGTCTGGAAGGGGAGTGGTGGATGCGATTCGGTATCGACCGCAAGGCGGCGTGGTAGGAGCGAGCGCGTGGTCTGTCGGCGAGCGAAATTCAAAGGAGCCAATGACAATGGACATAGACATGCAGAAGCAGGGACCGCAATCGCGTAAGACGATGGCGACAGGGCCGGCCCGCGTGGTCCTGTTCGGCAGCCTCAGCGTGCTGCGCTGCTTCGCGGCGGTGGGTGCTGGGGTCATGGTGGTGGACTCAGATCTCGAATCGCTGACGCTTCGTTCGCGATACGCCCGGCAGAGGCAGCTTATCGCCTGCCCCCGAGAGCAGCCGCAGCAGGCCGTCGATGACCTGGTGGCCGTGGGCAAGCTTTTTGCGGACCGGCCGATGCTGGCGTTCGACAGCGACGCGATGCTGCTGCTGGTCTCGCGTAATCGGGAGGTCCTGGGCCGGTACTATCGCTTCCTGATGCCCGATGCCGAGATGGTTGAGGACCTGGTGGGGAAACTCCGTTTTGCGTCGTTGGTGGAGCGGCTGAACTGGCCGGCGCCCAGGAGCATCGTGGCGACGGCGGACGCCAGGGCGGAGGACATCGTCCAGCGCATTGGCCTGCCATGCGTCCTGAAGCCCGACTCTCACATCGGGCGTTTCATGAGTGAGGTGTTGCAGCACGAGCAGGATCGTCCACACAAGGTTCTGCGGGTCGACACGCTGGAGGAGTTCCGTGTGGCGTACGGGCGGATGCAGGGTTATTGCGACTCATTTATTGTCCAGGAATATGTGCCAGGGGGCGACGACTGCCTTTACAGTTTCCATGGGTATTTCGACCGCAACTCCCGGCCACTTGCGTGCTTCGCCGGGCGGAAGATCCGAACCTATCCCAAGTGCACCGGCTTCAGTACCTGCCTGGAACTGGTCCATGAGCCGGAGATTCTGCGTCTGGGGCTGGAGATGATGGCGGGGATCAAGTTTGTCGGGCCGATGAAGATCGACTTCAAGAAGGACGAGCTTCGGAATCGCTTCGTCACGCTGGAGTGTAACCCGCGGCTGAATCTCTGGACATATCTGGGGACCGCGTGCGGCATCAATCTGCCCGCGATGGCGCTTGCGGACTTGTGCGGGGAGCCGGTGGCTGCCGCGACGGAGTATCGCACCGGCGTGAAGTGGCTGTCGTTTGGCAATGACGCCAGGGGGTTTGTGCGCGAGGTGCGCCCGCAGGGTGATTGCAGCACGGCGAAGTGGCTCTGGTCGCTGCGTGGCCCGAAAGTGCACGATGTGTTTTCGTGGAAAGACCCCTGGCCGTGGAGTGTTTGCGCCATGCGATATATCGACGCGAACTGGCGAAAGCTTGGCAGACGCCTGGCGCGTCGCAAGGCAGGTACGGTGGCGGCGAGCGGCGCGACCGCCTGAAGACAGTCCACCCTGTAAGGGCAGTGGGCCTATGCGATACGCGATCATCTCTGACATCCATGCGAATCTGGAAGCGCTCAGCGCCGTGCTGAGGGCGGCCGACGACGCCGAGGTCGAGCGAACGGTGTGTCTGGGCGACCTGGTTGGATACTACGCTGATCCCAACGGCTGCATCGAACTGATTCGCCAGCGAGGGATTCCGTGTGTCCGGGGCAATCACGATACGGTCGCCGCCGGGTTGAAGGATCCGGTGGGGTTTCCTGAGATAGCGCGGCGGGCCATCCAATGGACTGAACAGCAACTGACCGAAGAAAACCGGAGCTATCTGCAGGCCCTGCCGCTGGTGCAGGACATTGATGGTGAGTTTGTCATCGTGCACGCGGCCCTGCATCCGGAGCCCAATGATGAAGTCCGCATTCGCAGTGAAGCCGATGCGAGCCTGAGCCTGCAACTGCTGGCGGACGGATACGGCGGGTCCCGCGCCTGCTTCTTTGGCCACACCCATCACCCTGCGGCCTACATCATGCAGGACGGGACGGTGACGAGGTCGATCGATCAGAGCTTCCGCCTGGGCGATGCGGCGTGGTGCCTGATCAACCCCGGCAGTGTGGGGCAGTCCCGTGCTGCGGATCCGAGGGCGTCGATGGTCGTGTATGACTCCTTTACGCGGATCGTTGAGTTTCGCCGCGTCGGGTACGACGGTACGGCGGGGCGTGAAAAGGCGATGGCGATGGGACTGATTCCGCGGCCGCACCTGCTGCGGCGTTCTGCGCGATGGGTAAAGGGTTGTCTGCGCACCGCGTCGGCGTCGCTCTGGGCGCCGTAGGAAACAGCAAACCGTGGTTTGCGGCGCACACTGGAAGGTCTGGTGTGTATGCGCCTATTCTTCGCCGTCCTCGCCTATGGCGTAAGGCCTATTCCCCCTCCCATTCCTCGATGACTTACGTGCGATTGGAGGGGCAAGATGCGCGGGCTTATCAGGGGTGGGGGGAGCATAAGCGTTAACTTATCGCGGCCACAGGACCGTACTCTCCCGCCATTTTCTGTGCCTTTTGCGCTTTTTGTGGCAAAATTCCGCGATTTCGATCGGGCTACGCCAGGACTGTCAGCGCCGGCGTGAAAATGCTGGAATCTGGCCGATTTGAAAATGCAGCGGCGGCGGCGGCAGGCGGCCCTTGGCTGCATGGGGGCGCAGGGCAACAGAAAGCCACTACGGCGACAAGAACGCTCCCTGACGCAGACA
>JBBQTU010000150.1:0-10749 GCA_038213005.1 Tepidisphaerales bacterium | reverse complement strand
AGCAAAAGTGTTAAGTGGACCGCCTGGGAAGTACGGTCGCAAGGCTAAAACTCAAAGGAATTGACGGGGGCTCACACAAGCGGTGGAGCATGTGGTTTAATTCGAAGCAACGCGCAGAACCTTACCTGGGCTTGACATGCTATGTTCAGGCGATGAAAGTCGCTGGCCCCTTAAAAGGCGAATAGCACAGGTGCTGCATGGCTGTCGTCAGCTCGTGTCGTGAGATGTCGGGTTAAGTCCCTTAACGAGCGAAACCTTTACTCTTAGTTACCATCGGGTTATGCCGGGGACTCTAGGAGGACTGCCGGTGTCAAACCGGAGGAAGGTGGAGATGACGTCAAGTCATCATGGCCTTTATGCCCAGGGCTACACACGTGCTACAATGCGGCGCACAAAGCGAACCTAAAACGCAAGTTCATGGAAATCGCAGAAATCGCCGCCCAGTTCAGATTGGAGGCTGCAACTCGCCTCCATGAAGTTGGAATCGCTAGTAATCGCGGATCAGCTACGCCGCGGTGAATGTGTTCCTGAGCCTTGTACACACCGCCCGTCAAGTCATGGGAGCCGAAAATAGCCGAAGCCGCCACAATACAGTGGTGTCGACGCTAGGTTCGGTGACTGGGACTAAGTCGTAACAAGGTAGCCGTAGGGGAACCTGCGGCTGGATCACCTCCTTTCTAAGGGATTTTCTTAGAACCCTCTTCGGAGCAATCCGTCGAGAGTAAACTGTCAGCACAATCTCGTGCGGCCTGCTGAAGGTCGCAAATCCAGGTGGTAACACCCGGAGATGGCTTCCGACTGTTCACTTGTCAAAGATCCAGAGCCTGGATCTACGATCCGGGCTCACGTTGTTTTTTGGCTTTCCCTCTATTACAGTCGCCCCCTCATGGGGAAACTCCACAACGCCATCCGCGATCGCTACCTCAAGGATGCTGCAAAGCTCATCCAGGCTGATCCCTCTTCCATTGATTCGCCAGATTCCTCCGACAACACACCCCTGACCCTCGCCGCCGAAGCCGGCGCCGGGCCGATCGTCGAATTGCTTCTAGCGGCCGGGGCTGATCCCAATCGGCCCGGCCGACTCGGATTTCGTGCCCTCCACCACGCCGCCACGGCCGGGCGGCACGATCTTGTCCAAATCCTTCTGATCAAGGGCGCTGACGCCAACGCCCGCAACGAATCCGGGCGATCACCGCTGCACCATGCATCGGCCGAGGGTTCATCGCCAGTGATCGAATCTCTCCTGGATGGGGGCGCTAAATCGCGGGCGACCGATGTCGCGGGTCGCACGCCGGTTCACTACGCCGCGGAGAACGGACGTGTGGAGGCCGTGAAGATGCTTTGCCTCGATGGGGCGGACGTGAATGCCGTGGACCAGAAGGGCGATACCCCGCTGCATCTTGCCTCGCGGGCCCGGCAGTCGGTCACCGCCAAGTCGCTGCTTGCCCTTCACGCGAGATTCAACGTGGCCAATACTGCAGGGGATACGCCCTTGCACATCGCGGCGGTGAGCAACGATTCCTCGACCGCCAGCGTGCTCCTGCTCGCCGGCGCCGACAGCAGCGCGAAGAACAATCTGGGACAGACACCGCTCACGCTGGCTGACCAAAGCCGTCGTCAGCGGCTGGAAGTGTCCCTCGCCAGCCAATCCACGCCGAGCGAGCTCTCGCTCTTTTCCGTTCCGCAGGATGTGGCGGCCTTGCTTCAGCAACGCGCCGGATCAAAATAATGCTTCTGCGATGACATTTGCGTACCGGACTTGGGGCGGCGCAACAGGGCTGACACGGATTGCGCCAGGAACGGGTGCAGCCGACGCACTGGCCGTGATCTGCGGGGGATGCGTGGGGTGGTCCTGTGCGGGCGGGGACGCCGCGCACTATCCGCGAAACGCGCGTTTCATTCGGAGTTCGTATGATTCGCGTTTGTCGCACGCGCCGAGTTCTCTGGCGGCTTACAGTCGAAGTTCGCCCAGCGACAGGTGCGTGAGTGAAAGTGCGAACGATCCTGACACTGCTCTTGTGCCTTCGGCTCTATTGTCACCCTGACAGTCGTCAGAGCGGGGCGGTGCCTGTTTTGGGGGCGAATGCAAGTTGCGCGTCAGCGAGTGGTTGGAGCGTATACGGTGCTGAAAGAGGTGTCGCCCTTTCAGGGCTCATTCAGTGTGAATGGTTCTTCCCCAGGGCTGCGAGAGTACGCTTACCCTGGACTTAAGAATGTCGCCCCGTTGGGGCTAAGAAATCGCGTGCCCGTCGGAGCGTTGAGGTACATTGACCGCAAACGATTGTGCATATATCGTATGCCTGAGCGGATGGAAGTAGACTCAGAGTGGCCGCAGGCCACGTTTCGCCTTTTCGAATGGGATCTCAATTATGCTTAGCAACACTCAGCCCTGGCATTTGCGCTTTCGTCAGATTCACTTGGATTTCCATACGTCGCCCGCCATCGCCGGCATAGGGGCGGCGTTTGACAAGAAGAAGTGGCAGGCGACCTTGAAAGCCGGCCACGTCAACTCCGTCACCTGCTTCTCCAAGTGCCACCACGGCTGGTCGTACCACCCGACGAAAGTTGGCAAGGCCCATCCGCACCTTAGTCTTGATCTGCTGCGGGCGCAGTTTGATGCCTGCAAGGAGATCAACGTCAACGTGCCGATCTATCTTTCGGCCGGCGTGGACAATGTGATGTCATTTGAGCACCCCGAGTGGCGCGAAGTCGGCGCCGATGGCCGGTACAACGGCTGGGCGCAGAACATCACCGATCCCGGCTTCCACAAGATGTGCTTCAACTCTCCCTACATCCCCTATCTGTGCGATCAGATCCGCGAGGCCGTACGCCTGTTTCCAAACTGTGATGGTGTCTTCCTGGACATTATCGGTCAGGGACAGTGCTGCTGTAAGTGGTGTCTGGAAGTGATGGAAAAGAACGGCTTGGATGCAAAAGAGGAAACCGGCCGCCAGAAGTGCTCGGAAATCGCTCTGGAGCGCTACTACCGCGAAACCACCGCTGCGTCCAAATGTGATAATCCAAAGATGCCGGTCTTCCACAACAGCGGCCACATCAGCCGCGGCAGCACGGCGCTGCTGAAGAAGTATTTCTCGCACCTGGAACTCGAATCGCTGCCCACCGGCGGTTGGGGATATGACCACTACCCGATGTCCGCGAAATACTGCAAAGGTCTGGGCTTTGACTTCCTGGGCATGACCGGGAAATTCCACACAACCTGGGGCGAGTTCGGAGGCTATAAGCACCCTAACGCCCTTCGCTACGAGTGTGCGGCCATGCTCGCCTATGGGAGCAAGTGCAGTGTCGGCGACCAGCTCCATCCCTGCGGGGAACTGGACGCGAGCACCTATGAGATCATCGGCGCGGCATACGCCGAGGTAGAGGCCAAGGAGAAGTGGTGCGACTATGTGGAGAGCGTCAGCGACGTCGGCCTGCTCTCCAGCACGGCGGTCAATGGCAGCATGCATCGCGATCTGGATTCAGACACCGGTGCCGGTCGGGTGCTGCTGGAGGCGCATCTGCTGTTTGATGTCCTGGATCAGGACATGGATTTCTCGCCCTATAAGATGCTGGTTCTGCCCGATGAGGTTCAGGTCGGCCCGGCACTGAAGAGCAAGCTTGATGCCTACCTTGCTCAGGGCGGTAAGCTCTTTCTCACCGGAGCGAGCGGGCTGAAGGCCGATGGTTCGGGCTTCCTGTGGGATGTTGGCGCCACTTACGGCGGCGTCAGCCCATTTCGCCCGGACTATGTCCTGCCCCGGCAGGACTTGCGTGCGGCGTTCGTCAATTCGCCGCTGGTCATGTACCTCTCATCGCACCGCATCCAGGTCACAGACGGCGAGTCGCTGGGGCAGATCTACGACAGCTACTTCAACCGAACATTCAAGCACTTCTGCAGCCATCAGCACACGCCGTATCAGACCGAAGCGTCAGAGTACGACTGCGGCGTCCGCAAAGGCCAAATCATGTACCTGACCCATCCGGTCTTCACCCTGTACAAGGGGTTGGGGGCGGTGGCTTACCGCGACTACGTGGTTAAGGCGATGCGGCTGCACCTTGGTGATGCCGAAACGCTGCAGGTTACCGGCCTGCCCTCCACCGGCCGAATCACGCTGATGGAGCAGCCCGCCGAAGATCGGCGCGTGCTGCATCTGCTTTACGCCAACACCGTCCAGCGAGGCGGCGCCATACGGATGGAAGGCGGCAATGTCGCCGGCAGCGCCAACGGCATTGAGGTTATTGAGGAACTTTTGCCTCTGCGGAACGTCCAAGTTACGTTGAAGACGGCCAAGCGCGTCAGCAAAGTCACACTGGAACCGCAAGGCGTCGAGCTGCCGTTCTCGCCCACGGCGGATGGAATTCGCTTCACGGTGGATGAGTTCTCGTGCCATCAGATGGTGGTGATGAAGTAACCGATCGCGACAGCGATGTCTGAGATGGCACGCACCGCACGGCTACGGACCGCTAAATCAACAACCGTCAGGTTCAGAGAGGCCAACGCTCTCCCAGCCTCCCCCCAGGGCAGGAGCAAGAAGAGATCATCGCGGCATTCCTGCCAGTTATTGATGCGCCGGTCCTAAGGAGGCGGTTGGAACCTTGCCCCATGCCGCGGTAGACTTTACTGGTCGGAGGACGGGCCCCAAACGAGGCGTCTGGATGTCCACCATCAGTACATTCGATCGGGCCATCCGCTCGCCCTTGGAAGGCCTGCGGCGGCGGGTGAAACAATTCGCCGCGGCGCGCGGGCTGGTCAGCACGATCTGGGTGTTCCTGCTCCTGCTGGTGGGTCTGAGTCTGCTGGATTTTGTGGTTCACCTGCCGGCCGTGCTGCGATTGCTGGTTCTGGTTGGGCTGGGCGGCTTTCTTGTCTGGCGCCTGGCGACGGTGGTGTTGTCGCCGCTAGTTCGCCCGTTGACGTTGGACTCGCTGGCCGCCCGTGTGGAGTCGCTCAATCCCGCGTTCCAGGATCGCCTGCGCAGTTCACTGCTGTTCCTCTCCCAGGAAGACGGCGACTCACTTAGTGCTGCGATGGAAGAGCAGGTGGTCCGCCAGACCTCGGACATGCTCAGCGTCGCCGATCTGGCCAAGGCGATCGACCGCCGCCCGCTGTGGCTGTCGCTGCGGCGGATGGGGTTTGTGGCCGCCCTTGTCGCCGCATTTGCCCTCTGGCAGCCGGAGTTGGCCCGACTTGCTTTCGCACGTATCACACAGCCCTTCGCTCCGGTGACTTGGCCTAAGTCGGTGGAGATCAAGCTGGCCGGGGCTATCCCGGTTCGCGTGCCGGTGGGTCAGCGAGTGGATTTTGCCGTGCGACTGGCAAAGGGCGATAACCTCCGCCGGCAGGTTGTGCTCGGCTGGAGCATGGGTAGCGGCCCCGCATTGAAGCAACTCATGCAACGCGGTGAAGATGGCCGATACACTGCCGCGATTGACGGCCGCCTTCCTGCGGGAACCGAGACCGGCTCCATGGCGGTCTGGATCGAGTCCGGCGATGACCGGCTGGACGTCCCGGCCATCGAACTGATTCCGCGGCTGGCGGTGGTCGATGCTCAGATTGGCGTGACCCCACCGGCATACACCAAACTGCCGGCCACCGATGCGCCATTCAAGTCGCGTCCTGTGACCGTCTGGGCCGGGTCGGCGGTGCGGCTGAACCTGAAGTTCAGCAAGCCCACGGCAGCCGATGCCCCGATCGTCTTTGAGCCCGTTGGCACTGGACAGACTGCCGAGTGGCCAGCGCCCAAGTGGGACCGTTCCGATCCATCGCACCCATCGGCTAGCTGGCTTGCCGATCAGACGGTGCGATTTCGAATCCGGGCAAAGGACCAGAGCGGGTTCCCTAATACCGGCACGGAAGAATACGAGTTGATCGTTCGTCCCGACCAGCCGCCGGCCATTTCGCTTGAGAACCCCCGGCGCAGCGAGGAGCGCACCGTCGCCGCCACCGTGCCTCTTGAGGCGTTCGCTGAAGACGATCTGGCGATTCGCGATGTAACTCTGCGGGCAGTCATCCTTAAGCCCGAAGAGGCTCGGCGCGATCCGGCGACCCGCCCGGTGGATTCGGCCGCGAAGCTGATGCTCGTCGGAGAAAGCGGCCCGGCCGCTCCGGGCGTTACCTGGACCAGCGCGAGCGCCTCGGCCGCCCGTCAGCGACAGAAGGTCACCTATCCCTGGCCGCTGGCACAGTTTCCGGTCGCCAGTCTCAAACCGGGCGACGTGGTGGAGTATTACGTCGAAGCCCGCGACAACTTTGACTTGGCGGGCGTGGCTCATGCCCCAGCCCAGAGCCAGCATCTTCGCATTACCGTGATCAGCGAGCAGGATCTGATCGAGCGCGTGATTGGCGAACTGCGCACCGTCGCCGGGCAGATCACCGAAGTGAAGAAGAACGAGGATCGTCTCGCCAGCGATACGGAGCAGCTCAAGGCCGACTTGGAGAAGAAGCCCAAACCCCAGGCCGCTGAGCAGCAGGTCGCTGATCGCATCGCGCAACAGCAGACTCGACTCTCGGCGCAGGCCAGTGAATTGGCCGGCCGCCTGGGCTCAGTGATGCATCGCCTTGCCGAGAATGGGGTCAAGCAGCAGAACGTAAAGGATGCGGCCGCCGCGGCGCAGAAGTTGCTGGCCGACGCGGCCGACGGGCCGATGCGCGACGCCTCGCGCGGGATCAAAGATGCGGTCGACACCGCCAAGTCCGCGCCTGACCGTAAGCAGAAACTCGACGATTCGCATCAGGCCCAGCGCGATGCATCCGACCAGCTCAAGAAGGCCATTGATCGCCTCGGCGATTTCGGCAGCCTGCAGCAGATGCTCGATCGCCTGCGAGATCTCCTGGACGATCAGAAGAAGCTCTCGGCCGACACGTCGCAGATCGGCAAGAACAATCGCGGCAAGACACCGGAGCAGATGACGCCCGCCGATCGCAAGTCGCTGGATGACACCTCGAAAAAGCAGGAGGAGATGAGTGGCCGGACCGCGGCACTACTTGATCAGCTTCGTGCTGCCGCCGAGCGCGCCAACCAGGCGGATCCGGCCTCGGCGCAGGCGATGCGTCAGGCGGCAGGCACGGGTGAGTCGCAGGCCGTCTGGTCGCATCAGAAGTCAGCCGCCGGGTCGATCCGCCAGAACCAGCAGTCGCAGGCACAGTCATCGCAGAAGAGCGCTGAGATGGGTCTGGAGATGATGCTCTCGAATCTGCGCGAGGCCGAGCGGCGGCGGCTTGAGGAACTGACGCGTAAGCTGGCCGAGATTACCCAGCAGATCGAGCAGCTCATCCAGCGCCAGGCCGGGCACAACCTGGACAACCTGCTGCTGCAGGATCCCGCGAAGGTCGCCGCCGGCGCCACCACGCAGCCGGTGAATGACCTCCTGGAGAAGTCGCATCGAACTGCCGAGTCGTTGGAGAAGTCGGACTTGCGGCAACTGACTGCGTCGCAGCAGCAGACGCACCTGAACACCGTGGACCTCACCAAGTCGGCCGCTTCTCTACAGGCGGCCGAGCAACTGGGCGATCTGCTCAACAAGGCGGCCGGCCGCATGGAACGCGCCATGGTTCTCTTGCGGCAGGAGCAGGTCCAGCCGGCCTATGAGCCGCAGGCCGAGGCGCTGGTCGCTTTGGAAAATGCGATGGCCAAGGCACAGGAGATGAAGCGCAAGGCCGAAGAGCAGAGCCGTCAGCAGCAACAGGAAGAAGTGCGCAAGGTTTTGCAGGAGATCCGCAAGCAGCAGGTTGAGGTTGCCGATGAGACAAAGCGGCTGGATAAGTCACTCACGGGCAACGAAAAGAAGCGCGCCGATCTGATCCGTCTGAATCAGGTGGCCGCCCAGCAAGGCAGCCTCGCCGAGCGGATGACCAAGGTCGGCAACGACCTGGCCGATCTTGGCAGCGTTGTATTCCAGTCGGTGGCGAAGGATGTAAAGGGCGCCATGCAGGACGTCTCCGGCGAGCTGACAAAGCAGACGACCGGTGAGCCGACCCAGCGAAAACAGACGGTGATCGTCCGCCGGCTGGATGCCATGATTAGCGCCCTCAAGGAAGATCCGCCCAAGGATGAGCGGTTCGCCGAGCGTTCGCAAGGCGGCGGAGGCAGCGGTAAGAGTGGCGGGCGGAAGCTACCTCCCGGGGCGGAACTGAAACTGCTGCGCGAGTTGCAGGCGATGCTGAACGTAGACACGCAGGCCGCCGACGCCGCTAAGGCCGATGCGTCCCACCTGACCGACCTGTCGCAGCGGCAGGGCACCGTGCGGTCGATGCTCGACGAGATGCTCAAGGCTGCCAGTGGTGGCAAGAAGGGTCTGCCCGCCGAGAAGGCCGACGATCGCCTGCCAGAGGAAAACACAGATGGGGTCGATGATCTCGATGCCGAGCTTCTCACCGGCAAGCCGGTCGGCGAGGATTCCGAGCCGACGATCGATGATGTTTCCAGGCGCATGACCCGCTCGCGCATGCGGCTGGCCGACAAGGATGCCGGGGCGGTCACGCAGAAGGTGCAGAAGCGCCTCGTGCAGTCGCTGGATGAACTCATCCAGAAGGCACAGCAACAGCAGTCCAGCAGTTCATCCTCCTCGTCGTCTGGCGGCGGCAAGCAGACCAAGGCCAAGCCGTCTGGCCAGCAGCCTGGCGGAAAGGACGGCCCCGGCCAGACCGGCGGCAAGGGGACCCAGGGCAGCGACGCGGCCAAAGAGTCGGCGCTGAGCGCTGGCGGTAAGCCGCCCGATGCGCCCCTGGGCGACATTCGCCAGACCGCGCGTGATTGGGGCGGCATCAGTGCCCGCGACCGCCAGGCGGTGATCGATTCTTCCGGCGAGGATGTGGTCGAGAAGTACCGTAAGCTCGTCGAGGACTACTATCGTTCGTTGTCGGAGAAGAACTCCTCGGAGCGGAGATGACACGCATGCCCGATAGCCTGCCCATGGGATCAGCAAGCCGCCAGGACAACGGGCCCAGGTGCCCGCGATGGCTTCGCGCCATCGCGATGGTGCTACTCTGCAGCGCGATCCCGGCACCGCTGCTGGCCGCGGCTCCCGAATCCACGATTGCCGCTCAGCCCGGGCAGGTGATCGGCGACGAACTCACGCCCGAGGCACAGAAGGCGATCCACGATGGCCTCCAATGGCTCTCGCACAAGCAGAACGCCGACGGCAGCTTCGGCGGGCAGGGCGGCTACAACGCCACCAGTGCCATCACGTCCCTCTCGGCACTGGCGCTGATGTCGGCCGGCAATCTGCCCGGCCGCGGGCCCTACGGTCAGCAGGTGCAGAAGGCCAGCGACTACATCGTTCACAGCGCCCAGCGATCGGGCCTGCTGTCGGCCGACAGTTCACAGGGCGTGATGTATGCCCACGGCTTTGCGACGCTCTTCCTGGCCGAGGTCTATGGCATGACCTCCGATGAAGAAGTGGGTGAGGCGCTTCGTCGCGCGGTGCGCCTCATCCAGCAGTCGCAGAACGAAGAAGGCGGATGGCGCTACATGCCGGTCCCGGCCGACGCGGATATTTCCGTGACCATCTGCCAGGTGATGGCCCTTCGCGCTGCTCGCGATGCCGGCATCAAGGTTGAGAAGGGGACCATCGACAAGGCCGTGGCTTATGTTCGACGTTGCCAGAACGCCGACGGCGGCTTCAGTTACCAGCCTACCGGCGGCATGGGCGGCAGCGGCTTTGAACGTTCGGCCGCCGGCGTGGCGACGCTCTACTACGCCGGCATCTTCGAGGGCGACGACCTGAAACGCGGGTTGGATTACGTCTACCGTTTCCGCCCGGGCGCTGGCGCAGGCGCGGTGGGAAACCAGTCATTCGGGCACTACTTCTATGGTCAGTACTACGCGGCCCAGGCGATGTTTCTCGGCGGCGGAAAGTATTGGCGCGACTGGTATCCCGCCATCCGCAATCAACTCATCGGCCGTCAACAGGCCGACGGGCGCTGGATGGATTCGGTCGGCGAGGAATATGCAACGGCGATCGCCCTGATCGTGCTGCAGATGCCCAACCGCTACCTGCCGGTCTTCAGCGGCAAAGGCCCCGGGGGATAGTTGGGGGGGCTGAAGCGACGAAGCGACGCAGCGACGTAGCGACGGGCGGGTGGATCTACCACGTGGTCAACCGTTCGGCCGGGCGGATGCGGATGCTCAAGTCGCAGAAGGACTTCGTGGCGTTGGACCGGGTGATGCTTGAGGCGTACCAGCGGTGTCCGCTGCGGATTCTCTCCTACTGCATCATGGGCAACCACTGGCACTTTGTCGCCTGGCCGCCGAAGGATGGAGAGTTGACCGAGTTCTTCCGCTGGCTGGCGCATACGCACGCGATGCGATGGCGGGTTTCGCACAACACAGTGGGGTACGGGCTATATCACGGCCGCTGCAAGGGTTTCCCGGTCCAGCCCGGCCCCTCGCTCTTGAAGGTCTGCCGGTACGTGGAACGCAATCCGCTAAGGGCCGATCTGGTGGAGCGGGCGGAAGACTGGCGATGGAGCAGCCTGTGGACGCGTGAACATGCAGCGGACGAGCAGAAGTCTCTGCTGCACGACTCACCGACGCCCCGTCCGGCGGATTGGCTGGACCGGGTCAATGCGGTGACGACGAAGAAGGAGCAGTCACACTGGATCGTAAGCCTGTCGCGCAGCCAGCCTTTCGGCGATGATGCATGGACGGGCCAGACGGTGAAGAAACTGGGTCTGGAGCACACGGTGCGTGGCGAAGGCGGGAACCAATATGCGAAAGTGGGGTTGAAGTGAGAAAAGCAGTAGCTGCG
>JBBQTU010000149.1:0-10840 GCA_038213005.1 Tepidisphaerales bacterium | reverse complement strand
GGGCTCATTCAGGGTGAAAGGTTCTTACCCAGGGCTGCGCGAGTACGCTTACCCTGGGCTTACGAATGCCGCCCCGTTGGGGCTAAGAAATCGCGTGCCCGGAAAAACGGGCACGCCCAGCGTGTCGGGCGTGCCTGTTTTTCCGGGCCGATACAAGTGCGCTGTCAGCGGGTGGTTGGAGCGAATAAGGTGCTGAACGAGGTGTCGCCCTTTCAGGGCTCATTCAGGGTGAATGGTTCTTACCCAGGGCTGCGAGTACGCTTACCCTGGGCTTAAGAATGCCGCCCCGTTGGGGCTAAGAAATCGCGTGGCCGGAAAAACGGGCACGCCCAGCGTGTTGCTGTCTATCGCTGCCTATTGCCAGTCGGCGTGGGTTTGAATACGGTAGAGGCTCTTGTCGGGCGCATTTCGCGCCCGGCGCTGCATATTGGACTGGCGCGAGGGCTTGGCCCTGCGCGCCCGGAGGATGGATAGTGGCTACGACTGACCAGAAGAAGTTCCGGATTGGTGTTGTCGGGTGTGGTTCGATTGGGCCCACGCATGGGGCTGCGGCACGCCAGATTCCGGATGAAGCAGAGCTGATCGCCACGTGTGATGTGCTGCCGGAGCGGGCCAAGGCGATGGCTCAGAAGTTTGACGTTACGCGAGTTTACAGCAGTTTTGATCAGGTATTGGCTGACAAGGACATTGATATCGTCAGCATCTGCACGCCTTCGGGCATGCACGCGGATATGGCCGTGGCGGCGATGGAAGCCGGCAAGCACGTCATCTGCGAGAAGCCGATGGAAGTGACGCTGGAAGCGTGCGACCGCATGATTGACGCGGAAAAACGCACGGGCAAGAAGCTGACGGTGATCAGCCAGCACCGGTTTGATGCGGCGACGCAGCTTGTGAAAGAGGCCATCACCTCGGGGAAACTTGGCAAGATCATCCTGGCCGATGCCCATGTGAAGTGGTGGCGGACGCAGGAATACTACGATTCGGGCGACTGGCGCGGCACGTGGAAATGGGATGGTGGCGGTTCGCTGATGAACCAGGGCGTGCACACGGTGGACGTGCTGCAGTACCTGGTGGGCGGCGTCGATCGCCTCTGGGCCCAGACGCGTACGGGCGCACACAAGAACATCGAGGTTGAGGATATCGCCGTGGCGGCGATGAGCTACACTTGCGGCGCGGTGGGCACGTTTACCGCCACCACCGTGGCGTATAAGGGGTTGCCTGTACGCATCGACATCTATGGCACAGATGGCTCGGCGATTATCGAAGGCGACCGGCTCAAGAGCATGATGCTCAAGAACGGCCAGACTTTTACCAGCGAAGAAGCTGCGTCTCATGCGGTATCGGTGGCGCAGGGCGGCACGGCCAGCGTGAAGGAACAGGCGGCGGGGCGAGCGGCGGACGCGAAGCAGGGCGCAACCTGGGGCGATTCGCACCGGGCGCAGTTCCAGAACTTCTTCAACGCCATCCGCACGGGCACCAAGCCGCTGATCGACGGAGCGGCGGCTCGTCGGCCGGTGGAGATCATCCTGAATATCTACAAGTCCCAGCGCAGCGGGCTGGCGGTGGATGTGAAGCAGGACTGTTGAGCCTCGCGGTCCAATAAGCACGAGATGCCGGCCACAGGTGGCCGGCATTTCTTGTTGTTGGGCTGGTGGGGCTTATGCCTTGCGGACTACGGGCTTTTCGCCGTCGAGCGACACGATCTTCACCGTCGTGCCTGCGGGAATGATGCCCAGTTGAGAGACTGCCTGGGTGCGGACCGAGCCGAACTCACACTCGCCCATGGGGCGCATCTCGGTCATGGCGGTGCCGGTCTGCCCGACTGACAACTGAGCGCCTTCGCTGGTGGGGGTGGACGTCGTGGCGTGAAGAACCAGGCGTTTGCCCACGGGCGTGTGGGGCCAGAGGCGCAGGGCGGCCATGAACCAGAAGGGACTGGTGAGTACCAGGGCGCTCAATACCCCGATTCCCAGCCACTGGTTCACCCACATGAGCGAAACGGCCGAGGCGAAGATCGCCACCAGGCCGAGAACACCCAAGAGACCATGCGTGGGCAGGAGCAGTTCGGCAACGAGCAGAACCACTCCGCCGGCGAACAGCAGCATTGCCAGCACGAGAGGGGTCATGCGCTACTCCGGCGAGAGACTTTACTTGTCGGTGATGGGCTCGACGATCTGGCCCGGCGGCAGTTGGGTCTTGGGGCCGGGGACGAGCTCATTTTCCTTCGTCAGTCCGCCGATGTCGGTGATGGCCTGGTTGAGTTCCGCATCGTGAGTGCTGATCTTGCTGGCGCGGGCGAGCGGCGCGTTGGCCTGCTGCTTCAGGCCGGCCTGCAGCATGTAGATGCCAGCTTCCTTCTGGAGCCAGAAATCCTTGGGGTCCAGCTCGGAGCCTTTGGCGTAGGCGGCGATGGCGGAATCGGCATCGCCGCGATATCGCTGAACCTTGGCGAGGAGGAAGTATGCCTCAGCGCGGCGTTGGTTGCTGAGTTTCGGATCGGCGGCTTGCGATGCCAGGAGATCCTTCTCAAGGTTCTGGTCGTCGCCGCGGGCGATGGTGGCGGCCAGACGGTTCATCACCTTCTGGCGAAGGTCGATGGCTTCCTGGCCTTGCAGGGTCGCCTTCATGGAGTCGACCGAAGCCTTGTACCCCTGGATCGCCTGCTGGTAGTTGCCCTGAGCTTCATAGGTCATGCCCAGGTAGTAGTGCGCCTTGTAGTCGCGGGGCTCCTGGTGGATGGCGTTCTTGAATGCGCCGGCGGCATTACTCAGATCACCGACGTTGTACAACGCGATGCCCTGGAGGCGTGGCTTCTCGGGGTGGGTGAGCACCTGCACATCCGAGCTGCAGCCTGCCAGAGCACCGACCATGGAGACCAGAATCATCGCACGCAAGAGACGAGAGGTTTTCTGTTTCATAGGATTCACCATCTATAGAGTAATCGGCCTGTTACGCGATGCAAGAGTCTGGTGTCAGCGAAACGCCGAGCGGCGCGGCGTCGGCAGGGTGCTGCGACGAGTTTGCCGGAGGGTGGCCGGCTCGCAGGGCGGCAAGTTTCGCCTCGATCTCGCGGACTTTGGCGGGGGAGAGGCGTCGGATTTCGTCTGCGGGCAAGGCGCCATTGCGTTGGAGGGCTTCCTGATACTGGCTGATGGCGCGGGGCCACTGGGCCAGGCGTTCCATCCAGGTGGCGTAGGTGAGGCGCAGGTCGACATTGTTGGGATCGAGGGCCGTGGCATGTTCGAAATCATCCAGGGCGCCGGGGATATCCGGCGGAGAAAGCACCGCGCGAAGCTCGGCCCGCGATGACCAGGCCTGAGCACGATGGGGGGCTACGGCGATCGCACGACCCAGTGCGTCCAGTTGTGCGGAGGTGGGGGCGCGCCCGAAGTAGAGGGCCCGGGCTTCGCGGGTGGGGTAGTCGCTGTTGGGAAGATGGACCGTTACGTCGGCGGCAGCGCGATAGGCGGCAGCGGCCGCCGTGAAATCGCCTTGCCTAAGCGATTCGTCGCCGGTGCTGGCGGCTGACTCGGCGAGAGTGATGGGGACGGCGATGGCGAGGCCGTAAGCCAAGGCGGCGATGCCCAGGGGGATGATCGCCCACCTCATCGCTGCGCAGGCCATAGGGGCGACGGTGGGATGGTCTTGGGTTGGCTGCGCCAGATCGGCGGACGGGCGGTTCAGGGAGTGCTGCACCAGTTCGGCGGATGAGGATGGGCTGGACGCGGCTCGCACGCCGATGGCGGCTCCGGTGAGAGCCATGAACAACATCATCACGCCGGGCTCGAAGAAGGAGAAGTCGATGGTGTTGTGCAGCAGGAACATGGCGAGACCGGCGAGGATGCTGCGCAAGAGCCAGGGGGCCGGGCGATCATCCAGTTGCGGCTGTTGCAGACTCTTGAGTGCCAGCAAGACGCCGCCAGCCAGAAGGAGACAGCCGTAGAGCGCGCGGCGCATGAGGTCCATCGCGGAGAGGATCAGGGGCTGGGAGAAGTCGACGTTGGCGATGATGGCGATGAGGGTCGCCAATGCGGCCGGCCAGATGATGGGCGACAGGATGTGCAGGGGGTCGTGCTGGACCTCCGACCGGGCCAGGATCTTCTGGACGATCCGGGACGCAGGCGCATCAGTCTCGGGAGAGATGCCCACCGCGGCAGTATCCAGCCTGAGCGGGCGGGTCAGTTCCCACCATGATTGCAGTAGCCAGCCCACTGCCAGCAGGCCGCCCACGATGCCCAGCTCGGCGAAGAAGCGGACCAGGAGGTTGTGCGGGTCCTTGACGTCTTCGGGGGCCAGCGGCAGCTTGGCAGCGGAGTAGAACAGGCCGAAGCAGTCGTAGCCGGTGCCGGCGAGTGGGTGGTCGCGGAAGATGCGCAGGGCGGCGGTCCAGTAATGCCAGCGAAAGGTGAGGCTTCGCTCGACCAAGCCGCCGTGGGTAAGGCCGTGGCCGACGACGGCGGCGATTGCCAGACAGATGACTAGTATGCCGGTGCAGAAGCTCAGCTTGCGGTATCTGGACGTCAGGCCGGCTGCCATTCCCGCTGCGATGATGATCGCCGTGCCGAGTACGGGGGTGATAATCGCGCTGCGACAGGCGGTGGCGTAGATCATCCAGGTGGCCGGAATCAGGATCAGGAGTCCCGGGACGAGCCAGCCGGCGCGGTCTCGCAGGGTTCGCCGCTGCAGCATTGATCCGATGAGCACCAGCAGACAGAGCACGGCGATGGCGGCCAGGCTGTTGGGCGAGTGGTAGAAACCCATGAGTTCGCCGGCGAGCAGTTTCTTGGCAAACTGCGTGGCGGAGAAGCTGCCGGGCTGCATGCCTTGCTGTTTCAGGAGGGTCTCGGAGTTGCTGGCCCACATTTCCCGCATGGCCGGGGCGTCGATGAGGCGATAGACGACGCTGTGTGCTGTCAGCACCAGTAGCAGGCCCACAGCCAGGCCGGCGAGGATTCGCAGTCGCAGCCACGACTGCACGGTCTGGGCCATGGTCCAGCCCAGCATTGCCGCGGCGAGCAGGCCGCCCGAGGTGATGGCCGTGAGGAAGCCATCACTGGACCATACGGTGGAGGCCATCGCCCAGGTGGCCAGCAGGCCGAAGGTCATGTGGCTCCATGAACGGATCAGCCGGGCTTCGCGGTTGAGCCAGAGGCTCGCCAGGACGAGCAGCGGGGGGACGAACGATAGCAGGTTCAGGACGACGGCAACGATCGCTCCGGGGCTGCGAGGAAGGGCGTCCGCGCCGGGGATGATGTCAAACGGCTCGCGGATGATCTCGTTGGTCATGGAGCGGGCCAGGACAATGCCCGCGGCCAGGGCGAAGGCGGCGGTGCTCAGCTTACCGCTGAATCCTCCGGTATCTTCGGTAGCCGTGTGTTGCGCCATTGGGGCCTCCTGCTGCGGATTCTAGTTTCCGTTCTCGGCCGGGGGGAGCGGATGGAGTTCCAGGAGCATAACGACGCCGAGGATCAGGAGCGTCTGAACGTAGACCAGCACAGCGCCCAGGGCATCCAGCCGCGGCAGGATGATGGCCGCCACTGCGGTTGCGGCTGTCACCATGTATATGCACAGGACGGCGGTCCGGCGGGACATGCCGCGTGCCACGAGACGATGGCTGAAATGGTTGGTGTCTCCGACGAACGGGCTCTTACCTCGCGAGATGCGGATGACGCTGACCACCACCAGATCATATAGCGGGACGGCGAGGATGATCAGGGGCGTCAGCAGGGCGTACCAACCGCCGCTGCGTTTGCCGGTGTCGAGATAGGTCGTGAGGATGGTCAGCACGCCCAGCGTGAAGCCTACGACCAGGCTGCCACTGTCGCCCATGAAGATGCTGGCGGGCGAGAAGTTGAAGCAGAGGAACCCCAGCAGCGCGCCCAGGAGCATGGCGAGCAGGCCGGCGACAAACCACTGGCCGATGAGAATGGTCGTGACCAGAAACGCCGCTGCGCAGACGGCGGCGACTCCGGCCGAGAGACCGTCCATGTTGTCCAGGAAGTTGAAGGCGTTGGTGATGCCGGTGATCCACAGGATCGTGACGATGCACGAGGGGACGGGGCCGAGGTAGGTGACGGCACGGAGGTTGAAGAAGATCACCAGGACCGAGGCGGCGGCGAGTTGGACGACGAGTTTCGAATAGGGACCGAGTGCCTTGCGATCATCGATCAGGCCGACGATGTGAAGGCCCAGCATGGAGGCGAGCAGCGCCAGGGCAAGGGGGGTCTGCTGGATGATGCCGCCGGCGTAGGCTTCCATGCCGGCCGGGACGATGCCCAGATGCGGGGCGGCCAGGACGCCGAGCAGGGGCAGGGCGATGGCGAGGAAGATGGCGATTCCGCCGCCGAGGGGTTTAGGGTTGGAGTGGATCTTGCGATGGCCGGGCTTATCGACGAAACCAATGCGTGGGGCGATGCGCTTGATGAGCAGTGTCATCGCCCAGGCGATGACGAAGCTGCCGGCACCGACCAGAAGGATTTTCGGGACCATGTGGGCTGCGAGGATAACGCGGAGGGGAGGGAGGAGCAAAAGGCAGAGCGTAGAACGTAGGACGTAGGAAAGCCAAATGTGGAACGTGTGACGAAGCGACGAAGCGACCCGCCTCGCCACGGGGGGCGGGCAGCGGCGGGTAAACTGCGCGATGAAGGGGAGGCGGCGCGCAAAGTGTCTCATTCTGTCTCATTCTGTCTCGCCGTCGCGGGCGACGCACCGAACCGGTCCGATATTCACTTTTCAGGCCCCTTTGCCTTTCCCCAGAGTCAGAGGTAGTGGCTGCGCCGGCGGGAATTGCTACGGCCGAGGGCTGCACGTGCTACGGTGCCTGCAGAAATGTGTAGAAACAGCCGTGCTCCGGGGGCGTGCCTGTTTTTGTTGCGCAGGCCGCGTGATGTGGCGATTGGCCGCCCATTGAGCAGTAGCGAGACGGCTGTTGCTACAAGCGAGGATGCATATGCCACGAGTGCGCTGCGGCTCAATGGGGCTGGGTTTGCGCGGTTGCCCAGAAAAACGGGCAGCCCGTTGATCGCGAGCCTGACGGGCGCGCCCGTTTTTCCGGGCAGATGAACGTTGCGCGTCAGCGGGTGGTTGGAGCGACTACGGCGCTGAAAGAGGTGTCGCCTTTTCAGGGCTCATTCAGGGTGAATGGTTCTAAAGGGCTGCGCGAGTACGCTTACCCTGGGCTTAATAATGGCGCACTGTCGGGGCTAAGAAATCGCGTGCCCGGGAAAGCGAGCACGGCCCATGTGCGGGCGTGAGTGGCGGGGCGGCGACAGGCTCAACGATGAAAGATAAGGGCCGGCCGTCATGTGCGGAGGAATGCTTTTCCTATCAGCGTCAAGCCGCATCCTTCTCGGCTGGATTGCCTCTTGGATCGCTGAGACTCAACCCTTGGCCCACTGTGGCGGCGGGGTGAGCAGTTCGAGTTGGTCCAGGGTCAGGGCGACTTCGGCGATCAGCGTGCCCGCTTCGTCACGGAACTGGACCTCGTACTCTTCGCGCGGACCGGGAACGATATCGACGATCCGGCCGATCAGACCGGCCCGTACCCATTCCATCGGCGGATCCGTCGTGACTCGCACCCTGTCATTGACCTGCAAGCTCATCACCACCTCTTTCTGTCCCCCGCTGGAACCATTTGCCCCATTGAGGCTACGCAAAGAATCGTAGGCGGCCCGGGGGGGGAGGGGCGATATCGGATGGATGCAGGCAACTCGGCGTGGGTGATGGTTTGCCGGGGGAATGACGTCGGCGCCGTTCGCGGTTGGGTTTGTGGAGGCGGCGGCTTGGGGCGGGAATCGCACGTCACAGACGTGCGCCACGGACGACCGGGCACGTTGACGTCCAATAGTGCGCACAGGTCTACTGTCAAAACAGAACCAGTCAGTACAGCCAGAAGGTCGCCTCGCGCCGCGCACCGCGTCGATACACGATGCAGGCCAATCGGCCCGCGATGGCATGTGGCATTTGGGGTTGCTGCCGGGCGGGGCGAGGAGGGTCGGTCGAGGCGACCGGCCCCACCTTGGGCGGGTCTGTCGGGTGGCCGAGCGTCCTGGGCCAGTCCTACACTTATCCCAAGCGTGCGGCGTTGCTGGAACCGCGTTGCGGGCGGGACGAGGAGGGCCGGTCGAGGCGACCGGCCCCACCTTGCTTGGGTCTGTCGGGTTGCCGAGCGTCCTGGGCCACTCCTAGTGTTATCCAAAGCGTGCGAGGTTGCTGGAACCGCCTTGCGGGCGGGACGCTCGTAGCCTTGCCATCAACTATCGAAGGAGATTTGCCATGAAGCGTCTTGCATCACTCGCGTTGTCGGCTTTGCTGGTACCGGCCGCGGTTTTTGCGGCCGACACGTATAAGGTCGACCCGGTCCACTCCTGCACCATCTTCCGGGTTGGGCATGCGAACATCGGCATCGTTTATGGTCAGTTCAAGGAGTCCGTCGGGCAGTTCACCATTGACGATGCCGACCCCACGCAGAGCAGCTTCGACATCCAGGTGCAGGCGGCCAGCGTCGACTCGCACGTTGAGAAACGCGACAACCACCTCAAGGGCCCCGACTTCCTCAACGCCAAGCAGTACCCGACCATCACCTTCAAGAGCACGTCGGTGAAGAAGGTGGACGAGAAGCACCTGGAAGTCACCGGGGACTTCACGCTGCATGGCGTGACCAAGTCGATCACGATCCCGGTGGAACTGATCGGCAAGGGCGAGTTCCCCCAGGGCACGCAGCGCTTCGGCATCGAGACCGTCTTCGAGATCAAGCAGAGCGACTTCCAGATGAAGGGCGCGAGCCTGGGCACCAGCGATGCGGTCAAGCTGATGGTGTCGGCGGAAGGAACCAGGTAGGCCGCGATCATGCTCACCAATCGCGAGATGATCTTTGGCATCATGCTGCCGCTGGCGGTGGCGCTGGTGATTGGACTGATCGCGTGGTGGAGCAAGCGGGCGTGGCTGTTGCCGCTGGGCGGGGGGATTGGTTTCCTGTTGGGATATGCCAGTTCGCTGGGGACTACTGGCGGGTTTGGCTTGCCGCGGCTGCCGCCGGGTGATGGGACCGACTGGCTGTTCTGGGCCGCGTTGCCGGCAATCGCTCTGGCGATGCTGGCCGGGCGGCTTGGCTGGCGATGGCTGGCGATACTCGGTGCGTGGGCGGGCGTGTTGGCGTGGGCGGTTGCCCGGCCGCTGGTTCCGGGGACGCTCAGCGCGGCCGAGGCGGTGGAGGTGGGAGCGGCGGCCGGGGTGATTGGTGCGGTCGTGGTGGGGGTCCATACGCTGGTGGCTGGGAAGATCGGGCATGGGTGGAGTGTGCTGAGCCTGTGCGTGGTGCTGGGCGGCGCGGGGGTGACGGTGCTGTCATCGAACCTGAGAACAGTTGGTGTCTACGGGATTGGCACCGCAGCAGCGGTTGGGGGACTCGTGCTCTTTGCCCCGCGGCTGCGGGCAGCGCCGGCGGTGGCAATCCTTGCCGTTTCGATCCTGTGCGGGCTGTTGGCGGGGGGACGATTCTACCCCGACCCCGGCGTGACACGGATCGGCGTGGCGGTGCTGCTGGCATCGCCGCTGCTGATGGTGGTGGGGTTGGCGGTCCCGACGAAGCGGGGGTGGGTGCGCGGGGTTGCTGGTGTGCTGGCGGTGGCGATCGCGGTAGCGGCGATTACAGCGCCGGCGGCGCTGGCGGCGAAGAAAGCGGCCGAGGCGGATCCGTATGGCGCAGCTCCCTAACGCGGCGATGGGATGGATGAGACCCCAAGAAGGCTCAGACCTCCACATGCTGATCGCGACATGTGGAGGTCTGACGCTTAACGCTTGATCCAGAGTCGCGGGACAGGCCAAAGCGGTCGCGGGTGAACCATTTGGTTTCGCCGGGAGTCTTGAGTATTTCGATCATACGAGCTCCTGTAGTGCAAGACAGAATCTGCTATCTGGCCGCGGGGCAGCTTACCGCCCCAGCGTTTGGTTCACCACGGTTTGCAGCATCGCCACGCGTTGCTCGGCTTCTTCACGGGTCGGGGCTTCGGCGATGATGCGCATGATCGGCTCGGTGTTGCTGGGGCGGGCGTGGACCCAGGATTTGGCCCAGTCGATGCGGATGCCATCCTGGGTGTCCACCTTTTCGCTGGCGAACTGCTTCTTGAGCGCCTCGACCGCGCGGTTGGCATCCTCGCGGCGGCATTCGAATTTCGTCTTGACGATCTCATACCGCGGGATCTCGGCGACCAGTTCGCTGAGCTTCTTGCCGGTGGCGGCCATGAGCTGCAGGACATAGGCCATGCCGACGAGCGAGTCTCGCCCGGGGACGATGCGCTGGTCGATCACGCCGCCGTTGCCTTCGCCGCCGATCACGGCGTCATGCTTGAAGATGGCGTCGACGACATTGGCCTCGCCGACGGCCGTGCGTACCACGCGTCCGCCGGCGGCCTCGGCCAGATCATCCACCATGCGGCTGGAGGAGAGGTTGGTTACCACGACGCCGGGCTTCTTGCTCAGGATGTACTTGGCGGCCAGGGCCTGCGAATATTCCTCGCCGATGTAGACGCCGTTTTCGTCGACGATCGCCAGGCGGTCGGCATCTGGGTCCTGGGCAAAGCCGATGTCGGCCTTCTGCCGCTTGACCTCGGCAGCCAGGGAAGTGAGATTCGCCATGGTCGGCTCGGGCTCGTGGGCGAACTGGCCGTCGGGCTTGTCGTTGAGATGGATGATCTGGCAACCGAGCCGCGACAGCACTGTGTGTCCTGAAACGCAGCCGGCGCCGTTGATGGAGTCGAGCACGACCTTGTATCGTTTGGAGGAGATGCCCAGCACGTCCACGTAATCCAGCACCTTCTTGACGTGCAGGGCGTGGGTCTCG
>JBBQTU010000148.1:0-10872 GCA_038213005.1 Tepidisphaerales bacterium | reverse complement strand
TCGGCGTCGAGCAGGTTGATGTAGGACAGCTCCTTGCCGTGGAGCTGATTGGCGAAGGCGACCGAGGCTTCTTTGGGCTGGGCGCCAACATACAGGCCGGCTTTCTGGTGGGGATTCTCGCCATAGCGAAGGGTCTGTTTGCGGCAGAGGCTCACGACCATGCTGGTGTCTTCTACGCCGGCCGGCTTGGCGAGGTAGTTGGCGATGGCGGAGTCATAGTCGGCGGTATGGGCAAAAGCTTTCTGGGCATATCGCAGGCGAAGGGGATAGCCGGTGGCGCCCTTGCTGGCACGCAGTTCGGCGAGCACTTCGGCATAGTCGGCCGGGCTGGTGACGACCAGGACAAACTTGTGGTTCTTGCTGGCCGAGCGAACCATCGAAGGACCGCCGATGTCGATGTTCTCGATGGCTTCTTCAAAGTGGACGTTGGGCTTGGCGACGGTCTGGCGGAAGGGGTAGAGGTTGATGATGACCAGGTCGATGGCCTCGATGTCGTGCTGCTTCATGGCGGCAACATGCTGGGCGTTGTCTCGCAGGGCGAGCAGGCCGCCGTGGATCTTGGGGTGCAGGGTCTTGACCCGGCCGTCCATCATCTCGGGGAATCCGGTGACGGCCGAGACGTCGGTGACGGTCATGCCCTGCTCGCGGAGGAACTTGGCGGTCCCGCCGGTGGAGATGAGCTGGACGCCAAACTCGGCGGCCAGGGCCTTGGCGAACTCGCCCAGACCGCTCTTGTCAGAGACGGAAATCAGGGCCCGCTTGATGGTGACTAGGTCAGACATTGTGCCTTTCAAAATGGAAGTCGCGGAGAATATCAGAATGCCCAGCCTGCGGCAAAATGTGGAGCTGGCGTGTCATGCTTTCAGGGCGGAGTTGCATAGGGTGGTTTGGAGGGGAGATTGGAATGGCAAGTGCCGTATTGGAATGGAGTTAACAATCTTCGAAAATCTTTCCGGATTGTTTTGGCCGGGATTCCAATGAAAAAGGCGGATCTCCTGATTTATGGTGTATGTTGCCGCGTGAGGGCGATCGGACGATGGAGAAGATCCGGTAGTCGCCGGCCTTGCCGAATATCCTCATGCGGCAGTTGCCGCGGTTCATCAACTGGTCCATCCCGCCACCGACAACGCTGCGTGCTCGCCTCGCCATGCCGGCATCCCACCTGCAGCAATGTGGGATGTCAGCTTTTCTTAGCTTGAAGGAGCCCATCGACGCTCGCGAGGACGGGTAGGTGGTGGCGTACAAGGCGCAGCGAGCGACGGACGACTGATCGGACCTGGCCACCGCCATGGATTCGGGGATCGCCCCCAACGGCGAGGCCCGCTTCAGGGAACGGGAGTTCCGCGTGATCGCCATCAACAAGGCTGGCGAACGCAGCGACAGCGTGCCGCCGATGCTGTGACGTCCGGTCATCACTATTTACGGACGGCCTACGCGCGTTCGCGCTAACATCACGCCGCGCGGGTGAAAATATCTGCGCGGCGGATTGCAGGACGGCAATATGAGCCGCGTCCGTTTTCCAGTTCCAGCTAGTTATAGACAGCCACCTGGCTACCTCCCCTTTGAAGCGCACTCCAAAGCGCAGCCGATGGCAAAAGGTTCACCTCGCGATGTGGACGCTACCTAACGCCATGATACGGATGTAGTCGGCCATGCCCTTGAACCCCGCCCGTTGTGCATTTGCCTCAATGGTAGCCCGCTCATCGGCCGACAGGCGAACGTTAACTTGTTCTGACCTGACGCCCTCGCGGGCGGGATGCGGGGCGGGCATCCCGGCGGCCAGATCGGCAGCTAGTCCGGCTACAACCGTTTCCCTTGCCGCCTCAATAGCCGATTCAACGTCTTTGCCGTCGCCCAGGCAGTGGGGTAACTCCACACATCGCGACCAGCACTCGCCATCCTCTGGCCAGACGGTGTACTTGTATTCCCTGGCCAGCTTTCGGGCTTCGGCAACCTGCTGAGCCGTCGGAATACTACTAACCCTCAGTGATTTTCTCGACGTCGCGGTAGTAGCCATATTTCACCTCGCCATCATGGACCAATATAAGCGGACATCACGCCATACGCTCAGCCTGAACTACCTCGCCCCGTCCCGCGTCTACTCGTTTTCCGATTCGGAGCGGCCGAACAGTAGTTCGATCAGCGGGCGCTGTCCCGGCGGGAAGAAGACATAGGCGTGGTCACCGCTTTCAAGTCTCGTGTCTCCCCGCGCTGCGATCACGGACTTGCCCCTTGCCACCAGCACGACGGCAGCGCCGGGCGGTAGCTCTATCTCCCGCAGAACCGCCCCGCAGACGGCCACCGGCGGCTCGATCAGAAAGGGGACCAGTTCGCCGTCTAGAGGATGCGGCGAGTTGATCTCCAGGGCCGCTTCGGGGATCGGGCGCTCACGAACGCTCAAGCCTGCCCAGCGCGTCACGTATCTCAAGGTCGCACCGGGAATGATGCTGCTGAGAACGACGATGAAGAACACGGTGTCGAAGATGCGTTCGGCGCCGGGGACATGCGCCAGCACGGGAAGCGTCGCCAGGATGATCGGGACCGAGCCGCGAAGCCCGACCCAGCCAATGTAGCCAATCTCGTTAAGCGGGTAACGGAATGGCAGCAGGCAGGGCAACACCGCCAGCGGGCGCGCCACGAAGGTCAGAAACAAGCCCACGGCCAGCCCGGTCAAAGCCACGTCGGCCAGGCGGGAGGGAAAGACCAGCAATCCCATCATCAGGAACATACCTACCTGGCTCATCCAGGCCAGGCCTTCATGCACGCGTGACAGCGCGCTCTTGTTGGGCAGGGGCGAGTTGCCCAGCACAACGCCTGTGACGAACACCGACAAAAAGCCGCTGCCCTGGGCCAGGGTTGCAGCGCCAAACGAGAAAAAAGCCAGGGCCAGCGTTAACACCGGGTAGAGTCCGGCGGTTCGCAATGATGCCCGCGCCAACAGCGCCCGCCCCGTCCAACCGCAGGCCAGGCCCATGCCAGCGCCCACGGCCAGTTGCACCGCCACGTCCAGGACCGCCCGCAAGCCCGGCGCGTGCCGGGTCATCACGGCTTCGATGACGACCGTGGTGAGGATCACCGCCATCGGATCGTTGATGCAGCTTTCGACCTCCACAGTTCGGCCCACGCGGGGCTTGAGATTGAGCCTGCCGCCGCGCAGGACGGCGAAGACCGCCGCCGCATCGGTGGATGACACCACGGCACCCAGCAGCATGGCTTCGGTCCACCCAAGGCCCAGAAAATGCGAAAAAAGCGCGACCAGAGCAGCGGTGGCGGCCACGCCGAACGTTGCCAGGATCATTGCCGGCCAGAGAACCTGGCGCACCGCGGCGGTGGCGGTGTTGAACCCGCCGTCAAACAGGATGAGCACCAGCGCGATGGTCCCCAGTCGAACCGCCACCGCATAATTCTCGAAGGGGAATCGCCCGATGCCCTCTGACCCACCCAACATTCCCAGCCCCAGAAACAGCAGCAGGACCGGGACGCCAATACGGTCCACGACGCGGCTCAACATGACGCTGACCACCGCGAGCGCCCCGAGCGCCACCAGCACCACGGCACTGGTATAAGGTTCTGACATAGCCAATTCCGTTGCCGCTGAGATCACGTTCACTTCTCCCGGAAAATCTCCTGGCGTGCCGCATCGCGGATGGCAATGACGGCCGGATGCTTCGGATTCTCCTCGGCCGAGATCGCGTAGAACCGCTCTTTGACCCGTTCAGTTTTGCCGACCAGTCGCACGCCGACCATGCGGCGCAGGTGGCTGTCGATGACCGAAGGGGCGGGGAAGATGCCCTCTCCGGTCTGGCCAAAGGAGAACATCAAGGCGCTGTCATCGAAGTCGGCGACCAGGGCCGGGTGGATACGCTGGGAATCAAACCAGACATCGAGCGAGCGGCGAACGGCGGTGTGGTCGGTAGGCAGGAGCATCGGCGCGCCGTCCAGCGACTTGGGGAATCCCTTGCGGTATTTTTCGGCGATCTCCGGGGTGGCAAAGAAGGACACGCCGCACTCACCCAGCAGATGATTGAATCCCTGGAAGCCCATCGTAGTCCCGATAGGGCTATCACTCAGCACCAGGTCCAGCCGCCGCACTGCCAGGTCAGCAAGCAATCGGTCGGCCTTGTCCTCGCGGCAGGTCAGGCGCACCGCCTGGGGCAGCCGCATCGCCGGCTCCAGCAGGCGATGCGCCACGGGCTTGGGGATTACATTGACGATGCCCACGGCCAGGCGCAGGGGACGGCTGCGGGACTGATGCTCCAGCGCATCGACCATTTCCTGGCCGAGTGAGAACATTTCGTTGGCGTAGTTGAAGGCAACACGGCCTGCGTCAGTCAGTACCAGGCCCCGTCCAACGCGATCGAAGAGGCGCCTGCCCAGCGATGCCTCCAGATCCTTGAGTTGGGCGCTGATCGTCGGCTGCGAGACCATAAGTTCCTCGCTGGCGCGCACCACGCTGCCCTCACGGGCGACCATCCAAAAGTAGTGCAGATGGTTGTAGTTCATACATTTCATCGCCGTATTTTAGTATAGGTTATTCCAATAGGACAGGTAGAAACATCGTGCTTATCGAACCAATGTACGAACCCTATAATCCAGCAACACAAGAAAGGAGACGCCATGCGGATGACAGTTTATGGACTGAGTTTCGAGTTGACCGACGCGATTGTGCAACATGTTGAGGGCCGAATCAAGCTTTCGCTTGGCACAGCCTCCGACCGGATCGACGCGGTGTTCGTGCGTCTGTCGGACATCAACGGCAATCGCGGCGGGGTCGACAAGTGCTGCCGGATCACGGTTCGGCTGCGTCACCTGCGCAGCAACGTCGTTGTTGAGGCGGTTGACCGCGACCTGTACGTCGCCGTGAACCAGGCGGCCGCACGGGCCAAGCACGCCCTCTGGCGGCAGCTTAAGCGGCGGCGAACGCTTCGGCGGGAGTACGCAAACCGCAGCCTGCAGTCGTTGGCGGCCTGATTTAGAGCGTCGAGCTTCCCTTTTCAACAGTGAGTTTTACGGCGATCGCTCACTTCGCATGTTGCATGCGAAGCGAGCGAGTTGCTATAGCGCCGCTCAATTTACCAGCCGGTGCGGCTGGGGAACCACCACCTGTGAAACTGAAAGGACCAGTACCATGAACGGCAAGAGTGTTGTCATCACCGAAGCAGATTTCGATCGCCTCAACGGCTTGGTCCATTCCCGCAAAGGCGGCATCAGCGACGGTCCGCTGGTCGTCAGCCTGGGACAGGAATTGAGCCGAGGCGAGATTGTCGCCTCTGCGGATGTGCCGAAGAAGGTCGTCACCATGAACTCCAAGGTGCGCGTCCGCGACATCAGGAGCGACGAGCGGGAGACCTACACGCTGGTTTATCCACAGGAGGCCGATATCAATGAAGGCCGGTTGTCGATCCTGGCCCCGCTGGCAACGGCCCTGCTGGGAACCAAGGCCCGCGATGTCGTGGAGGTCAAAACCCCCGGCGGAGTCCGCAAGATCAAGGTCGAGCGGATTCTGTACCAGCCCGAAGCGGCAGGAGACCTCCACCTGTAGCCGCACGTTGGATACAGAAACCCATACGAGACCTCGAAGGACGAACTTCCGAGAAAGGAGTCCCCATGCGAATGGACATCCACGCCATCAATATGGCGATTCCGAGCGAGTTGCGAGAGTACGCCGAAATCCGCATGTGGCAGGCCGTGCGGCGTGCGGCGCGCCCAGTGGCCTGGGTGGGCATGTGGCTGGTGGATCACCGGGATGGTCTGGATCCGGCAAACCTCGCCTGCCGTCTGGACGCCTGGGTGCGCGGCATCGGCATCGTGACCGTCCGCCACTGGGAAACAGACCCCTGCGTCGCGATCGACATCGCGGCGGCGCGGCTGGAACAGGCGATGGCCGGACAAATGCGACGGCTGGCTCCTTGCCACCTTCGCTCCGGCACCACGAACGCCCCGCGCAACGGTCAGCCACTGCCGCAACCTTCGGCCCTTCGCTCAGGGCCTCGGCTGGCCGTGGTCATCGAACGAGGCGGCCTGCCGCGCCGACTCGCGCTGGTCCCCTGGTTGAAGGCCAGGCATGGCGTTGAGCAGATGTCCCGGATCAGCCTGCCGGCGAAGCTGTGGCAGGCCGCCACCGCCGGCTCGGGTCTGGCTCAGGCACTGCGCGAGCGGTTGGCGCTGTCGCTATTGTGCCGCCCGCAACTCATCGTCGTCGTGGGCCGGACCGGCGCTGGCGACGACTCGACGGCGGTGCAGGCCGAACGTGAGCGCGTCCAGCAGATCGTCGATCAGTTGCGCCGCTGGAACATCCCTGTGCAGACCGTGGGGCTCTGGATCGCCGAGAACTGGCAGCCCGAACGTGATGTAGAGTCAATGGAACTGACGCGGTTCATCCCGGACGAAGTTTGGACCGAGTATCAAAATGATAACGGCGTCGAAGAAACGGCTGGCCGCTTGAACGAAAGAGAGGTCGTGTCATGTGGATGAAAGTATCAGACGCACAGCGGTGGATAATTGAAGACGGCCGCATGATGCTGGTGCGAGAACCTGTCGAGGTGTTCCTCGACTTCGATCCCGTCTGCCCACATTGGCCGCCATGCGATATTTCGCGTGAATTGGAGAACCGAGAGCCACAACAGAAAGGACGTAGCGATGCCTGATCAGATCGTCTCTGAGCCGACGATTTCCGCCGGCTCGGAGGCGAATAGGGGACACCACCAATGGCGCAACTTCTCACCAAGATCGCGACCGTGACGATGCACAGCAGCAGCGAGAGGGCACCGCATTAATGAGCAGCGGGCAGTCGGCGCGATCAGGGCGCCGGGCTGGGGACGCCGGGCTGGGTGGCCGGGCGGGTGGCCGGGGCTTCGGCGTTCTTGCCGGCCGGCTCGAGGATAATCCGGTCAAAGAATCGCCCGCCGCCGGTGAGTTCAAACGTCGCGGTCAGCACGTAGGTGGTCCTGGGGCTGATCTCCGGGTAGGCCAGTTGGAAACCATAGGTCCGACCCGCGCGATTCCAGTGGACTCGTTGCGCGGCGACCGTGTCCAAAGTCGCCACCCACGGGCTGAGGACGCGCGTGCCGCGCGGATCGGGATAGCCTGTGCGGTACTGGAAGAGCTCAAAGACGACGTCACCGGACGCCTTGGCCGGCTCGCCAAACTGGTCCTGGAACTCGATCATGGCCTCAATGCCGTCAGGAGTCGTGCCGCCGCTCCAACTGCGGATCTGCGTGAACACGGGATGCAGACGCATCGACGTTGCGCGGAACATCGAGGGTTCCTGCTGTGGTTGATCAATGATCGGTTGCCTGGTTGCGCACCCGGCAAACACGACGGCCACCAGAATCAGGGCAAGTCTCCGCATGTCGGAGAATGTAGAACCCGGGGCAGAGGGTGTCAATTGCGGCGGTCAATTGCGGCGGTCAACCCATCAGGGTGAGACGACCGGTTTTGGGGGCGTGCCCGTTTTTTCGGGCAGATGTAAGTCGCGCGTCAGCGGGTGGTTGGAGCGAATACGGTGCTGACAAAGGTGTCGCCCTTTCAGGGCTCATTCAGGGTGAAAGGTTCTTACCCAGGGCTGCGCGAGTACGCTTACCCTGGGCTTACGAATGCCGCCCCGTTGGGGCTAAGAAATCGCGTGCCCGGAAAAATGGGCACGCCCAAGGCCAGACGACCGGTTTGGCAAGACGCCTCCGCTGCGCGGGTGCAGGACGTTCCAGGCGATCTGGAGTGCTGCGAGCTTCTCGCAGCTTTGACGAGCCGACCTTGTCGGCGGCAGGAATACATCGGCACCTTGTGGGACGCAGTTGGTGACAATGCATGCCCTACGCTGCTGCACCGCCCTCCCGGCGAGAAGCTCGCCTCGGTAAAGCGGTAAGAAGCTTACCGCACTCCTCCGCCTGAAATGTCCTGCACCTCCGCTGCGCTGTAGTGCTGGCGGCCTCTTGCAGTACAATGCCGGGTGATGGATCATGACAGGTAAGGCCTCCCGCGATATGCTGGCTGGCCGTTTGTCTGTAGAAGGAACCGAAGGAGTCTCTCATGCTTGCACGCGGAACAATCGCGAAGATCTCGCTGGGTCTGTCCGTGAATCTCGTTTTCATCGGCGCGCTGTGTGCGCAGACGACGCAGCCCGTCGCCGCGCCGGACGCGGTCGTCCCTGAACTGTCGGCGACGCCGGCAGTGCCGGCCGTCACCGCGGGCGCACCCGGGACCGAGGAGGTCCCCAATGCCCGCTACAGCTTTGTCGGGACCGTCAACGGCAGCGGCGTGAACGTCCGCAGCGGGCCGGCCGAGAGCTACTATCCCACCGCTCAGCTCAACAAGGGCGATCGCGTGGTGGTGGTGGGCAGCAAGTTCGACTGGCTCAAGATCGTGCCCCCCAAGGGGAGCCTCTCCTACATCTCCAAGAAATTCGTGCGCCAGGAGCCTGGCAGCAATGTTGGCGTCGTCACCGGCACCAATGTCCGCATCCTCGCCGGCAGCACGATGAACCAGCTCAAGGTGCAGGAGCAGTTGAAGCTGAACACCGACGACAAGGTGACGATCATCGGCGACGCCGAGGAATTCTTTAAGATCGCCCCGCCCGAAGGCGCTTACCTGTATGTCCACAAGAAGTTTGTCGATCCTGTCCGCCAGGCGACGGCCCAGGAGACCGAGCCACCGGCAGCACCCGCGGTGAGCCATGGAACAACCGGGATTACGCCGCTGATCCGCCCGCTGACCGGCGATGCCGCCGCCGGCGGGCCATGGGGCGATACCCCCGAGCTGGTGCCGACTGTCCCGGCCACTCCCGGGCAGGAAGCCGCCTTGCCCCCGATTGGCAAGGCCAGTGCCGAACTCGCCAAGCTCAATGCCGACTATGATGCCGTTTTGAAGCAGCCGATCGGCGAGCGCCCGCTGGGCGAGCTTCGCCAGTCGTTTGAAGCCCTCGCGGCCCGCGAGGATGCGGCGATCAGCGTCCGCCGCGCGGCCGACCGTCGTGCTGCGGCGATCAAGGTGCTTGAAGGGCAGCAGGCCGAACTCACCACGGCCCGCAAGAACGCCACCGACTTCCGCGCCAAGCAGGCCGACTACGAGAATCAGCGCCGCCAGATCGAAACCCGCATCAAGCAGACCGGCGTGACCGTCTACACGGCCGTCGGGCAGCTCGATACCTCCAGCATCCAGCAGGGCGGCCAGGCGCTGTATCGCCTGGTGGACCCGTCCGACGGTCAGACCGTCGTCTACATCCGCACCAGCGATCCGGCCCAGACCACGATGATCGGCAAATACGTCGGCGTCCGCGGTGAAGTGGTGTCCGACCAGCAGCTCAGCGTGAAGGTGATCTCGCCGATGGTCATGGAAGCGGTCGACTCGTCGCGCGTGATGCGCCCCGGTGGCTCCACCGCGCTGTACTACCCCGCCAGCGCCATGAAGGGGCGCTCTGAGGAAGTCCAGGGCACAACCCAGCCGGCAGCACCGGCCAAGTAAGCGGGCAGGCCAGCGCCGGAGGGGCGCAGAGCGTAGCCCATGACGTAAGTCATCGGTAGAGAATTGTTGTTGTGGGAGGCAGCCCCGCAGGGGCGAAAGAGACTCTTTCGCCCCTACGGGGCTTGCTTGTTTTCCGGCCGCAGTTCCCACGTCTCACGACGTGGGCTACGATCTTCCGCCCCTCCGGAGCGGCAGAGCGTTGCTACAGTTCCAGGTCTTCCTTCACCGCCTGCAACAGGGCCTGCAGCCGCTTGTGGTGACGGACCTCGCCGCACAGGCCGTTGAAGATGGCGACGAAGACCAGGCGACGGGACGGGTCGCAGAACGCCAGCGAGGATTGCTGCCCACCATGCCCGAAAACCCCCGGCCGGGTCAGCACCCCGGCGCCGTAAGGGGCGTCCGGACCGTTGTCCACCAGGAATCCCAGGCCCCAGTCCATCTCCCGCCGGAAGGTCTGGTCGTACACGCTCCCGCGGGACGGGGACGACAGCAGCGAAAGCGTCGCCGCAGAGAGAATCTCCCCGTCCATCAGCGCCTCGTAGAACCGCCCGAGTTGCCGCGCAGAGCCGCGGGCGCTGGCCCCCGGCAGCGGCGGGTGGACGCGCTGCCGATCGCTCCATGGAAACCGGCTCGGTGGGTCGGTCCGCGTGTCATACAACGGCGAAGTGCGGTCCTTCATCGCCAGGGCTTCGTCCGGCGACCATGCGTAGGCGATCCCAGGCATGCCCAGCACCTCAAACAGGCGGCGTCGCATGAGCGGCCCGAACGCCGTGCCGGTGATGCGCTGCAGTATCTCGCCCAGGATCAGCCAGGACGCCCCGGGATCGTATCCGCCCGTTTTTCCGACCTGCCACGTGGGCGGCAGCTCATACGAACACACCCTGGCCACCGACGCGTCCCAGTCGAAGATCTCCCAACTGGATCCAAGGCTCTTATTGAGTCCCGCCGTGTGGTTCAGTAGATGCCGAACCGTGATCGCGTCCTTGCCACCGCCGGCGAAGGCCGGGATGAGTTGCCTGACGGGGGTGTCGAGGTTCAGCATCCCCTCTTCGATCAGTTGCCCGGCCACCACCGCCGCCAGCGGCTTTCCGCTGGACAGGTAGAGCATCACCATGTCGCTGTGCATCGGGACGCCACTGGACGCGTGCCCGATGCCCAGGTCGATCGCGGGATTAGCACCGATCGAGACATATACCTGCGCGCCCAAGTGCAATCCCTGAGCGATCCCTTCGTCGACGACGCGGCTGGTGCGAATCATGAACAACATGGTAGCCGCAATGTCAGCATTGGGGCTATCGGGGCTCATCGGGGCGTGCCCGTTTTTCCGGGCAGATGCAAGTTGTGCGTCAGCGAGTGGTTGGAGCGAATACGGTGGTAAAGGATGTGTCGCCCTTTCAGGGCTCATTCAGGGTG
>JBBQTU010000147.1:0-10975 GCA_038213005.1 Tepidisphaerales bacterium | reverse complement strand
GGGTGCAGGTCAGTGCAACGGGGCGGGTGAGCGGCGTGCAGGGGCCGGTGGTTGACGTGTCGGCGTTCTTGATCCGTGCGCCGCAGGTGACTATTGGCGAGGCGGGCAAGGCCATCATCGTGAAGGATGTTGAGGTGGCGGGCGCGGGTGGGGTGCAGATGACGGCCGCGGGTTGGACGGCGAGGCTTAGCGAGGGGGCAGGCTTCAAGGCGAATGTGGCATGGGCGGGGGCGGCGGCCGCTGTGCCGGTGGAATTGCGGTGGGGTGCGACAGAGGCCAGCGGCGGGGCGGGGGCATGGAGCGCATCGGGAGCGGGGGTGGTGTTCCAGGTGGCCGAAGCGAAGGCGACGCTGGCGCCGTGGAAGTTGAGCGGCGTCGGGGCTGCGGCCGACGGGCAATTGCATGTGGCGCTGGCGCCGCTGGACCTGAAGACCCTGGGCGAGCATCCGGAGGTGGCGCAGTTGATGAAGGCGTGGAAGCCCGAGGGGAAACTGCTGGCGGAGGCCGACGTGTCGCTGGTGCGGGGCGAGGTGCGTCCCCGGGCGGTGCTGGAGATCGACAAGGTGTCGCTGGATAACAAGGATTACCAGCTCAGCGTTCAGGACATTTCGTCGAAGTTGACGCTGACGCAGTTGTGGCCGCCCAGAACTGAGCCGGGCGAGCGACTGACGTTTCGATATGCGCAGATGGGGAAATGGGAAGTGGTTGACGGGGTGGCGACGTTTGGGCTCAAGGGCGACGGTGCCGTCAGCTTCGAGTCGGCCCGGATTGGCTGGGCGGGTGGCGAGCTGCGATGCGAGCCGTTTGCGATGCCGCTGAATGTCCCGACGATCCGCACGACGGTGAGCGGGAAGGATTTGGACCTGAGCAAGATCGTCTGGGTGCTGTCGGGCGAGAAGGCCTATGCCGATGGCAGGGCGGATCTGCAGATTCCGGTGCAGTTTGCATGGCCGAACATTAGGTTTGGGGACGGGTATGCCGAGGCCCGGCCGGGGAGCATCCTGCACCTGACGGACACGGCCAGGCAGGTGGAGGAGTGGCTGACGAGCACTGATCCGCGGTTTGTCACCGATCCGACCTATGCCAAGGTTCGCGAGCGGATTGTCCAGGCACTGGCGCATTTCAAGCTGCAGAAGTTGCGGGCTGACTTTGAGCGCAAGGATGACCATCTGCTGACGCGCATCGCCATCCAGGGGGCCGGGAACACCGAGAATGGACAGGCACTGAACCTCAACGTGAACGCAAACGATCTGGATTGGCTGCTGAGCAGGTATCTTTCGCTGCCCCGGCAGCAGTAGAATGAGTACAATGCCCTTGGAAAGAAAGGCGGGCTGGTTTATGAAGCGGATGATGATCCTGCTGGTGCTGCTGGTGTCGGCGGCTGGCTGTTTTCGTGTGAAGGTGGACCCGGTGGAAGTTAAGCCAATCACACTGAATGTGAACCTTAAGGTCGACCGCCAGCTCGATGACTTCTTTGCCTTTGAGAAGACAGGGGCGGGGGCGGCGACCACGGCGACATCAACCCAGCCGCCAGCGGCTGTGAAATGAAGGGAGCTTGCGATCATGACCAATAAAACACAGAGACTCACATCGGTTGCAGTGATGGTTCTGGGAATCGGACTGCTTGCCAGCATCGCCGAGGCCGGGCGGAAAGAGGAACTGCGCGACAAGTTCGCCGGGCGGTATGCGGCTATACAGGAACTGAAGGCGGTCGGAAAACTGGGCGAGACGTTTTTGGGGTATGTCGACGCGGTCAAGCCGGACTACCTCAATGACGCGAACGTCAAGAAGCTGATGACGGAGGAGAACGCCGACCGCAGCGAGCTTTATAGGCTGCTGGCGAAGGAGACGGGTGTGACGCCGGAAGATGTTGCGGCGCGGAATGCCGCGAGGAACTTCACAAAGGCGCCGGCCGGGGAGTATCTGAAGCATGCCGACGGGGTGTGGCGGAAGAAGGGGTGATAACGGATAGCGAAGAACCCGGCGGAATACCGCCGGGTTCTTTGATTTGGCTTGCTGGGGATGAACTCCGACCCCCTCCCTAACCCTCCCCCAAGGGGGAGGGGACAAGAGGGCCGCGTTGTGTTTGCATACCCGCGGACGACACGGCCTAGAGGGCCGAGACGACCAGGTCGCCGACTTCCCTGGTGCCGTAGCCCATCTTGCCGGCGGCCTGGGTCTTCATCTTGGGGGTGGTGGCGAGGATGGCCTTCATGACCATTTCGCCGGCCTGGACAAGCTTCTTGTCGCCCTTGTTGTTGCCGGTTTCGGCCAGCAGCATCTGGACGGCGCCGATGGCGGCCATGGGGTTAATGACGTTCAGGCCCGTGTACTTGGGGGCTGATCCGCCCATGGGCTCGTACATGCTGACGCCCTTGGGGTTGATGTTGCCGCCGGCGGCGACGCCCAGGCCGCCCTGGAGGACGGCGGCGAGGTCGGTGATGATGTCGCCGAAGAGATTGTCGGTGACGACCACATCGTAGAATTCGGGGTTCTTCACGAACCACATGCAGCAGGCGTCGACGTGGTTGTAGTCGCGCTTGATTTCGGGGTAATCCTTCTGGCCGATCTCGTTGAAGGCGTTAAACCAGGTGCTGCCGGCGAAGGTCAGGACGTTGGTCTTGTGGACCAGGGTGACCTGCTTTTTCTTGTTGCGGCGGCGGGCCATATCGAAGGCGAAGCGGATGGCGCGCTCGGCGCCGAAGCGGGTGGTGCAGTTGACCTGCGTGGACACTTCGGAGGGCATGCCCTTGTACTGGACGCCGCCCATGCCGGTGTAGATGCCTTCGGTGTTCTCGCGGATGACGACGAAATCGATGTCGTCCGGGCCCTTGTCCTTCAGCGGGGTGTCGACGCCGGGATAGAGCTTCACGGGGCGGAGGTTGATGTATTGGTCGAGTTCAAAGCGGAGACGGAGCAGAACGCCCTTTTCCAGGATGCCGGGCGCGATCTTGGGGTGGCCGACAGCGCCGAGATACATGGCGTCGAAGGTGCGGAGTTCGGCGACTTCCTCGTCATGGATGACGGGCAGGGTCTGCTTGTTTGGGTCGCCGCCAGCCGCGAGGTAGCGGTCGCCGGAGATATCAAAGTGCTTCAGGGTGTAATCGAAGCCGACCTTTTTGGAGACGGCCGCAAGGACCTTGAGGCCTTCGGCCACCACTTCAGGACCGGTACCATCGCCGCCGATGACTGCAATTCGCATAATCTGTTTGCCTTTCGTAGTTGAGCCGGGGAGTGTAGCCGTGCAGGGGGAAGGCGGCAAGACGGACTCGCAGACAGATGATGTGGGGCCTTTGCAAAACTTTCGGCGGCGCGTAGCATACGGCCTCACGAAGCCGGGAAGTGTTCCCGGCCTCATTTTTCGGCCCCTCGGGGCGGAATCAGAACACAGCGAAACTTGCAGAGGATTGTCATGGCCGAGAACCAGACCGGTGTTGCCGAGGCGGAGTTCACTTATCCCGTTCAGATCGAGGAGGCGGGTCCCGGGACCAAGAAAGTGACGATCGAGATTCCCGCCGAGCGCATCACGACGAAGCTCGAGGAAAACTTCAAGGAACTGCGGCAGAAGGCCGCGATTCCGGGGTTCCGCGCCGGCCATGCCCCGCGCAAGCTGGTGGAGAAGAAATTCGCCACCGACGTCCGCGAGGACGTTCGCCGCGCCCTGGTCAGCGAGAGCTATCAGCAGGCGATCCAGAAGAACAACCTGAAGGTCTTGGGCGAGCCCGATTTCGGCACCGAGCAGAAGTTGGAGTTGCCGGAGTCCGGCAGCCTCAAGTTCAGCTTTGAAGTTGAGATTGCCCCGGAGTTTACGCTGCCTGAGTTGACCGGCGTTGCCGTCAAGCGGCCCAAGGTTGAAGTGACCGACGAGCACCGCGACCAGGCGATGGCGAATCTTCGCCAGCAGCAGGGCACGCTGGTGCCGGTTGAGAATCGTGGGCTGGAAGCGAAGGACTATATCACTGCCGACGTCAGCGTGAAGTGCGAAGGCAAGGAAGTTGGCGCGCAGAAGGACGCGATGTTCGTGCTGGCGGCCGGCCGCATTGCGGGGCTGTTCGTCGAGGACATGGACAAGCAACTGGCCGGTCTGAAGCCCGGCGAGAGCAAGACGATCACCGTCAAGGCCCCGGCCGATTTCGGCAACGCGGACCTGGCCGGCAAGGACGTGGAGCTGGTCATTGCCCTGAAGGACATCAAGAAGCTGGAACCGGCAGAGATCAACGAGGAATTCCTCACTAATCTCGGGTTCAAGGATGAGGCGGAACTGCGTGAGGCGCTGGGCGAGCAACTGCAGATCCGCGTCAAGAACGACGTGGCGCAGGCGATGCGGGACCAGGTTTCCAAGTTCCTGTTCGACAGCGTGGTGCTGGATCTGCCGACCAAGATGTCGCAGCGTCAGACGCAGCGGGTTGTGCAGCGTCGCGCGACCGACCTGATGTCGCGCGGCGTGCCGCAGGCCCAGATCGAGGCGAACATCGAGAAGCTCAAGACCGGCGCCGAAGAGGCCGCGGTCCGCGAGCTGAAGATGTACTTCATCCTCGAGCGCCTGTCCGAACAGCTTGAGATCGAGGTCGACGAAGCAGAGCTCAATGGCCAGGTGGCGATGATGGCCGCCCAGTATGGCGAGCGTCCTGAGAAGATGAAGCAGCAGTTGTCGAAGGACGGCACGCTGGCGAACATGTATCTGAAGCTTCGCGAGAACCGTGCCCTGGATAAGGTGATCGAATCGGCGAAGATCGAGGATGTGGACTTGCCCAAGCCTGAAGAGGCGAAGGCCTGAGCCGAAGGCGGCTGAGTTGAAACGATGAATTGAACCCCCGGGAATCTCCGGGGGTTCTTTTTTGTGCCTGGCCTGCGAAGGGGCCGGCGAATCAGGCCGCGCCATGCACTGATGAAGATGGTAAACTGTGACGCAATGCGACGGACTATCACAATCGTCATCGTGCTGTGGGCGGCTGTTCTGGGGATGGGATTTGTCGCCTCGGGTCAGACGACGGCGCCTATGACGGCGGTGCCGCCGAGAGGCACACGGGTTGCGGTTATCTATGTTGAAGGGGAGATCAACAGTTACACCCTTCGAGACATGCAGCGACGGTTTGCCCGGGCCAAGGCGGCCGGCGTTAAGGCGGTCGTCTTGGATATCGACTCGTACGGCGGGCTGGTGACGGCGGGGCTGGACATGTCGCGGTTCCTGAAACAGCAGAAGGATTTCCATGTTACGGCGCTGGTCAGCAGAAAGGCCATTTCCGCAGGTGCGATGATCGCGGTGGCGTGTGATGAGATCGTGATGACGCCGTCTTCGACGCTGGGGGACTGCGCCCCGATTGTCATGGGGCCTGAAGGCGGGCTGCAATCGGTGGATGCGACCAACCGAGCCAAGATCGAGAGCCCGGTGATTGAGGATTTTCGCGATAGCGCCCAGCGTAATGGGTACGACACGCTGCTGATGGAGAGCATGGTGAGCGTGGGGCGCGAGGTGTATTGGGTGCAGAACAGTGATGGGCAGCGGCGGTTCGTCGATGGCGAGACATATCAACAGCTTTCTAATGATGGCTGGAAGGCGGTGCTGCCGGAGCGGAATCCGGTGGATTCGAAGGAGTCGCTGCTGACCGTCAATGCGACACTGGCCCAGCAACTCGGTATCGCCAGGGCGGTGGTGCCGGATATTGAGACGTTTCTTGCCGACCGGGGCTGGCAGGCGGTGTTGCGCCTGCAGCGCGGCCCGGGCGATGCGCTGATTGCGTTCCTGTCCAGCGGGACGGTCACGTTCTTCCTGATTACGATTCTGTCGATATCGATCTACATCGCCATGCACGCGCCGGGGCACGGGATGGCAGAGGTGGTGATGGTTTCGTGCCTGGCAGTGCTGCTGGGGGTGCCGCTGCTGACGGGGTATGCGGAATGGTGGGAAGTGCTGTGTGTGCTGATTGGCATCGTGCTGCTGGCGCTTGAGATATTCGTGATACCGGGGTTCGGGATTGCCGGGGTCACGGGGATCTTGCTGATCGTCGTGGGGCTGATGATGACGCTGGTGCCACCAGTGCCGCCGGAGATGCCGGGGTTTGCTCCGCGGGTGCAGTTGCAATGGGATTTGGTGACGCGCGCTTTGCTGCTGGTGCTCGGGGCGATGTTCACGTCGCTGGTGACGGCGTTCTTTATCAGTCGACATCTGCCGATCCTGCCGATCGGACGGAAGCTGGTGTTGACGGCGACGGTGGGGCGGCCGCTGGGGGGCTCGGCGGGGGTGCCACCGGCCGGGGATAGTGGCGGATGGATCAAGGTGGGTGATGCGGGCAAGACGACGACCGACCTTCGTCCCGGTGGGATGGCGGCGTTCTTCGATCCTGTATTGAATGACCAGCGTCCGGTTGACGTCCTGGGCGATGGGAACTTCATACCGGCCGGGACAAGCGTGGTTGTACACGAACTTCGGGGGCAGGTGGTCGTGGTCCGCAGAGCGGTGAGCTGAGGCACCGCGACAAAAGTTTGTTGCGATGCCTAAGGAGTGCTTTGCACCGGGAGTGAAACAGGGAGGCGGTCAGGGATCGGGGGAGAGTTGTCCGCCTTCGGCGACCACCTCATGGCGGGCGTTGTGTTCGTCGTGGACGACCTTGCCGTCGTGGAGGCGGATGACCCGGTGGCAACGGTGGGCGACCGTGGGGTCGTGGGTGACGACGATGATGGTCTTGCCTTCGACCACGAGATCGTCAAAGAGCTTGAGGATCTGCTGGCCGGTCTTGGAGTCCAAGGCACCGGTGGGCTCGTCGGCGAGGATGATCAGGGGATCGTTGATGAGGGCGCGCGCGATGCAGACTCGCTGCTGCTGGCCGCCGGAGAGCTGGGTGGGGCGATGGTCCAATCGGTCGGACAGCCCGACCCGGTGGGCGAGTTCGGTGGCGCGGCGGCGGCGCTCGTGGGGCGGGACCCGAAGGTAAAACATCGGGACTTCGAGGTTCTCCAAGACGGTGAGCTGCTGGATGAGGTTGAAGTTCTGGAAGATGAATCCGATGCGGCGGCTGCGGATTTCCGAGAGCTTGTCATCCTCGAGGGTGGACATGTCCAGGTCGCCCAGGATGTATTGGCCGGTGGTGGGCTTGTCCAGGCAGCCCACGATATTCATGAGGGTGCTCTTACCGGAGCCCGATGCGCCCATGATTGCGGTGTATTCGCCCTCGACGAAATCGAGATTGACATTCCGCAGGGCGGCGACCTCGACGTCGGTGCCGGGCTTGCAGTAGATCTTGGACAGTTCTTTGACGGAGGCGACGAGGGGCATAGGGGATGAGAATTATGAATTATGAATTATGAATTATAAATTACGAATGCAGACACCAGAAATCTGAATGAATTCCGAAGTCAGAAATCCGAGTGTAGACATTCGTCGTTCAGATTTCATTCGTCATTCTGGCATCTGCACTTTGCCCTTTGGCTACTTCTCCTCGATCGTCACGCTGATGAGTTTGTCGCCCTGCTGGACGGCGTTGACGATGTCCTGGCCCTTGGTGACCTGGCCGAAGACGGTGTGTTTGCCGTCGAGCCAGTTGGTGGCAATGTGGGTGATGAAGAACTGCGAGCCGTTGGTGTTGGGCCCGGCGTTGGCCATGGAGAGGCTGCCAACCTGGTGCTTGTGGTTGTTGCCTTTGAATTCATCGGCGAACTTGTAACCGGGGCCGCTGCGGCCGGTGCCTTCGGGATCGCCGCCCTGGACCATGAAATCGGCGATGACGCGGTGGAAGCTGGTTCCGTCATAGAACTTGTCGCGGGCGAGGAAGACGAAGTTGTTGACGGTTGTTGGGGCGTCCTTGGCGAACAGGTCGCAGACGATCACGCCGCGTGACGTATTGAACGTCGCAACGAATGTCTTGGTCGGGTCGATTGTCAGGTCCGGTGCGGTGAAGTATTGCTTGGCCATCGGGATATCTCCAGTTGAGTTACATCGTTCTACAGTGTGGGCATGATAGCGTTGCCGGGCGTGTTTGCGAAGCGGGCGGGGCACGGGCAAGTGACCTTGGCGGCGCCCTCAGCTACTCAAGTGTTCGCGGGAGGGGGTTGGGGGTATCGCGGGGGCTTGTGGCATAAGGAGTTGCGCGCCGGTTGGGGGGGGGCAGATGTTCAAGTTTCCTGCCAGAAGAGCGGATTGCGGATAGCGGAAACGGGAAGGCCGGGGCGCGGAGGCAGGAAGGGACCAGAGCGACGCAGCGACATAGATTCAGAGTTTTGTTGCGTTATTCATGCGCCATTGCTAAAGCTTTCCAAGGATTCGGCAGTGGCTGCGGTCGAGCTGCACGGTCAGGGTGTTGTTGATTGCCGTGAATTGCTCGCCTGTGCCGAGATCGCGCCTTTTATACCTTGCCGGTAGGCGAGAGAAATAATAGCATCCGGCTCTGTCTGTGACAGGATTACCGACGATGACGCAATACTATTATTCTGCCCCGGGGTGAACGGTGATGCGGGATGGAACGCCACAGCACGAGCTCCGGCACCTCAACTTCCAAGGCGCAAGCGCAGCCCGGTCGCAACGGCCGGCCGGGCTCAGACAGTCTGCGCTCGCATCTTCACCGCTGCCCTCATTCGCGGGCTGCGACGAAACTCCTGATACCACGGCGGACGATTTGGTGGTCTGGCTACTCCGCCGGGCGGGGCTTGATCCGGCGCTCTACCGCGCCAGCCCACTGCAGCGCCGCCTGCCCGCCTGTTTGCGGGCGCTGCGGGCCAAATCCACGGATACCGCCCGGTCGCTCGTACAGCAGCAGCCTCAACTGCTCGATGCGGCGATTGACGCCCTCCTCATAGGCGTGACCGAGTTCTTCCGCGATCCTGAAATATTTGACTCCTTGCGACTTCTGCTTCCCTCCCTGGCCAAGAAGGACCGGCCACTGCGCATCTGGAGTGTTTCTTGTTCAGTGGGCTGCGAGCTATATTCGGTCGCTATCATGTTGTCGGAGCTGGGCTTACTGCGCGGGTGCCGACTGCTCGGCACGGACTGCCGGGCTGACGCCCTCGGTATGGCGCAGCGTGGCTCGTATGCCGAGAGCTATCTGCGGCGGATTATTCCTTCACTGCGGGACGTGTATTTCGAGTATGATGGGTCGGCTCTTCAGATACGCGAACCGCTTCGGTCGCAGACCCAATGGCGTCAAGAGAACGTATTTGAGACTTCAGACACTGAAGCTTGGGACGTGATCTTATGGCGAAACACGGCAATCTATATGAAAGCGGCGGCGGCCCGGTCGGTCTGGGATCGCTTGGCACAGAGCCTTCGTCCGGGGGGCCTGCTGGTGACGGGCAAGGCGGAGCGCCCGGACTGCGGCGTGCCGCTCAAACGCCTGGCCGCGTGCATCTACACGAACCCCGCGGAGCAGGCGTGCGCCCCAGTGCCCCGCTTCTAGCCCGTCCACCGGCCGCCCTGGCGTGGGCCGCGTGCGTCGCCCTGATTGTGGTCTGGGGCGTGGTTCGCCTCATGGTCTTCCCTGACAGGATGATGCCGCTGACTTACGTCCTGCCGATGCTGATCTGCCTCTGGACGAGAGACAAGCGGATGCTCTGGGGCATGGCCGGGGTCTTCTTTGTGATGGCAGCAGTGAAGCAAGGGCTGATCCTGCCCGCAGAGGCATTGCCGAAAAATCTGGACTGGGCCGTTTTCCTGGTGACCTGTATCAACATCACGGTGGGCGGTCTGGTCATTCATGGCATTATCAATCTGCGGGCCTTTCTGGAGCGCCAGAATGCGGCCTTGGCCCATGCCAATGAGCAGCTATCCGGCGCAAACGACGAGATCGCGCAGCAGAACAATACGCTCCAGCAGACCAATGCGGAGTTGGAGGCCGCGAACGAGGAATTGGCCGCACGGGAAGAGGAGATCAGCCGTCAGAATGAAGAGTTGCAAAGCCAAGGGGATGAGTTGACGCAACAGAACGAGGAGTTGCGCAGCCAGGGCGAGGAGCTTGAGCAGCAGACCGAGGAACTGACCAGTCAGGCCGAGGATTTGCGGGGAGCCAATGAGGAACTGGAACAACGGGAAAACGTGCTTCATACGCTGCTGTCCGCCAGCGACCCGCACGCCGACGAAATTGGAGTCCTGTCGCGGGTTTGTCAGGTGGGGCTGACACTGCTGGGCCCGCACGTGGTGGGGGCGGCGGTGATGGAAGCAAGGGAGGGCCTGCTCCACGTCCATGCGCATTGCGGTGTGAGCACCAGCGATGCCACCTTTGTGCGCTGGCCGCTGGAACAATCGCTGGCGCGGCTGGTGATGCAGGAGAACCGCGCCACCTCGCTGGACGACCTGGCGCTGCGGCCGGACCTGACCTTTCCCCAACCCAGCGATGGAACGTCTTTCCGTTCCATCCTGGCGGCGCCGCTGCGGCTTGCCGGGCAGTCGATCGGCACCTTGGAGTTTTACTCCAGCGAAGCCCGCCCTTGGACGGAGAACCAATTCCGCCTCGCCCAATGGGTGGCGGACCACTGCTCGGCGGTGCTGGAGATGCTGCGGCCGCGCGCGGCCCGTGACCTGGCGGAACGGGCGCTGCGCGAGAGTGAAGATCGTTTCCGAACGATGGCCGATGCCATGCCTCAGTTGGCGTGGATTGCCCAGGCCGATGGCTTCATCTACTGGTACAACCGCCGCTGGTACGAATACACCGGAACGACCCCGCAGCAAATGGAGGGCTGGGGCTGGCAGAGCGTACATGATCCAGCGCTGCTGCCGAAGGTGCTCGAGCAGTGGAAGGCAGCGATTGCCGCTGGCCAGCCGTTCGACATGGAATTCCCGCTGCGCGGTGCCGATGCGCAGTTCCGGCGGTTCTTGACCCGCGCTGTGCCGTTGAAGGATGACCAGGGGCGGGTGACGCAGTGGTTCGGGACCAATACCGATGTGGAGGATATGAAGCAGGCGGAGCAGGCCCAGGCGCTACTGGCAACCATTGTCGAATCCTCCGACGATGCCATCCTCTCCAGGGGGCTGGACGGCACGATCCTGACC
>JBBQTU010000146.1:0-11244 GCA_038213005.1 Tepidisphaerales bacterium | reverse complement strand
CCGCGCCAAGAACGTGATTCTGTTCATCGACGAACTTCATACCCTCGTTGGTGCCGGCGGCGCTGAAGGCGCCATCGACGCATCCAACGTGCTCAAGCCCGCGCTGTCGCGTGGCGAGATTCAATGCATCGGCGCCACCACGTTCGACGAGTACCGCAAATACATCGAGAAGGATGCGGCCCTGGCCCGGCGATTCCAGCCCATCCACGTTGAGCCGCCCAAGCGCGCAGACGCCCTGGAGATTCTCAAGGGCCTGCGCGACCGCTACGAGGCCCACCACCGCGTGCAGATTCTCGACTCCGCCCTGCGGGCCGCCGTGGAACTGTCCGACCGCTATATCACCGGACGCTGCCTGCCGGACAAGGCCATCGACGTGGTCGACGAAGCCGGCGCCCGCATCCGTCTCCGCAGCATGACCAAGCCGCCAAACCTCGCCGAGATCGAGGAACAGATCGAGCGGCTGTCGATCCAGAAGGATGAAGCGGTCAAGAACGCCGAATACGAAGAAGCCGCCCGCCTGCGCGATCAGGCCGAGACCCTTCGTCGCAAGAAAGAGGAGATGCAGAAGCAGTGGAAGGATCGCGCCAAGGAAGTCGATGGCGTGGTCGATGAAGAAGTCATCGCCGAGGTCGTCAGCAAGATGACCGGCGTGCCCCTGACTCGCCTGGAAAAGGAAGAGGCACAGCGCCTGCTCGAACTGGAAAACGAACTGCACAAGAAGGTCGTCAGCCAGGACGAGGCCATCAAGGCTATCTCCAAGACCATCCGCCGGGCACGAAGCGGCCTGAAAGATCCGCATCGCCCCATGGGCAGCTTCCTGTTCCTGGGCCCTTCAGGCGTCGGCAAGACGCTGCTCTCCAAGGCACTGGCCGAGTTCATGTTCGGCGATGAGGATGCCCTCATTCAGATCGACATGAGCGAGTACATGGAGAAGCACAACGTCAGCCGGCTCATTGGCGCCCCTCCGGGCTACGTCGGCTATGAAGAAGGCGGACAGCTCACCGAGCGCATCCGACGCCGACCCTATTCTGTCGTGCTCCTGGATGAAGTTGAAAAGGCGCACCCTGACGTCTTCAACATGCTCCTGCAGATCATGGAAGAGGGCCGCCTCACCGACTCGTTCGGGCGGCACGTCGATTTCCGCAACGTCGTCCTGATCATGACCAGCAACATCGGCGCCGACCTGATCAAGGGCGGCTCGCAACCGTTCGGCCTCTCCGGCCGCAGCAAGGGCCAGACCAAGGACGAGTTCAGCTACGAGAAGATGAAAGACACCCTGATGAAGGAGATCGAGCGGTACTTCCGCCCCGAATTCATCGGCCGACTCGACGACGTCATCGTCTTCAAGTCGCTCTCAAAACAGAACCTGGAGAGCATCGTCGAGATGGAACTCAAGAAGGTGACCCGACGCCTGGTCGAGCACGGTCTCAAGGTGGAGATTAGCGAAGAAGCCAAGGCGTTCCTGGTCGAAAAGGGAACCAACGCCGACTTCGGCGCCCGTCCCCTTCGCCGCGCAATCGAGCAGAATGTCGAGGATCCACTCAGCGAGGACATCCTCCGCGGCAGCTTCAAAGGCAAGGACTTGATCCGCATCTCGGTCAAGACCGAGGAAGACAAGACCAAGCACCTGTTCTTCGAAGCCAGCACAACCCCCAAAGAGCCGGCCCCGCAGCCAACCGGTGCAGCAGCCGACGCGACGTAATCTGGCGGACACGCGCACGATAGACCAAGACCCCGGCCAGTAAACTGGCCGGGGTTCTCGGTTATGGATTTGGCGGTCTGTTACGTATATACTTATTTTTTGACTGACCGAACGCCAGAAGCATCAGTTGCAGAGGAGACAGCCATGAAAAAGAAGCCGAGTGAGTACGAGCGGTTCATGGCGCTGAGCGACCGTGAAAAAGATGCCGAGGTCGCGACATACGACCGCGAAACGTCCATGGACGACTTCAAGCCCCTCCGCCGGAAAGGCCGTGCGTTGCTCGAGCGCGCCACGCGAAAACCCGGACGTCCCAAGGTCGGACAGGGAGCCCAGCGAGTGCTGCTGACCATCGAGCGAGGTCTGCTGAAGGAAGCTGACTCGACCGCCACCAAACTGCGTATCAGCCGCTCAGAACTCGTTGCTCGCGGCCTGCGCGCTGCCATCGCCTGTGCCGGCTGATGGCAAGTCAGACAGAAATCGCCAACCCCAGTTCTGACGCCGCAGATAGGGCTGGCGATTCCATTCTCCCAATCGTTGACCCGGCCTCCCTACTGCCCGTGAGGTGTCTGCACCGTCGTCTCGTACTTCACGCCCTCGGGAACCGGAACCGGCACAGCGACGGTGGTTCCGTGGTCGCCTTCAGTCACGCGGCTTGAGTCCACCGCCACGAACGCCGTGAACTGGCTCATCAGGTTGTGCGAGAGCGCCGTCTGTTTGATCTGCTGCGTCAGCCACTCGGCCTGGGAACTTTGGTAGACCATCTGATCCGTCAGGTCGGTGATGCGGTGGCGAGCCCACACAGCAGCCACGGCCGGATGATCCGCCGTTCGCCCCTGCACCGGCGCCAGTAGCGTCACACTCCGCCCGCCGGCCTTGCCGGTAATCCGGATCGCGTCGGGCAACGTGCCGGCGAAGCGCCCGGTGACAATGACGGGCCGACCGACAAACAGATCAGGCAGGCGGCTGGGGTACAGATCGCTCGGCCGGGCCTCGGATCCGAAGTCCAGGCGAAGATCGGTCAGCGCCGGACGCGAGACACGATCAAAGTAGGCCTGCATCACCTTCGCCCCATCCTCACGCGGATTCAGATATGCCACCGCGCCTCGCCCGATGCGGGCGGCGCCTTCCATGAGATATCGATTCGGGCTCCCGCCAACGCCGAAACAGAACATCCTGGCTCCGCGCAACTTGTCGTGGATCGCCTGCAGTATCTGATCCTCGTTGCCAACATAGCCGTCGGTCATCATGGCAACGATCCGCTGGCGCTGCGGATCGGCCGGCGCGTCGAACGCCGCCTGGATCCCGGTCATCATCTCCGTGCCGCCGCCGGCGCTCGCACCGTCAATAAAGCTGCGCGCTTCGGCGATCGACGACTTCTCCACCGGACGCGCCCGGTCAAACAGCGCCCGCGACCCATTGGCAAACGTGATCACCTGGAACGTGTCGCCCGCTCGCATCTTGCCCAGCGCATACTGCATCGCGTCCTTGCACTGGCCGATCGGATTGCCGGACATCGAACCCGAGACATCCACCAGGAAGACCATCTCCACCGGCTCCTGCTCCAGATTCGCCAGATCTGCCGGCGGGAAGACCATCACGCTGAAGTATCCACCGCCGGCCGGGGCATGATGAGTCAGCACACCGGTCTTGATCTGATCTCCCGCCACGCGGAACCGCAGGACGAAATCCTTATTGGGCACCCGGTCGGCCGGGACGATCGCGACTGCGGCCTCCTGCTCGCCAATCCGCTCAATGCTCACCTGATGTGTCTTGCACTCAATGTCCTCAAGCTTCACGCCGGCGTTCACCTTCACCGACAGCGAGATGTCATGCCCGCTGCGCTCACCCGGAGCAAGGTATTGCACCTCGATCTTCTGCCCACTCACGCCGGCCGCCCCACGCTGAACCGCCCCCACGCCGCCGGTCGACCCGGCCGGGTTGTAGCGCGGACCGACCACCATCGGGAACGACCACTCATACCACCCATCCACATAGTTCATGGCGTGGTAATACGTGATCTCCACGTCGATCTGCTTGCCCGGTTCGATGTTCGCAACCGACTGCGTGAAGATGTTCGGCCGCTCCTGCGTGAGCAGACTGGCGACATATCCCTGGCTCTTGGCTTCCTGATAGATCTTCTCCGCCTCCTGCCGCTCGCGGATAACCCCACGAATCCGCCGGTCGCCGATGCTCATCACAAACTCATTGATGGCGGCCGCCTCCGGCAGCGGAAACACATACACCGCCTCGATCTTGCCGTTGTAGGGATTGTGAAACTGCTGACGCACGGTGGTGCTGGAGAGATACGCCGCAACCTGCGCCCGCACATCGGTATGTTTCAGCGGCACGGCAACGAGCTTACCGTCGCACTCTTTAGCCATCAGCATCCCGGACCCAGGCTTCTCCTCTTGCGGCTGGCTCGGATCGGGCGCGGCCTTGGCAATGACCCACAGTTCATCGCCGGCAACGGCCTCGCCCACGGACTGCCCTGCTCGTTGCCGCTCTGTCCGCCCGCCCATCGGGCCCAGGCTGCCCGGCACGCTGGTGCTCGGACTCATCGCCGCATAGCCAGTCCTTGAGACGCTGTCACACCCGCCACTGCCTATCAACGCCGCCAGGGATGCACACACAACCACGCCCAGCCACATGAAATACCTGCCGCTTCTCATCTTCCCGTCTCCTTCTCTTGTTGTTTGTTCAGCCGCACCAGAGCCGTTGCCGCGATAGGCTTGAGATCCGTCCCGACCGCTTCGATCGTGATCGCTGAAAGGTTGCAGTCACCCGTCAGACGCAGGTGCACACGCGCAACATGCACGTCGCCTTGCGGCGGCTCCTTCTCGGTACTAAACGACCCCAGGATGATCCGGGAGTTAGCCAGGGCGGCCGGGTCGTAGTACGGCGGATCACGATACGCCTCTTTCTGTGCCCCGCCTTCAACGCCCACAACCTGAGTATTCCCCCCCGCCGACTTCAACTCAACCCGCCACGCCGCCAGCGGACGCGGACTCTGCACAATCACGTCGGCTGTCACAAAACGCACGGACGTCGAAGCAGCCGTCGTCGGCCCGGCCGCAAACGCCGCGCCGACCACTAGAATCCACGTCACCGCAAAGGCGCGAACAACGCTAAGAAATCGCGAAGGCAGAACCGTTGTATCCGGCTTCTTCACGTCTCTCTTCGCGCCCTTGCGGCCTTCGCGGTCATTGCGCTCTTGCGTGTGTTGACTCGATGGAACGTGCCTCATCGCTGGCCCTCCTTCTGAAGGCTCACCGACGCCATCGCAATGTGATCCACATCCGTCTGCGTGAGGCGGCTTGGCCGCCGCAAAGCCCGCGCGGCCTGCAGCGCATCCGCCATCGTTGCCCGTGTCAGATCCCCAGGCGCTACCGTCGCCACCGCCGATTCCGTGGGCGAATCGCCCGGCCGCGTCCCCTCGCCCGCATGGTAGATCACTACCCCAATCAGCACGCACGCCGCCAGCCCCCCAGTCGCCCCCATGCGCCATGCAAATCGCCGCATCCGCCCCCGCGTGATCTGCCGATGCGCCCGGGCCATCAGTTCCTGCTCCCCCGCCCGATGCTCCCCCCGCAACGAAGGCGACAGGCCCTGCAGCCGCTTACGCAACACCTCCGGAAACTGGTCATCATACGGGTCCATTACCAGTTAAGTCCGCACCATCGTCCAAAGGTTCACGAAATATCTGTGGATTCCTCACTCGCCTCCCCGGCCGCTCACCGTCACCTCTTCGGTTCGCATCCCTGGCCCTGTCGCCGAGCCTTCACAATCAGCGTCGTAGGCATCATTCCAGCGCGGGCCTTTGAATACCACCGGTGCGGAAAGTCAGCCTGCTTGTCGCTTTCCTCCTGCAAATCCCCTTCTATGATCCGCTCCAACGCAAAACCCGCCTCGATCACACTGTTCAGCAGCGTGCTGACCTTTCGAGCGTGCATGACAATCGGCTCACCCTTCCAGGACAGCTTCTCCGCCGGCCCTTCCGCGCTGTACGAACGGTCCAACATAATGCCCTTGGGCGTCGTCTTGAGACAACTGTAGACCGGATGCTCCCAGCTAAACACCAGCACCCCGCCAGGACGAAGATAGCGTGCGATGTGCCCCAAGGTGGCCGCCAGGTCGACCGACCACCCCAGCGCGTAGATCGAGACCGCCAGATCAAAATGCCCCGCAGGTATCCCCGGATCCTCTTCCATCGCGCAGCAGAACAGCCTCGGTGCAAACCCATGCTCACGGGCCGTCTGCTCCGCCGTGCGGATCTGCTCGCCCGACAGATCCAGACCGTACAACTCTCCCGCGCCCCGCCCATGCAGATAGGCCAGCGAATGCCCGCTGCCGCAACCGATCTCCACGACATTCAGCCCGCGCACATCCCCCAGCAGCCCCAACTCATCCTCCGATGGCGCCAGCGGCCCATAGCGAGGCAACGCCGTCCGCCCCTTGTACTGCGCGGCAATCTTGTCCCAACTCGCCCGGTTGGTCTCCAGGAATCGCTGACGATCTGCTGCTGTGCCCATAGGTGATCCAGACGATACCCCTCGCCCCTGCCCTACGCCACTGCCGCCCTGGTGCCCATTACGCAAGATCGAAATATCGACATAGCCGCGGGCTGGACCTAACCTTCTGATGCGCATGATGCAGCCGAGACTTCACCGTCCCCAGCGGAATCCCCAGCACCTGGGCAATCTCTTCCAGGCTCAGGTCGTCCACGTATCGCATCAGCAGCACCTGTCGCGAAGCCAGCGCCAGATCCCCAAGCACCTCACGCAGTTCATCGGCCGGCCGGTCAGACCCCTGCGCCGGGATCGCCGCCAATAGCTCCTCATCCAGCACCAGTCGCCGACGCTTCTGGTTCGCCCTGATCGCCAGACTGCGCACAACCGTATACAGCAGCGTCTTGAGCGACGCCCTCAACTGCAGGCCCGGTATCTTCCCCGCCAGGTAGAGAAACGCCTCCTGGTGCACGTCCCACGCATCCTCCTCATGCCCCGTGAAGCGAAACGCCAGGCGATAGACCCACTGACGGTATCGTCCATAGAGCACATCAAACGCGGATTCCTCACCGGCGCCGGCGGCGTCGATGAGGCCCTGATCACTGCGAGAATCGTCCAGAGCGGCCATAAGGATAGGTCGGACATCTTCGAAGCCCGTTCGCTATTATGAATTGTCCTGCCTTTGATCCTAATGGCGATGGGCGGGCAATCAACTTGCCCGGCCGTCGCGACTGGCTACTCTGTTATCGTCCCTGACTAGGAATGCCGATGACACCCTTGCCACGATCCTTCTTCAACCAGCCCGCCCAGCAACTCGCCCAGTCCCTGATCGGCAAGATCCTCGTACACCACGCCCGCAACATCCACCACCGCGCCCGCATCGTCGAAACCGAAGCCTACCTCGGCCCGCACGATCTCGCCTGCCACACCGCCAAGGGACGCACCGCCCGCAACGAAGTCATGTTCGGCCCGCCCGGCCACGCCTACGTCTACCTCATCTACGGCATGTACCACATGCTCAACATCGTCGCCGGTGAGCCCGGCTCCGCCGTCCTGATCCGCGCCGCCGAACCCCTCGATGATTGGGAAACAAACCTCTCCGGCCCCGGCCGACTCGCGCGAGCCCTTGGCCTCACCCGCGCCGACAACGGCACCGATCTGACCGGCAATCGCCTGTTTCTGCTCCCGAGCCCCGCCGACCCTCCGCGCATCGTCCGCGGACCCCGCATCGGCGTCGACTACGCCAAACACTGGAAAGATGAACTGCTCCGCTTCGCCGACGCCGACAGCGCCGCCGTCTCAAAGCCCCGGCCACGCCTGCCTCACAGATCCGACAAATAGCTTGACCCAATGAGGCGGAAGGGGTACACTTGAGATGTACAATATGAGGTGAGGCCTATGCAGACAGTCAGCGTGAAACAAGCCCGGCAGCATCTGGCGGACTTACTTAACCACATCTCGCGCGGTAGTAGCGTTTCGATCACGCGGCGAGGACACGAAGTGGCTGTACTCGCGCCCACAGCCTCGCGCCTGAAGCAGGGGCTTCCCAGCATGGCAGCATTCCGCGACACAATCGGGCTCGGCAGAACAACAGCGAAGGGAACCATCGAAGCCCTCCGCCAGGATCAGCGATATTGATCCATGCCCTACCTCGACACGAGCATCCTGGGATCATTCTACTGCCCCGAGGCACTGAGCTCAGTCGTGGACCGTACCATCTCCGGGCGCCGCGATCTCGTCATCAGCCCGTTAGTTGAACTGGAACTGTGCTCGTTGTTGTCGCTGAAAGTGCGAACTCACGAACTCAGTCGCGCTGAAGCAACGGCTGCCTTGGGACAATATCGCATCCATGTCGCGGACGGCCAATACCAGTTCGTCGAGATCGGCCACCGCGAACACGAATTGGCTCGAGACTGGTTGTCCGGCTTCGCGCTACCGCTGCGAACACTCGATGCCCTCCATCTGGCTGCCGCGTTTGCCAATGCCAATGAGTTGTTCACCACCGACAAGGGACTCGCTAACTCGGCCAAAGACCTCGGAGTGCCCTGCCGCCTTCTCCGCTGATCCGCGCCGCTCAGTAGTTCACGGAATCTCCGGATTCCCAATCGCCTTCACGATCCGCTCCGCCAACTCCACCGCCGCCGAGCCATCTTCCCCGCTCACCACCGGCCGGCTCCCCGTCGTCACCGCGTCCACAAACGCATCCTGCTCTGCACGCAGCGGCTCAGTCGCATCCACCTTCAGCGGCTCGAGGTTGACCATGCTCGCAAAGTTGAGCTGCATTACATCCGCCACCTCGCCGGCGCGAACCTTCTTCACCGTCTCGCGAATGGCATCCAGGCTGGGCGACTTGCGGACGATCACCCCTTCCTTCTTGCCGTAGTCCACCGCCACATACGCGTCGTTGCAGACGATGCGCAGCTTCCGCTCCGTCTTCAGCGCCAAACGCGATCCCGAGACATTGGCCACGCACCCGTTCTCAAACACGATCCGCGCATTGGCCACATCCTCAACATTCCCCGCCACGCTCACGCCCGACGCATCCAACTGCTTCACCTTCGCACCGGCCAGAAACAGCACGATATCCAGGTCGTGGATCATCATGTCCAGCACCACGCCGACATCCAGGCTTCGGAAAGTCAGCGGGCTGACGCGCACCGTCTCGATAAACCGCGGCTTGAGATTCAGCTTGCTCACCGCGCGAATGGCCGGATTAAACCGCTCCACATGCCCCACCTGCAGCACCGCCCCGCCGGCCTTGGCCCACTGGACAATCTTCCGGCATTCCTCTGAATTCCGCGCCAGCGGCTTCTCGATCAGGCAAGCCACCCCGCGCCCCAGACATGGCTCCGCCATCGCCGCGTGAAACTCCGTAGGCGTGGCGATCGTGACAGCCTTCACCTCTGCCAGCATCTCCTCCAGCGTCGCAAACGCGCGGCAACCGTACTGCTTCGCCACCGCCTCAGCGCCCGCCTGGTTCACGTCGAAAACGCCCACCAGTTTCACCTGCGGCATCTGCGAATATACGCGAGCATGCAGTTTCCCCATGCGCCCGCAACCCACCACGCCAACAGGCAGAACATCGCTCATTGTCATATTTCCTTAGGAAAGCAGACCAGAACCGAGAAACTTCAGAAATCCGAAATCAGAATGACGAGTCAAATCCAAATACCGATGCCGAATGTCCAAATTCTGATTTTTGCATTCAGCATTCAGCATTCAGCATTTAGCATTTAGCATTCCGCATTCAGCATTCAGCATTCACTGGCCCTACTGGTTCTGCGGCGGTTCGGCATCCACCAGCATGAACTTCAAATCCGCCTCGGCCGCCATCTTGTCGTGCACGTACGCCTTGCATCGCACATGCCCCGTGCGGGCCTTGATCCGAACGCTCACCGCTTCCAGCAGCAACTGATCGCCCGGCACGACCGGCGTGCGCCATTTCACCTTGTCCATCGACAGCAGCACCGGCAGCTTGCCCGTGTTATCCAGCTTCTGGCTCAGCAGCAATCCGCCAAGTTGTGCCATCGCCTCAACAATCAGCACCCCCGGCATGATCGGCGTGCCGGGGTAGTGCCCCTGGAAAAACACGTCGTTGAACGTCACGTTTTTGATGCCGGTAATCTTCTGGTCCCCCTGCATTTCCAGCACCCGGTCCACCATCAGCATCGGATAGTGGTGCGGCAGCACCCGCATGATCTTGCGGATATCCATCACCGCGTCGCGGTTCAGCAGCAACTGCCGGTCCTGCACCATCTCCTGTTCCAGCAGCTTGCGAACCAGTTGATGGTTCAGGCTGTGCCCCGACCGGTGTGCGACGATCCGCCCCCGCAGCGGCCGCCCGGCCAGATACAGATCCCCCAGCAGATCCAGCGTCTTGTGCCGTGCGCACTCGTCGGTGAATCGATAACGGTTGTCGATCGGGCCGCGTTCCGACAGCACCAGCAGATCCCTGGGCGTCAGGTGCAGCCCCAGCCCGCGCGCCCGCAGCTCGTGAGCCTCGTTCTCAAAGACAAACGTCCTCGCCGGCGCCAGCTCGTTGACGAAATCATCCTCGCCCACGTGAAACGCGAAGAGCTGATGGCCGATCGGAAACGGCGCCTCAAAGTCGTAGATGATCTCCAGCCGGTCCAGCGGACCAGGCAAAGCCGCGATGCTCGCCTTGCCGTCACTCAGATGGATCGGCCGGCGGATGACCAGCGTCTGCAGCGGCGACTCCTGCTCCACGATCCCCGCATCCTGAATGGCCTGGACAAACACCTTCGCGCTGCCATCCCCCATCGGCAATTCACCGGTCTCGCCCCCACGCACCACGATCTGGGCGTTGTCGATCCCCATCCCCGACAGCGCCGCCATGCAGTGCTCAACCGTCTCAACGTGCAGCGATCCATTGTGCAGACACGTCCGCCGGGGCCGGTGCATCACATTCTGCACAACCGCGGGAATGGCCGCCTTGCGCCCCTCCTGCTCCCGGATAAACGTGATCCCCGTATCAGGCTCCGCAGGCTGGAAAATGAGCTCCGCCTCCTGGCCCGAGAACAGCCCCGGGCCACGAAGCATCACCTCTTTCCCGATTGTCTTCTGATGCTCAATGACCACAGATCATCTCGTCCTGACCGAAAACGGAGCCCTTCCCGCAAAGCGAGCAACAAGCCCCATTTGCGACGCGCCGGATTATAGACGATGCCCATCGCGCTGCAAATCACCAGACTCAACTGCAACCCCGCCGCACCGCGAACATTCCCCGGCCCAAGCCCCCAACAGCCCTCCGAACCTGGTGTACTGCGTCGCTCTGATGCCAACTCAAAATCGGGGTGGCATGCCCAGATCGGTACTCCGAGACGGCCATGCTTGTCCGCGTCTCGGCCTGAGGATTGGCCGCGGACCTGAAGCGGCTGAGACTTCACATCCAGCGTGAGCAGCCAGATGGCGATGCAGCATGGACGGCCACTGCGGTGAAGCGGATGGGATTGGAGTGGACCATGCGGGATCGTGGACGACCCAAGGGCAGGCAGAAGCGAGAGGATGAGCGATTGA
>JBBQTU010000145.1:0-11308 GCA_038213005.1 Tepidisphaerales bacterium | reverse complement strand
ATCGATCTCAAAATCCACCTCAGCGCCAATGCTCCGCCCGATCCAGTTGCGCTGCATTTCCTTCAGCGAGTCCGGCCACGCCAGCATATCCAGGTCTTTGAGCAGGCGGTCGCCGTACGCGGTGATGCGCAGCATCCACTGCCGCAGCGGGCGCCGCTCGATCGGGAAACCGCCGACTTCGCTCTTGCCGTCAATCACTTCCTCATTAGCCAGCACGGTGCCCAGGGCCGGGCACCAGTTGACCGGAATCTCGTCCATGTAGGCCAGGCGCACCCCGTCGAGAATGTCGCGCTGCTCTTCAGGGTCCAGTTCACGCCACAAACGGTAGATATTCTCCTGCCCTTCCAGGGCCTGCAACCCTTCGGGCAGACGGCTCTGCGTGACACTGCCATCCGGGGCGACGACGTAGTTCTGGTTCTGCAATTCAGCAATGAGATGGCCGATCGGCATCGCCTTCTGCTTGATCGGGTCGAAGTAGCTGTTGAACAGTTGCAGGAAAATCCACTGGGTCCAGCGGTAATACTTCGGATCGGTGGTGTCCACTTCGCGCTGCCAGTCATAGGACAGGCCCAGCATCTGGATCTGCCGGCGGAAGTTGTTGATGTTGACCTCAGTCGTAACGCGAGGGTGCGTGTTGGTCTTGATGGCATACTGCTCGGCCGGCAGGCCGAAGGCATCCCATCCCATCGGGTGCAGGACGTTGAAGCCCTTCATTCGCTTGTAGCGAGAGACGATGTCGGTCGCGGTGTATCCCTCAGGATGGCCCACATGGAGCCCGGCGCCGCTGGGATAGGGAAACATGTCCAGGATGTAGGCCTTGGGCATCTCCCCGGCGTCGGCCGGGTCCAGGGCCCGGAACGTGCGATTCTCCAGCCAATACTGCTGCCACTTCTTCTCGATCGCTGTGAATGGGTAAGCCATATCACTGAATATACCCGCGATAGGTGGAACGCAAAACGTGCAACGTTGCAGGGGTGTGCCCGTTTTTCCGGGAAAGTGCAGAAGTCCAGCCCCACTGAGCGTAACTGTATGCCGTGTCGGAATCGCCTGCAACGAGCCGCCGGCGTAAGCCGGCGGGTTAGCGGATGATGGTTGCCGCTGCGAGGCAACGTGATCACCCTTGTGGCGATACCCAACCGGCGAAAGTCCTTGTCGGTGAGTCGGGGCCGGTCGGCCAACCCGCCGGCTTACGCCGACGGCTCCTTGTTCGTAACCGATCTCCACTTCGCCAGGTCGCCCGGAAAAGCGGGCACGGACGCCCCTCTGCCCAGGCGCGCGGAAAATGCAAATCGGGCGCGTGTCGCTATAATCCCTCACCATGCGACGTTCCGGATTGATTCTGGTGCTGATGGGTGTAGGTTGCGTTGGGTTTTTCATCCTGACCGACCCGCGGATGCTGGGCCCCAGGGCCACGCGCGTGGGCTGGGCGCCATTGATCGTTGACGCCATTTATGACGCCACGCCCGGTACGGCTCTTGGGCTTGTCGGCAGCGGCGTGATTGTGCTGATCGGGCTGTGGCTCATGGCCCGGCGGGCCATCTGACGCGCCTCGCCGCAGCGATCGCAGGCGGCCCATGTGGAGCCCCTGTCGCTGGTGAGGGGGGCAAGACATGACCGACGACGAGTTCATCCCGACAATCCGCGTGCTTCCCACCGCCCTTGAACTGGCGGCGGGCGTTGCCGAGATGATCGCAAGCCGTGCCGCGCTCGCGATCCAGCAGGAGCGCGACCTGACACTGGCGCTCTCCGGCGGATCGACCCCGCAAACGCTCTTTCGGATCCTGGCGACCGACGCATGGACCAGGCGGATCAACTGGCAACGCGTGCAGGTGCTCTTCGCCGACGAACGCTGCGTGCCGGCCGCCCATGCTGACAGCAATTTTGGCGCTGCCTGCCGACTCCTGCTCGACCCGGTCGGCATTCCCTATCAGAACATTCACCGCCTGGCCGGGGAGAAAGATCCCAAACTGGCGGCCGACGAATACGAGAATCTGCTGGCCAAGCGCTTCCCCGATGGTCTGGACCTCATTTTGCTCGGGATGGGCGACGACGGGCACACAGCGTCGCTGTTTCCCCATACCGAGGCTCTTGCCGCGGCCGGGCGGCGGTGTGTTGCCAATTTCGTGCCCCGACTCAACGTGTGGCGCCTCACACTCACGGCCGACTATATCAACTCTGCCCAGCAAGTGGTTATGATGGTCACCGGGAGTACGAAGTCCAAGACGCTCGCGCGCGTCCTGGAAGGCCCGGCAATGCCCGACGAATTGCCCGCCCAGAGAATCCACCCGCTTTCGCGGCAACTGACCTGGATGCTGGACGCCGCCGCGGCCGGGATGTTTGACGAGGAACTGGATTGACCGTTGCCAATACCAGAGACGATAATTGACTTTAAGTGGGTGACCTTTAATGAAGATGCGTGAAGCCAGCACGAAGATAATCTACGACGTCCAGTCGGCATTCTACGACGTGACGTTCGCCCGGCTGGTGCGCAAGCGCATCAAGCAGGCGATTCAGCACATCGACATCCAGCCTGATGGGCTGGTGCTGGACCTGGGCATCGGCACGGGATCGGCGCTGGATTATTATCCGTACCAGGGGCAGATCATCGGCGTTGACCTCTCCACCGGCATGCTGCGGGAATGCGTCAAACGCATCGAGCAGCAGAAACGGCAGAACGTCCACATTCTCCAGGCCAACGCCCTTCAGTTGCCTTTCGCCGACGACACGTTTGACCGCGTCTTCATCAGCCATGTGATTACCGTGGTATCCGAGCCCGAAATCGTCATCCGCGAGGCCCAGCGGGTGGCCAAGCGTGGGGCGCGTATCGTGCTGGTGAACCATTTCCAGAACCCGAATCCCGCCATCGCCACCATCGAGAAGTGGCTGTGCCCCCTGTGCACCAAGCTGGGCTGGCGGTCCGACCTGGCGCTGCAGGACCTGGTCCGTGCCACGGGCATGCAGGTTGATTACCGCTACAAGCTCGATTGCCTGGACCTGTGGGAGACGGTCGTGGTCTGCAATGACAAATCCGCGCTGACCGTCGCAGCCTAGGACCGGCGCATCAATAACTGGCAGGCATGACGCGATGATCTCTTCTTACCCCGCCCCCCTGAGGGAGGCTGGGAGGGGGTTGGCCTCTCCGAGCCGGACGGGTGGCATGCTCAGGCCGGTACTCCGGAATGAGCATGGGGCGGACAATCATGGCCATCTCGGAGTACCGATCTGGCCATGCCACCCCGATTTTAAGGTCGCATCAGAGCGACGCAGTACACCATCTGATTCCCTGCCCCTGGGCAGCCTGGGACAGACTCGGTTGTCAGCCATCGCCCCGGCCCGGACGTTTCACCCAACGCACTGCCGACATCGCGCACCTTCACCGCGCATTTTCCCCAGTTGGAATTGTGCGCCCGCCCCGTTACCTTGGGGCATAGGATATGGCCAAGGTACTTGACTCAACCCCTGCCGAACTGGGCTACTCCATGCCCGCGGAATGGTATCCCCATTCCGCGACCTGGTTTAGCTGGCCACGCCCCGAGGGTGTCAGCTTCCCCGACCGCTACGAATCGATCCCCAGGAACCTCGCCCAGATCATCAAGCGGGTCGCCGCACACGAGATGGTCCGCATCACCGTCCCCAACAGCAACTACCAGGCGATTGTCGAGCGCCAGTTGCGGGGATGCCGCTGCCCGCTGGACCAGGTCATCTTCCACTACATCCGCAGTGACGAGAGCTGGTGCCGGGACCACGGGCCGGCTTTCCTGCTACGCCGTCGCGGCCGGGCCGGGCGGGTCAGCGCGGCGATCGTGGACTGGGAATTCAATGCCTGGGGCGGCAAGTACGATCGCTACGCCGACGATGATGCGGTCCCCACCCGCATCGCCCACGACCTGAAGATCCCGGTCTTCTACCCCAACATGATCCTCGAAGGCGGCTCGGTCGACTTCAACGGCGCCGGCACCGTGCTGACCACCGAATCCTGTCTGCTCAACCCCAATCGCAACCCCGACCTCACCCGCCGGCAAATCGATCGGCGGCTGAAGAACTACTACGGGCAGAAGCACGTCGTCTGGCTCAAGGGCGGCATCGAGGGCGATGACACCGACGGGCACGTGGACACCGTCGCCCGTTTCATCACCCCCCACAAAGTCGTCGCCGCCGTCGAGAATAACGCCAGGGATGTGAACTACGAGCCAACCCAGGAAAATCTCGCCCGGCTCCATGAAGCCCGCAACCAGGATGGCGAACCCTTCGATGTGATCGAACTGCCGCTGCCCCGCCCCCTCATCCGCGACGGCGAGCGCCTGCCGGCCACCTACGCCAACTTCTACTTCATCAACGGCGCCCTGCTCGTCCCCACCTACCGCGACCGCAAGAACGACCGCAAGGCCCTGGACATCCTCCAGGCCCACCTCCCGGATCGCAAAGTCATCGGCATCGACTGCTACGAGCTGATCTGGGGCCTTGGTGCTATCCACTGCCTCACCCAGCAGCAGCCCAGGTGGTAGTCCCCGCCCCTGCAGGCACCTCGGCCACGCCTCCCCCGCGCCGCGGCACCTGCTGTTCAGCGTCCGCCGCAGGGCCCGTCACCTGATCTTCTCGTCCAGGCTGAAAAACCGGTAATCCTCCAGCCCTGCCGAAGCCGGCACCGACCTGTAATGCTCCGCCAGATACTTCACCAGTTCCTGGGCTGCGCCCACGCTGCTCGGCGGGACCACCACCGCGCGCGGCGCGTAAGGCCAAGGCTGGAAAAATCCCCACGACAGGTTCGCCTGGTGGCTCGTCATGGCCTCCTGGAAACCTTTCACCGACCAGACATCCGATTTGATCGGCCGGTGGGCGTAATACCACAGCGGGGGATGCTCCACGCTCGCCACCAGCACCACCGCGTCGTTCCGACCCGGCGCGACATGACGAATGGCCGCGGCCAGTTCTCTGCTATACGTGGCGTCCGCCGAAAGCAGCCGCGGTAGCTCCTGCCAGCAGCCCCAGACCAGCAGACACCCGATCGCCGCCGCCGAAACGACCATCACCTTCTGCCCCGCCGCGCCGGCTCGCTCAGCCAGGTCCACAATCCCGAATGCCGCCATCAACACCAGCGAAAGCATCATCGGCCACCACCACCATGGATGGATGGTACATCCCTGTTTTCCAACGATCACATGGACAACAGACCAGATGACCAGGATGCGGGCAACCGACCCGGCTGTCGTTTTCTCGCGGCCCCGGAAAAGACGAACCGCTCCGAGCAGCGACATGACGATCACAGGGAAGGTGGCGTACTCGGACAGGTAGTCCCACCCCTTGGCGAGCCAGTTCCCCCACGTGTCCGAAACCCCGCCGACGGATCGGCCGGAGAAAAGCGAGACGATCCAGAACCATTCCCGGTGCGTCGTCAGCGCGTAGTGAATGTTGATGGTGCCAAACAGCAGCGTGCCCCAGCAACAGAACAGGATGATCCAGTGCCACTGCCGCCAAGGGTGTGACACCGCAAACGCCACCAGCACGATCGGCAGCAGGTAAAACGCAGGCCAGTCAACCAGCCCGGCCGGCAGAAACGCAAGGCAGACCCACGCCAGGGACCGCGGCGACGGCCGCTCCGAGAAATTCACATAAGCCGCCACCGTGAGCAGCACGAATAGCAGCAGTTGCGGGCTGATGATGTCGGGCATCCCGCCGTAGTAGGTCGTCATCGGAAGGGCTGCCCAGATCCCCGCCGCCAACAACCCGACTCTTCTGTCTTGTCGCCCGAATATCACCAGCAGCAGCCCGGCCGTCCCCACGGTGCATAGAGCAGTGGGCAAACGCGTTTGCCATTCCCCCTCGCCCAGCAGCAGATAGCTTCCCGCAATGCTCAGCGGCACCAGGGGCGGATGATGGTCGTAAAAACGCGGCGGCACGTTCTCATCCAGCCCCTCGCTCTGAATCGGTACGACCCGACTGCGATTGTCGATGAGGTAATTCCGCCCAAGGGTCCCGTAATACGCCCCCGTCCCCTCCGATATGTCCTTGAACGGCGCCCCCAGCGTGATAACCCTGATCACGGCGGCCAGCACGACAATGCACAGAGCCAACCACGTCACCGGCTCACGCAAACCCCAGCCGCGGCAACCGCGAGCCATGCATGTAGGCAACTGCCGAGATGCGGACGCGGACGCGGACGCGGCGATTGCATCCGAACCGACAGTCTCCCATTCCTCCGCACCCATGCCTTGCTCCTTCCCTGGCCCCGGCCCGTCATGGCAGCCCTATGAGCCCGCGGACATCCGCTCGGAGCACGGGCAACTTGGTCTCAATGATGTCCCACGTGATCTCGCTCTTGATGACGCCGTATCCATGAATGAGCTGGTTACGAAAAGCGATGATCCGTCGCCATTCCCTGATCTGCTCAGCCACTTCGGGATCGATCTTGTACAACTGTCCCAAAGCCTCGCCGATGACGGTGAAGTTCCACTGCACCGCGTCGCGCAGTTCCCCATCGCTCAGGTAAGACTCCACCGTCTCCCCCATGGTGTAATCGGAGATCCGGTTGATCGCGTCGGACATGTCGTTCAGCAGCTTTGCCGACTCAGGCCGCATAGAGTGTCACCCGGTATTGATTTGCAACCTGGAGAAAGTAGGGGTTGCGCACATCTCGCGTGCTGACCAGATCCACCTTGCGGCCCAGCAGCAGTTCGAGATCCTCCAACAGCCCAAAGAAGCGGTCTGCCAGGCCGATCGGATTCCCGTCAAACTCGTAGAAGAAGTCAACGTCGCTACGAGCAGGATCAAAATCGCCGCGCACGGCCGAGCCGAATGATTCCAGCTTCTGCACACCGTACTTGGAGCAGATGTCGGCGATCTCCCGGCGATGTTGCTCCAGAAGCTCAATCATCCAAATCATTATACTCGCAGCCCCGGCAATTGGCATTGGTACACGCCACCCCTCAGCCCGTTCGGGCGTGTCCGTTTTTCCGGGCACGCGATTTCTTAGCCCCAACGGGGCGGCATTCTTAAGCCCAGGGTAAACGTACTCGCGCAGCCCTGGGTAAAAACCATTCACCCTGAATGAGCCCTGAAAGGGCACCTCTTTCAGCACCGCATTCGCTCCAACCACTCGCTGACGTGCAACTTACATCTGCCCGGAAAAACGGGCACACCCAGCCCGTTCGCGGCGGCTTATTCGCGGGTCGGTCTTCCAAGAGCGGCTCTAACACTTCCTCGCCAGAAACGCCCGCACCTTTTCAAACCCAAACGTGTTAAGCACCTGCCCCGCTTCCAACCATGCCCGCCGCGCAACCCCCAGCCCGAAATAAATGTCCTCCAGCCCCCGTGTTGCGTGCGCGTCGGTGTTAATGCACAGCGTGACCCCGGCCTGCGCCGCCTGACGGGCGTGGACATCGTCCAGATCCAGCCGCGGCCAGCCCGAGTTGATCTCCAGCGCCGTCCCCGTACGCGCCGCCGCCTCGTAGATTCGTGCCCAGTCCAGCGGCAATCCCTCACGCTGGTTGATCATCCGGCCACTCGGATGCCCGATCACGTTCACGTACCGATGCTCGATCGCCCGCAGCAGCCGCTCGGTCGCCTTGTCCTGCGGCTGACGCAGCGACACGTGCGGACTGGCCAGCACAATGTCCAGTTCCGCCAGCACCGCATCCTCATAATCCAGCCTGCCATCGGCCAGGATATCCACCTCAGCCCCCGCCAGCAGCGTAATCCCCTTCAACTGCTCGCCGACCTTGTGGATCTCCTTCACATGCGCCAGCAGCCGCTGGGCGCTCAGCCCATTGGCGATGACCGACGATGCCGAGTGATCCGTGATCGCCAGGTACTGATACCCCAGCGCCATCGCGGCCTCGGCCATTTCACGGACGCTGGCCGTGCCATCCGACGCGGTTGTGTGATTGTGCAGATCGCCGCGAATGTCGGCGATCGTCAGCAGCTTTGGCAGCTTGCCAGCCACCGCCGCCTCAATCTCGCCTCGATCCTCGCGCAGTTCCGGCTCGATGTAAGGCAGGCCCAGCGCGCGATAAACGCTTTCCTCAGTCGTACCGGCCAACGCCTTGGCGTCCGGCTGTTCGCCCGGCTTACGTTTCGTCCCGGCCAGATCCGCTTCCCGATACAACCCCCACTCGTTAAGCCGCATCCCCTTGTCCTGCGCCAGCCCGCGAAGCTTGACGTTGTGGTCCTTGGACCCTGTGAAATACAGCAGCGCCGACCCGAAGCAGTCCTCGGGCACAACCCGCAGATCCACCTGCAATCCACCTTTGACCAGCACGCTGGTCTTGGTGACACCCGAGCCCAGCACCTTCTCGACCATCGGCAGTTTCGAGAAGGCTGCAGACACCACTTCGGCATCCGCATCCTTCTTCAGGGTGCACAGCATGTCCACGTCGCCGATCGTCTCCCGCCGCCGCCGCAGGCTGCCGGCGACCTCCGCTCTACTCACGCGTGAGTCTGCCCTCAAGACCTCCAGTATCGCCTGACCGACCGCCGACGCCTCCCGCAGCCCCCGCCGCTTCTGACCCGCCGCGTGGATGCGCAGCCCATCCCGAATGGCCGCCAGTTTCTTCTCGCCTATGCCAGGTAGATCGCCCAGCGTCCCGGCGTCAATCGCCTTGCCCAACTCGTCGCAGGAGGTGATTCCCTTGAGCTTCCAGAATTGCGAAACCGTCTTAGGCCCCAGCCCAGGCACCCCCAGCATTCCGATAACCCCCACTGGCACCGAAGCTGTCAGCGCGTCGTATTCCTCGCTGTGGCCAGTGTTTACGTACTGCTCGATGATCCGCTGGCTGTGGTCGCCGATGCCTTCGATCTCCGCCAGGGCCCCACTCCGCGCCGCCTCCCCGAGGTCGAGGCTGGTCTCGCTGAGCACGCGCGAAACCTTCGAAAAGGCGATCGCCTTAAAGGCGTTCTCGCCGCGCAATTGCATGATCTGGGCCATCCGCTCAAACATCCCTGCCAATTCGCTCTGCAAAGTCATTTAGGATTAGTCCTTTCGCGCTGGGAATGTTATCATAGTGCCTTCATGTCCGAGGACATTTTCGTTGATCCCGAGTCCTTCGTCGAACCACGACCGGCATCCGCCCGGTCGGGGACCTCCGCCATTCTCCTCTGGCTGTGCATCATCGTCTGCGCCGGCGTGGTTCTTGGACAGATCGTCTACGTGCGAGGCGTCTGGTATCGCTTCTTCTCCGCCGCCGAGCCTGCCAGCGTTGACTGGCGTCGCTCCCTGAATGACGCCGTGAGCGAAGCCGACGACACCCACAAGCCACTGCTCCTGAGTTTTGTCTCGACCTCCTCTGCCTACTCCCAGGCCATGCGGCATGAAGTCTGGTGCGATCCCCGTCTTCGCCCGCTCGTGGCGTCGCGCTTCATCCCCGTACGCATCTCGGTCGATGCCAATCCCGCCCTCGCCGCCGAGTTCCACGTCGACACCACACCCACCGTGATCATCCTCAGCGGTAAGGCCGAGGTCTTCCGCGGCAGCGGCTTCATCGCCGCCTATGACCTGGCGTTCCAACTGCAGCGGGCCATCAACCCGCAAGCCGTCGCCGGCTATTGACCACTCGCCCACCCACCCGAGTTACTCACTGGGCACCCGCGAAAACCCGGTGACGTAGTTCAGCCCTGTTGTCCCGCTTGCAGGACGCTCGCTCTTATCCCCTCCCCCTTGCAGGACGCTCGCTCTTATCTCCTCCCCGTTGCAGAACGCCCGCTCTTACACCCCTCCCCCTTGGGGGAGGGTTAGGGAGGGGGTTGCCCCCCCCAACACGTCATCGCACTCACGACCCTTACGCCCCCAGCATGTCAAAGTCATCGAAGAACCGCGGATAAGTCTTGTTCACACACTCCGCATTTCGGATCACGATCCCTTGAGCGCGCGTCCCCGCCACCGCGAAACTCATCGCCATGCGGTGATCCTCGTAAGTGTCGATCGCCGCCGCCGCCACCTTCTCCGGCGGGCGGATCGTCATCGCATCCCCCTCAATCTCGACGGCGGCCCCGAGTTTCGCCAACTCCGCCGCTAGCGCCGCCACGCGGTCCGTCTCCTTGACGCGCAGCGTGTGCAGGTCACGTAGCGTGGTTTCGCCCTCGGCAAACAGAGCGATCACCGCCAGCGTCTGGGCCATGTCAGGCATGTCCGCCATGCTCACGTCGATCCCCGTCAGCCGGCCCGAGCCAACCAGAGTGATGGAGTTCCGCCCAAGAACCAGGTCCGCCCCCATCCGCCGCAGCAGGTGCGCCAGCGCCACATCACCCTGCAGGCTGTCGCTGCCCAGGTTGTGAATCGTGATCTTTGAGTCCTTGTTGATCGCCGCCGCCGCCAGGAAGTAGCTCGCATTGCTCGCATCGGGCTCCACGGCATACTCCCGCGACTGGTAATGCCCCGGCGGAATGATGATCCGCATCGGGCGCCCGGTCTCCGGGTCGCGAATCAGCTCGGGTGTCACCCCAAACTCATCCATCAGCCGCATCGTCATCTGCACATAAGGCCAGCTCGTCTGCGGCCACCCCAGGTCCACGTGTACTTCATGACGGGCATACGGCGCAACCTGCAAAACCGCCGACAGATACTGCGACGACTGTGCCGCGCCAAAATGCAGCCTCCCGCCCGGCAGCCCATGGGCCATGATGCGAATCGGTGGAAACCCGTCTTTCTCCGGATACTCCAGACGCACGCCCAGATGCCCCAGCATCGCCCCCAGTTCAAAGATCGGCCGCTGCCGCATCCGCTCCACACCGTCCAGCGTATAGCTCCCCTTGCCCAGTGAGCACAGCGCCGACAGGAAACGGATCGTCGTCCCCGAATTGCCACAAAACAGTTCGGCCGCCTTCGCCGGCACCCGTCCGCCGCACCCCGTCACCACCACCGTCCCCCCTGCCTCATCAACCTCCAGAGCGAACCCGAGCTGCCCCAATGCCTGGATCATCACCGCCGTGTCGTCAGCGTGCAGAATATTCCGCAGGCAGCTTCGCCCATCCGCCAGCGCCGCCAGCACCAGCGCGCGGTTCGTGAGGCTCTTAGACCCCGGCGGCGATAACGCCAGATCAAAAGGCCGAGTCAGCGGTGTCACACTTCGGTCACTCATTAACCGGCAGTATACCGACGTCCCTTTCTCGCGACAGGCCGGCCTGCCCCACCATCCGCCCGCGCACCGGAGTTGGTTGTAGTGCACAAGCCGCCCAGGGGTGCAGGACACTTAAGGCGATTTGGAGTGCTGCGAGCTTCTCGCAGCTTTGACGAGCCGACCTTGTCGGCGGGAGGAATACCGATCGGCTCCTTGTGGCAAGCAGTTAGTGACGAAGCATGTCCTACTCTGCTGCACCG
>JBBQTU010000144.1:0-11409 GCA_038213005.1 Tepidisphaerales bacterium | reverse complement strand
GGTGTCGCCCTTTCAGGGCTCATTCAGGGTGAATGGTTCTTACCCAGGGCTGCGCGAGTACGCTTACCCTGGGCTTAGGAATGCCGCCCCGTTGGGGCTAAGAAATCACGTGCCCGGAAAAATGGGCACGCCCGGGAACGGCTGAGGGGGACGGCTGAGTTTGCGTTGCCTGCCCAACGCAATTACACTCCGACTCCATATGAAAGCCGAACGCAGGCATGATCTCGAAACGAACTCGCTCGCCAAGGCTCTGGCCCAGGCGCCCGGGTTTTTCCGTCAGCACGGGGCGAAGGTCCTGCTGGGTGTGGTCGTTGTCGTGCTGGGCATCATCCTGATGCGCCAGCGCAGCAGCCTGGCCGAGCAGGAAGTCAACGTCGCCTGGAGCAATATCAGCGCCGCTCGACAGGCTACGGGCGAACTGGAAAGCCTCCCCCGGCGCGGCCTGGACCCCAAGGAAGAGCTAGGCGCCCGTGAGGCCATCGTCGCCGCCGCCGGCAAGTCGATCACGGCCGCGAAGGCCTCGGATGATCCGAAGCTGGTTGCCGAGGCAATCGTTGCCGAAGGCGATTTTTACTGGGCCTTGGCCAACCTGCCCGAAATCACCGGTGGCGCGGCCGCCACGCAGCCGAGCAAGTTCCGCATGGAAAGCACGCCGCAGGAATACCTCGCCAAGGCGAAGGAAGCCTATGAGAAGGTCATGAAGTCGCACCGGAGCAGCCTGCTGCCGGCGACGACCGCCCAGTTTGGCCTGGCCGCCATCGCGGAAAATCGCGGCGAGTGGGCTACTGCCACCACGATCTACGAAGGTCTTGTCACCAATGCGACCACGAGCCCGGCGTTCAAGACCCAGGCCCAGTTTCGCCTGCAGCAGATGGCGAAGGTGAAGCGGCCGCTGTACCTGTCCACCACCCGGCCGACCCTGCCGTCGATGTCGGATGTGCTTCTGCCGAAGTAGGTTTGGCCAGCAAACCTGAACAACCTCCTGTGAATCCGCCCAGCGATGAGCTGGTGCTGATCGAGTCGCCACTCGAATCCAACGAGGAGAGCGATGTCGAGCACTTCAAGTGGCGCGTCGCCAAGAACCTCACCCGCCGGATTGACCAGTATCTGGTCGACCGGGTGGGCTATCTGTCGCGGGCGGCCGTTCAGCGGCTGATCGACGAAGACCTGGTCAAGGTCAACGGCAAGCCCACCAAGGCCAGCTATCACCCGCGTACCGAAGACATCGTCGAGATGTTCGCCCCGCCCGAGCCGGTGAACGAACTGATCCCCGAGCCGATCCCGCTGGATGTCGTCTATGAAGATGAACATTTCATGGCGATCAACAAGCAGGCCGCGATCATGGTGCATCCGGCCCGCGGCAAGTGGACAGGCACGCTGGTCAACGCCCTGGTGTATTACGGGCAAAAGTGGAGCACGCTCAATGGCTCGTGGCGGCCGGGCATCCTTCATCGCCTGGACAAGAACACCACGGGCATCATGCTGATCGCCAAGAGCGATGAGGCTCACTGGCGACTGGCCAGGCAGTTTGAGAACCGCACCATCCAGAAGACGTATGTCGCGGTGATCCACGGCATTCCGGAACTGCACTCGGACGTCATCAACATGCCCATCGGGCAGGATCGCTACGTGCGAGAGAAGCAGGCGATCCGCAAGGTGGAAAACGGCGGTCGCGAGGCCGTTACGCGGTATGACGTGCTGGAGACATTCGCCTACGCCGACCCGTCGGTGCTGCTGCCCAGTGAGTTCGCCAAGGACAAAAAGAACCCGCCGCCGCCGCAGAAGTATTCGTTCCTGAAACTCACTCCAAAGACCGGCCGGACGCATCAGCTTCGCGTCCATATGACAGCCCTGGGCCTTCCGATGGTGGGCGACACGATGTACGGCGGACGGATTTTTCAATCCGGCGACTTCCGGTTCGACCGCCAGGCGCTGCACGCCCGCGAGATCACCTTCACCCATCCGGTGACGCTGGAGCCGATGACGCTGGAAGCCCCGCTTCCGCCGGATATTTCCAAGCTGCTGGAGATGCTGCGGACTGCGCCGACGAAGTGAGCGGCTGCGGTCGCACTCTTCGAGGGCGTGCCCGTTTTTCCGGGCAGGCCTTGTGATGTGGCGATTGGCAGCCCCATTGAGCAGCAGCGGAACGACGACTCGCTGCCGCGAGACGGCATTGCTGCGGCCGGTCCGCCCGGGCGAGATGCTGCGCAGGCGGACCGCGCCACGAGTGCGCTGCCGCTCAATGGGGCTGGGTTTCTGCGGTTGCCCGGAAAAACGGGCATGCCCAGTTCACCCAGTTGTGAGTCTCGCTCTGGCAACACGCCGGCAAATCGCTACGATAACCCTACAAATCCGGCCATGTTCTGGCCGAGGATTACTTCGTAACACGGATGGTACGATGATTCTGCCCTTGCTCTTGATTGCACTGGCGACACTTAGCGCGGCCGTGGCCGTCTATGGCACACTCCCGCAATGGGTGCTCCACGAGCACGGCATGCAGATCATCGAAGTCACCCGCCGCCTCCAGTGGCCGCTGTTCACCCTCGCCGTCCTGCTTTGCCTCACCCTCGCCGTCCTGATCATCGCCGGCAAGAAACGCGCGTGGTGGCTCATCGGCCTGGCCCCGGTGCTGGCGCTCTTCGCCCAGCAGTTTGCCACCGGCTCGATCAACGCCTACCGCATCCTGGACAATCCCCCGCCCATCCCCGCCGCCCAGGCCGTCCTGACCGACCAGGAATTCGTCGTCGGCGTTCACTTTGGCGACAACTACTACGCCTTCCCCTATCGCACCCTCTACTATGCCCCGGTCATTCTCCATAACGAGCGAGAAAAACGCTACATGCTGATGTGGTCGGCCTTCGCCAATCGCGCTGTCGCCTGGCACGTCACCCGACAACTCCAGGCCCGCGAACTCGATATCGTCTCCATGCCCGCCAACGCCCTGCTGATCTTCAACAGCCGCGTCGGTGAGTTCATCAACGGCCTGACCGGCCTGACCGCCCACGGCGCCAAGCCCGAAGGCTTTCTCTCGCCCGTCCCCACCTTCAAGATGACATGGGCCAGGTGGCACGCACTGCACCCCCAGACCAAGGTCGTCCAGGTCGCCGATACCACCACCCAGATCGCCGCCCCCGTCCTGCCCCAGTTCCCCATTCCGCCAACCACCCGCCCGGCCGACGCTGCCCCATCTGATCCCGCCGCCGTCGTCACCCTCATCCCCTCCACCAACCCCGTCGTGCTGCAGCAGAGCACCATCCCCGCCAAGCCCGTGAACATCGAAGTCGATGGCGTGCCGATACTCCTGTTCCGCGACTCGGCCACCGGCATCCTCCGGGCCTATGACCGCCGCTTTCAGGGCATCGCCAGCCGATTCATCGCCAACTACAGTTCCGCCCGCGCCAGGCGCGGCGTGGTCTTCCTCGACGTCGCCACCAATTCCGGCTGGAACCTCCAGGGCCTCGCCATCGACGGCGACCCGGCCATCAAAGGCTCCAAACTCACCCCCATCCCCGGCATCGAAGAAAACCTCTACTGGAACGTCATGAAGCACTGGTACCCCGATCTCCAGTTGCTCACGCCCGAGACCCCGCGTTAGGCCCACCCTTGAAGGCTTTGTGGCCGCTTTGTCCTTGGGGGTCGCTTCGGGAAGTGCCATCCATGCCCGGCCGGTGGGTTGGTTTAGTCGCGAAAGGACTCGATACGGTCGCGATACACACAGATCAGTTTGTGGTCCGGAAGAAGGGCCTCGATTCCGGGCCACATTCTGGCGAGCAAGCTGTGGAAGTCATTGCGGCGCAGATTGCCAAAACGGAGATGGACGATCCAGGGTGGCGGCGCTGCTTGCATGATGCGGTCCGAAAAGTCGGCATCTTTGGTCACGATGACCAGTGTGTGTTCTCGCCCGTAGCTCCAGAGCGCCGTATCTGAAGGGCTGTCGCCGAGGGAGGTTGAAAAGACCACGGGAAGCGACGGCGTGAAGGTCAGCCGGCGGGGTAGATTCTCGTCCAGCAGAAAGCCGTTCAAGCGACCGCCTGGACTGAGAAATGATGCTTCATCAACTGAGCGGAATAAGCCAGACAGGCCAGCACGTCCTGGCGGGTCAGGGTGGGGTATTCCTCAAGGACATCCTCAATGGTGTCTCCGGCCGACAGGAACTCCAGCACGGTTTGGGCGCTAATGCGGGTGCCTTCGATCGTGGGCAAGCCATTGCAGATATTCGAGTCAATGATGATTTTTCGCATGGTTGTCCTCAACGCTGAATCTTACCTGTCCGCCAGGAAGGATTCCACTTTCGCCGGCAGTTGCAGAAAGTGGCGGTTTTCCTCGATGTGGCCACCAATTCCGTCCGGAACCTCCAGGGCCCGGCCATCGACGGCGACCCGGCCATCAGAGGCTCCAAACTCACCCCCATCCCCGGCATCGAAGAAGACCTCTACTGGAACGTCATGAAGCACTGGTATCCCGATCTCCAGTTGCGCAACCCCGAAATCCCGCACTGAACGCCGTCATCTTTGCTGCAAGAACCGTGGCGCGTGCCGCCCTCGGCCGCAGTACCTCCCCGGCGCAGCCGCTTCGTTCTCTCTAAAGAGGGACTCAACATCCGCTGCCCTTGTGGGTATAAAGGCTCGGGGGGTTGACCGCCTAAGGAGTATTTGTGAGTTCTCTTGCCCATTCATTAGCCGCAGAGTCAGCGTCGCAACCGCACGCACAGGCCCTGACGCCCACCGCCCATCCGGCCGGCAAGCCGCGCCCCCGCCGCATGGCCTACGGCGATGCCGTCCGCGTTATTGGCACCGTCGCCGTGGTGATGGGCCATGTCTGCGACATCCCACTCTTTGACTCGCGACTCAGCCCCACCAGCCTCGATTGGTGGGTCTGCAATATCGTCGACGCCATCTGCCGCTTCGCCGTCCCTGTCTACATCATGCTTTCCGGGTCGCTCCTGCTGGACCCCAGTCGCGAAGAGCCGTCGCGTGTTTTCTACCGCAAACGCCTCACCCGCATCGGCATCCCGCTGGTCTTCTGGTCAGCGTTCTTCCTCCTCTTCGGGCTCTACTACACCGGCTGGATCGCCGATGGCAAAACCGCCATGGTCCTCCTGGTCACCGGCGAACCCTACGCCCACCTCCATTTCATCTTCCGCATCGCCGGGCTCTATGCCCTCACCCCCGCCTTCCGCATCTTCGTCAAGCACGCCTCGCGCTCGATGCTGGGCACCACCGTCTTCATTCTCCTGGGCATCTGGTGTGCCGACTCGGTGGTCAACGGCTTCATGGGCACCAAACTCAGCGCTTTCGCCCGCTTCGCCCCGTTCGTCGCCTACTACCTCGCCGGCTACTACTTCCGCGAGGCCTATGTCAGCCGCCGCGCCCTCGCGTGGTGCTGGGTCATCATGCTCACCTGCATGGCCACTCTTGCCGGTGTCACCGGCTACCTCTGCGGGAAATTCGGCGTGCACGCCTATCCCTCAACCAGCATGCTCCTGCTGGACTTCCTCAGCCCCGTGCGGATTCCTCTCTCCATCTGCGCCTGGATCATCCTGGTCAACATGTTCGGTCGGCGCGATGGCACCCCCGAACCCAGCACCCGCGCCCATCGCCTGGCCGCCTGGCTCGCCCCCACGACCCTGGGCCTCTACCTCGTGCATCCGATGTTCCGCGAAATCCTCAAAGTCCCCTATCCCCTCCGCGACTTCCTGGCCAACCACCTGCACCTTAACTTCCTCCGCAACTGGAACGAGATCACCGCCATCACGCCCAACGTCTGGATCGGCATCCCGCTGGTCACCGCCATCGTCTATCTCGCCAGCCTCGGCGTCGTGCTGCTGATCCAGCGCACCCCCTATCTAAGAAGGATTGTGGAATGATCTCGCCGTCCCGCTATCTATCCCTGCTGGCCGCGATGCTGGCCGCCCTCGCCTGTGAACTCGGCTATGCCCAGGCCACTACGCCGCCGACGGCCAGCGCCGCTGTCACGCCCGCCGACGATCCCATTCCCGACAAGCCCGGCACCTATCGCCTCGCCGCCTACCCCACCGTTGCCGGCCAGACGCTGCGACTCCCCTATGTCCTCTGGCTGCCCGACAACTACCAGCCTAACGCCAAGCCCCCCGTCCTCGTATTTATGCACGGCGCCGGCGAATGTGGCACCGATCTGGACAGCATCTTCCTCCACGGCCCTAACTGCGAGTTGCTCAAGACTGATCGCGCCGACTTCCGGCACTCATTCCCGTTCGTGGTGATCTCCCCGCAATGCCCGCCGCGCGGACAGCGATGGGATGACAACACGATGCCCAAGTACCTCAACGCCATGCTGGATCGCGTGCTGCCAAAACTCGCCCACGACCCCGACCGCGTCTGCCTGACCGGCCTGAGTATGGGCGGGCTGGGCACGTGGAAAGTCGCCGAGGGGAACCCTTCTCGTTTCGCGGCCATTATGCCGATCTCCGCCAAGCCCTGGCCTCCGGCCGCCGGTGCTGCTCTCAAGCGTGTCCGCACCCTGGCGATCGTCGGCGAAGGTGACCAGGAGCCCATCGTCGGCAGCCATGCCATGGTGGACGGCATCAATGCCGCCGGTGGCACCGCCCAAGTCATCAAAGGCCCCGGCGGCCACGGTGTCTGGGTTCCCTGCTATGCCAATCCCCAGGCATACGAGTGGATGCTCGTCCGGCGCCGCCAGCAGCCCACGCCACCTCTGCCCCCCGCCATGAGCGCCAATGTGAAGCCCCGGCCCGGCTTCCAGCAGCGATCGATCCCCGTCGAAATATCCGGTCAGAAACTCTCGATGAACTGCCTGATCTATCTCCCGCCCTCCCTGAAGGCCGGCACCAAGGCCCCGACCCTCGTCTTCCTCCACGATGACCGCACCATCGGCGTCGAGCGCGATGGCATGATCTACGCCGGCCCGGCCGCCGAACTGCTCCGCCCGGAGAGACAGAAGGACTTCCCTTTCATCCTCATCTGCCCCCAACTCCCGCCGCTCATCGGCCATTGGGACGCCCCGGCCATCGTCGCCGCCGTCAGCAAGGCCATCGAAGATGCTGCCGCCTGGCTGCCGATGGATGACAAGCGGATTAGCGTCGCTGGCCAGAACATGGGCGCCCGCGCCGCCAGCCTGCTGGCATCCCGCAAGCCAGGCTACTACGCCGCCGACCTGGCCATCATGACCCATCCGCGCGTCGTCCTGGGCGACATCCGCGGCGATTGGCTTGCCAAACAGCGCATCCGCCTGGTCCTCACCGAAAAGTTCGATCCCAGCCGCATGGAGCAGCTCGACTCCATGGTGAAATGGGCCGCCGTCGGTTCCGGCATCACCGTTCTCCCACCCACCGCCGGCCACCCGGCCAACCCCTGGGCCGCCCAGGAAACCTACGACTGGCTGCTTGAAAAATCAGCGTATCAGTGATAAACTGATATCCGATGAACGTCCGCCATCTGGATCGGAAGCTTGAGCACGTGGAACGGGATACATCGTACCACGCGAATCTGGGTCCGGAGGTCGCCAAGGCGTTTCGCAAGCGAATGCAGTTTATTCGTGCCGCTGGCGATGAACGAGACTTTCACATGATGAAAAGTCTGCACTATGAGAAGCTCAGAGGCGATCGCGAAGGACAGCATTCGATGCGACTCAACGATCAGTGGCGGCTCGTTTTGAGAATTGAAGTTGCCGTCGGCAAGACCGCTGTCATTATTGAAGTGGTTGACTACCACTAGGAGTTCCCATGGCCAGCCCAATCCTTTCCCCTGGCGAATTCATCCGTGAAGAGCTTGAAACTCGCGGCTGGACTCAGGCAACCTTTGCCCACATCCTCGGCCGCCCACTTCAGACCATCAACCAGATCATCAATGGCAGGAAAGCCATCACCGCTGAGACGGCCAAGGAGATCGCCGCTGCCTTTGGCACCAGCGCCGAGGTCTGGATGAACCTGGAAGTCACTTGGCAGCTTCACCGCGCCCCAAAGCCGGACCAGCGCATCCTTGAACGAGTCAGACGGGTCGCCTGACGACTCGTAATTCGTACTTCCCAAAGCCGCAATTCCCCAATGCCCCTCCCTCGGCCGGCAGATACGCCTTCCGCTCTTCCGTCACAGTAGCCCGGCGAGTTTGCGGAATGCCCATTCCGCCGTCAGCAGGATTGCCAGCGCGATCAGCACCAATGGGCTCGACCAGATCGGCCGGGCAGTCTGCACCGGCACGATGCGCCCGGCCGACGGGATCGCCAGCAGTTCCGCCTGGGCATTGGCCAGTTCAATCACTTTCCCATCCGTTTCGCCGGCCAACTGCGACAAGGCCGCGCGCGCCACGCGCGGGTCGCTCAGTTCCAGCTTCGGGGCGACGACTTCGAACGGTGTGTCCACCGCTTCGACGCCCGGTGCGATGGACGGCAGACGTACCGTGAACCGCCCGATCTGCCCGGCCGGCAACGACAGCGAGAACAGATCCTTCTGCCCCGGCTGGCGCGTGAGGGCCGGGGTCGCCAGCAGCTTGCCGTCGCTGTCGGTCAGCTCGGCCGAGAGCTGGTCCGCCAGCGTGGAGGCGAGCTGGTCGTCCAGAATGCGGACGTTAACCCGGGCCTGCTCGCCCAGCTCGTAAGTGGGGCGGAGCGACGCCAGCGTAAGGCGACGCTGGCCAATCTTGCGCCCGCGAGCGAGGTAGCGGATCTGCTGCACCCAGTAAGTGTCGAAGATCGACTCGCCCGTGTAGAAGCGCCATCGCCAGGAGTCATCGATCGCCGAAAAGAGCGTCCGCCCGGCGCCGGGCCGCCCGACCACCAGCAGGGCGGCCTTGCGCCCGTCTGGGCCGGTGTCGGTCGGGTGCTCGGCCAATACCTCGCCCACGCCGCTCTTGGCCGTTGCCCCGCGGGCGTACCAGTAGAGCAGCGGCAGCTCGTCATGGATGTACTTGCGGTTCTCATCGCGGTCGCTGAAAAAACGGAAAATCGGCGACGCCTCGCCTTCGGGGGTGATGACCGGGCGAAAGCCCTGTGTGCCGCCCCGGTCGTTCCCGGCCGGCGTGCGGACGGCCGAGATGTCTACGGGCAGGATCGCCTCGACCGGCGTGTTGCGATAGGCTTGCGGGGCATACCTCGGCCCGGCGATCATGCCGAAGCCGCCGCCCTTTTTCACGACGAAGTCCTGCAGCATCGTCATCTGGGCGTCGGTGAACTGGCGCGGATCGACATCGCCCACCAGCACGACGTCGTATTCCAGGAACTGGTCCATCGTCTGCGGGAAGAACCGGATGGGCTTACTGCCTTCCTGGATGAAGCCGGGGTCGGCGCTGGTCAGCAGGCAACTGATCGACACCGTCTTGTCGCGGGTCATCTGGTTGCGCAGGTAGCGGTATTCCCAACGCGGGTAGCCGTCGATGTAGAGCAGGTTGACCTTCGCATCCAGCACCGAAAGCTGCAGGCGCCGCGAGTTGTCGTCGGTGGTCAGCTCGCCATCGATCGGGGCGACATCCACCAGCACATCCTGCGGGCCGATCTGCTCGGCCCGGAAAACCAGGTCCGTCTCGACCGTCCCGTCGCTCTGCACCGTGAGCGTGCGCCCGGCGTCCTTGCCCTCTTCACGCTTGAGCAGTCGCCCGCCCTTGGCGTCCTTGAGGTCGATGTGGATGCGTTCGCCAGGCTCGACCCCGGTCACCGAAAGCTGCACGTGGATGCTCGCCAGGTCGCCCTGAAAGACCACATCCTGTGCCGTGGCGCGCTCGATCGCGACGTTGCGCAGGCGCTTGTCCGACCCCACCGGCACCGCGTAGACACGCATGCCCGCGCCGCGCAGGAACTCGATGTCTCGCGCCCAGTTGCCGGCCGGAACATCTCGGCCGTCGGTCAGCACCACCAGCCCCGCGACATGCTGCCCCTGCAGTTCTTCGGCGACCTGTTTCACGGATCGGGCAACCTGCGTGCCCTGCCCGGCAGGAGTGAGTTTGTCGATGGCGGCGACGGCTTCGGTCGGTGGGCCGTCCGAGGCGATGGCCGGGAGGGGCGAGGGAGAGGAACTGAAGCGGAACAGCCGCAGCGTGTGGGTCTTTGACAGTTCCCGGAGCAGTCTCGCGTCCGATGAGGTCAGCAGGTTCCTGGCCGCATCCAGTCGTGAGTGCGGCTGGGCCCCATCGGTCACATCGCGGACCTGCATACTGGCCGAGTCGTCAATGAGGATGGGCAGGACCGAAGGTTCGCCGCGGCTTTGCACCAGGCCCAGCATCGGGCGGTTGAGCATCGCCAGCAGCAGGGCGAAGAGTGTCACGCGCAAGGTGGCCAGCACGATCCGCTTTCGCGGCGTGGTGTTCTCGCGTCGGTAGATCCAGGCAACCCATGCCAGGACCAGCAGCGCGAGGATCAGATTCCACACCCAGGCCGGAGCAATCCCGGGCCAGGGGGGATCAAAGCGAAGAACCAGATCGCCATCCCGCGAGAGGAAGCCACGTTCCAGACCGAAGATGAACTCGAGGAAACGGAGCATGAATCAGTGGTGTAAGGATACCCGGCCGGGGTCCAAGTGAACACCAGGCGTGCCGAGGATGCGCACGGGGTGCGGGTCATGGCTTTGTCGCCTTGGGGCTCTTTCGCGGGCCGACGTCGGAGAGGTCCAGGGGCTTGAATCCCATGGCGACGGCGGGTGAGGTTGGCGCGAGGGTGAAGTCGCGCTTGGCGAGGTTTCTGAAGCCGGGGTCGGCGGCTTTCGAGTGGACCTCCAGCCCCAGCTTTCGAGTCGCGGCCAGGGAGTGTTTGGCACCGCCTCGGCCGGCAGAGTCTTGGGCACCGGTGGGGGTCTTATTGGCGACATCCCAGAGTATATTGTAATCGGAGACAAACGAGGGTTTGTCGAAGTTGGCGTTGTAGCTGCCGTAATGGATGGGCTGATTATCGGCGACGATGATGTTGTGGGTCAGGGTGAAGGAATTGTGAAGTTCGCGGCGGCCGAGGGCGATGATGGACTGCCCGCCAAAGGCGAAGATGTTGTTGCGGACGATCAGTTCGCGGCCGTAGTGGGTGTGGAAAACCGAGGACTGGGTGTCGTAGCAGAGGTTGTCCTCGATGATCATGTGCGATGAGCCTTCATCGGGGTAGATGGCCCAGCCGCCGTATTCGGCGGTGCGGACATCGTGAATGAGATTGCCGCGAATGACGGTACCGCCTTGCACGCCCAGGGTGTAGATGCCGCCCATGTCCGAGAGCACGCCCTTGCCGATGTGGTGGATGTGGTTCTTCTCGATGATGTTGTCGCGGGCGACGCTCTCGGCGTAGCCCCAGACCCAGCCGACCGAAATGCCTGAGTAGTGGGTGTGGTGGATGTGGTTGTGCGAGATCACGTTGCCGAAGGAGTGGCAGACGATCACGCCGATGGCGGGTTTGAAGATTTCGCCGATGTCGTGGATGTCGTTGTCGGTGATACGGTTGTTGCCG
>JBBQTU010000143.1:0-11460 GCA_038213005.1 Tepidisphaerales bacterium | reverse complement strand
ACTCCTCACCCTCCGCGCCCGAGCCCATTTTCCGGGCGGCCTGCTGGTCAGCCGCCGGGCCGGAAAGATCAAGGAGGAAAAGAGTATGCGATTCCATTTAAGCGACATGGACAGCAACTTGCGGACGCAATAGCTTGTACTGGAGGGGTCGCACCGCAACCAAAGCGCCTGGCGGGCTGAGGTCAAATGGAATCGCGTCCTTTTTTTTCTTTCCCCATCAATCAATCGCCATAATCGCACCTCCATGGTGCGATTATGGAATGGGAAAATTATATTTTATGCGTGCAATCAAGAACTACCGTGCTATCTTATCTTCCGTGGTGTTGCTTTGGCCGAATCGAATGGGCAGCGCAGGATGCAAGCAAGAAATAGACAGCGGGGGGGGGCAATGAAGATCACCAATCGCTCTCTCCCTGTCCCCGCCTCCCGGCGTCCCCAGGTCTCGCCCTCCCGCCCTCTCACCCTCTCGCCCTCCCTGCTCTTTCCCCTCTCCCTCCTCTTCGCCCTCGTCGGTCTGTCTAATCTCCCCGCCGCCCCACCCCCACCCCCGCCCCCCACCGATTCCGCCGTCCTCCCGGCCGACTGGATGGGCCTCTCCGAAGACCTCCTCTTCCCTCGCGTCAACCTCCCGCTGGCCGTCCTCCCGCCTTCCATCGCCGGCCGCGATCCTTCCCATCCCGCCGGCCTCCTGCTCACCCTCGCCACCCTCCCGCCAGATCTCGTCCCCCCCCCCCGCCCCCATTCCCCACACGGCGGGGGGCCACGGCCGGCGACCGGGGAACCCGCCGGGCGGGCGCGGGGGTCCGCGGGCGGCAGCGCGAGACCTGGGGACGCCGGGAGGCGGGGACAGGGAGAGAGCGATTGGTGATCTTCATTGCCCCCCCCCCGCTGTCTATTTCTTGCTTGCATCCTGCGCTTCCCATTCGATTCGGCCAAAGCAACACCACGGAATACAAAATAGCACGGTAGTTCTTGATTGCAAGCATAAAATAAAATTTTCCCCAATATATAATCGCACCATGGAGGTGCGATTATGGAATGGGACGCGGGGTCCTGCATCAGGGCAACCTGTGGCAACGTCATTGGGAGAAGTCCTTTGGCTGCAATTGACCGCTTCCCAGAGAAATGGGCATGCCCGCCCGGCCCTGGCACATGCGTGCCGCCCCTAAAACCCTGATATCCACGCTCGTTTAACTTGACAGTGCCCCGCTACAATCCTAAGTTCTGGCATTGCTGGTCCGTGGCAGCGACTTTGGTATGCCCGGCGTAGCGATGCGGCCGAAAGTGAGTTCGTGGACTATGGCGTCTATTGATCCCAATCCCAACACCTCCACCGCCGGCGGCTCTGTGGCCGGCAACACCACCGCCGCCGCTGCGGATACTGAACTCGGCAAGGCATTTGTCGAGCAGGGCCTGGTTACCCGCACCGAACTGGAGATGTGCCGCGAGCAGCAGAAGCAGTCCTCCGACCCCAGCCAGCGCAGCCTGGCCGACATTCTGGTCGACAACAATTTCATCACCGCCAACCAGGCCAAGCGCATCCGCGGCCAGATCGTCGACGACCGCAAGACCGCGTCGCAGATCCCGGGCTATCAGCTTCTGGGCAAGCTTGGCAAGGGTGCCATGGCGACCGTCTACAAGGCGCGCCAGATCTCCCTTGACCGCATCGTCGCCATCAAGGTATTGCCCCGCAAATTCTCCGAGAGCCCCGAATTCGTCGACCGCTTCTACAAAGAAGGAAAAGCCGCCGCCAAGCTCTCACACAACAATATCGTCCAGGCCATCGACGTCAGTTGCTCGCCCGACGGCTACCACTTCTTCGTGATGGAGTGCATCGAGGGAAAGACCCTCTACGACATCATGCAGGAAGGCCACAAGTTCTCTGAGGCCGAGGCTCTGGACATCGCCATCCAGATGGCATCCGCCCTGGCCCACGCCCACGAGCGAGGACTGATCCACCGCGACGTCAAGCCCAAGAACATCATCCTTGCCCCCGGCGGCGTCGCCAAGCTGACTGACCTGGGTCTGGCACGCGCCACCAATGACAAGCTCGCCGCCGAAAGCGAGGCCGGCAAGGCCTATGGCACCCCCTACTACATCAGTCCCGAACAGATTCGCGGTGAAGTCGATATCGACTTCCGCGCCGACCTCTATTCGCTGGGCGCCACCATCTACCACCTGCTCACCGGCCGGCCCCCGTTTGAGGGCGACACCCCCGCCGCCGTGATGCACAAGCACCTCAAGCAGCCCCTCACGCCGGCCGACCATGTAAACACCACCCTGTCGGCCGGCATCGGCGAAGTCATCGACATCGCGATGGCCAAGAAGCGAGAGGATCGCTATTCCTCCACCGAGGACATGCTTGAGGATCTGCGCCTCATCCGCAGCGGCAAGCCGCCCCTCCATGCCCACCGAAACATCGAGCTCGACCAGCTTGAGTCGATCGAAGAATCCGGCACCGCCATTGAGGATACCGACGAACCGGCCGACACGCCCGCTCCAGCCAAGGCCGCGATCCGCTCGTCGCCCGTCGCCAGCCGTGGCGCCACCGAGCCGATCCGGGCCGACCTGACAGTCTCGGATCTGTTCCGCCAGCCGAGATTCCTCGCCCTGATTGCCATCCTGGGCGTGTCGCTGATCGTCAATCTGATTTTCCTGATCCTGTTCCTTCGCCTCAGCTAGAGCCCCTGAACTGTTGCCTGCCCAGCAGGTGAGTCGTACACGCCGCCCCCGTTGCGGCCCTTGGTTGTCTCAAAGAAAGAAAGACTATGTCCAGAACATGGCGCTGCGCGGTAGTTGGCGTTGGCACGGTGGGTGAATGGCACGTACGCACGCTCCCCCAGGTTCCCGGCGCGGAGCTTGTGGCCCTGTGCGACCTGCAGCCCGAGAAGTGCATCGCCGCCCTGGATAAGAACAAGCTGGCCCACGTCCCCGCCTACGCCGACCAGTTCGAGATGCTCAAAAATGAGCAGATCGACGTCATCCACGTCTGCACGCCCTCGGGCAACCACATGGACCCGGTCCTCATGGCGCTGGAAGCCGGCAAGAACGTCATCTGTGAAAAGCCCATGGAAATCCATCTGGACCGCATCGACCAGATGATCGCCTCCGCCCGGCGAAACAAGGTGCGCCTCGCCGGCATCTTCCAGAACCGCTGGAATCCCGCCAACCGCGCCCTCAAAGACGCCGCCGTCCAAGGCCGCTTCGGCCGAATCGGGTGGGCCGGCTGCTTCACCCCCTGGTATCGCGACGACCGCTACTACGAAGAAGGCGGCTGGCGCGGCACGTGGAAACTCGACGGCGGCGGCGCCATCATGAACCAGAGCGTTCACGCCGTCGATCTCCTGCAGTGGATCGTCGGACCGGTCCGGCAGGTCTCCGCCTACGGCGCCAGCCGCATCCACGCCAGGATCGAAGTTGAAGACACCCTGAGCTGCGCCCTCCAGTTCGCCAACGGCGCGTTCGGCACCATCATGGGCAGCACCGCCATGTATCCCGGCGGCCACGTCCGGGTCGAGATCGGCGGCGAAAACGGCACCGCCTGCACCGAAGGCGGCCTGAAGACCTATAAGTTCCGCGACGAGCATCCGCAGGACAAGCCTCTTCTGGAACAGCTCTCAAACGGGCAAAAGACCACCGGCGGAGGCTCCAGCGCCACCGATGTCGCCCTGGACCTGCACGGCCAGAACATCCAGCACATCCTGGGCGCCTGGGCCGACGGCAAAGACGCCGACACCGCCGCAAGCGAAGCCCGCAAAGCCGTCGCCATCATCCTGGCGATGTACGAATCGGTCCGAAATAACGGTGCCCCCGTTCAGCTTGACTAGTGCTTGCCAAAATCCTGCCGCTGGGAGCCTAAAATAGGGCATGCCGAAACGGAAACAAAAACGATGCCGTGCCGTGGATAAAGGTGCTTATCTCTGTCCCAACTGTGGCGAGCGGATCACCATTCCGCTCGACCCATCCGACGGCATGGAGCAGAAGTACGAAGAAGACTGCCCCATCTGCTGCAACCCCAGCGTGATCCACCTGGAGTTCTTCGCGGATGGCGCTGCCACTCGCGTCTGGGCCGAGGCCGAATAAGTCGCCCGCTTCTCTCCAAGGCGAGTCTGCGACCTATGGAAGCGGAAAGGGGAACACCGGGAACTCACGTCGCACGTATTGTCAGTTGGCGACCGCAATTCATCCAACCCACCGACGCCGCAACGTGCCGCCCTGGATGAGGTAATATGTGCAGGACCTCATTGGGGAATACGCCATGGCGAGACATCACGTATCACGTATCACGTATAACGTATCACGCTCTACGCTCTACGTTCTACGTTCCACCTCCCCACACCACGTCCGCCACATCGCCCGGTAGATGCACTCCACGTTCCTCGCAAACCGCGGCCCATTCATCACCGGCGACCCCTGCATCCGCTGACGCAGGGTGCTTCGCAGTTCCTGCAGCCCAGGCGCATTCTGCGCCAGTGCGACCGCCGTCTCCACATACTCTTGGGGCGACTGGGCCACCAGTTCCGCCAGTCCCATATTCGTCAGCAGGCTCACGCCCACGCGAGACACATGCGTCCGTCCCGCCAGCGTCACCACCGGCACCCCCATCCACATCGCCTCGCACGTGGTGGTCGTGCCGTGATACGGAAACGTGTCCAGCGAGATGTCCATCTGGTCGTACCACCGAAGATGCCCCATCGCCGATGGGTCCCGCGGCAACAGTTCCAGACGCTCGGGCCCGATATCCCGGCCGGCGAAGAACCGATGCAGGCGCGAAATCACTTCCTGACTTCCCAGCGCCGGCCCCTTGAGCATCAGATGCGATCCCGGCACCCGCTGCAGAATCTGAGCCCACAACTCAAGGCTGAACGGGCTGACCTTCGCGAAGTTATTGAACGTGCCGAACGTCACATGCCCCGCCGCGATCGACGGCAGCGGCCCCACCGGCCGGGTGTATCCCACCGGATGAAAACACCACGCCGTCTGCGGCAACCGCACCAGGTGTTCGCTATGCAGCGACTCGGTCATCTCCGGCGGGTCGGCCAGCGCATCGGTCAGCCGATAGTCGATCATCGGCAGCCCGCTCGTGTCCGGATAACCCAGCCACGTGACCTGCACCGGCGCCGGCCTGCGGGCAAACACCATCAGGCAATGGCCCGGCGTGTGCCCCGCCAGATCCACCAGGATGTCGATCTGGTCAGCGCGGATCAGCTCCGCCGCCTGCTCATCGCTGAGCCCCGCAAGACTCTTCCAGTGATGCGCGTAAGTGCCAAGCCGGTCGGACATGTCGTCCGGCCGAGGCGATGGCGCATAGCAGAACACCTCGACCTGACTGGGGTCATGACAGGTGAAAAGTGGCAGCAGAAACCGCGCCACAACATGGTCGCAAAGGTCCGGCGAGACATACCCCACCCTCAGCCGCCGATCCGGATCACGATTGTTGCCATGCAGCGCCACGGGCAACCTGCCGATCGCCTCGGCGTGCTGTTGATACCAATATTGGTGCTCCCGGTAGATCGCCGCCGCGTCATACGCCGCGTCGTAGTGCAGCGTCAGCAGGAGCTGGCTGTGGATCGACACCGCGTCCGGCTTGTAGCCCAGGGCAGCGCGATACGCCGCCAGGGCCTCATCCAGCCGCCCCGCTGCACGCAGCGTATTGGCAAGACTGCTCAGCGCATCAAAATGATCTGGCGCCAGCGCCAGCGCCGCGCGGTACGCGACCATCGCCTCATCGAGTTGCCCCCTGGAGTTCAGCGTATCCCCAAGCCCGCAGTACAACTCCGGCGACTGCCGAAGCTGAAGCGCCGCCTGATAGGCAGCGATGGCCTGCTCAAACTGCCCCGCCGCTCGCAACGCGCCACCCAGGTTGCCATGGGCGTCCACAAAATCAGGCCGCAGTGCCACCACCCGCCGCATCAGGTCGATTGCGACCTCCGACCGCCCCAGCTCATGCGCCATCGTACCCAGCAGATGCAGCGCATCGGCATTCTCAGGATCACTCTCCAGGACCTGTCGATAAAGCGACTCCGCCTGCGAAAGCCGCCCCGCCCGATGATGCGCCAGTGCCAGTTGGATTGCCTCATCGATCGTGACTTGCGCCATCTCGCGGCCTTTCCGTGCTCTTGCCCTGTGCGGGCGAGAGTATAGCCGCCTTGCGGATAATCACGAAGCCGCCGTCTTCATGGCCCAATGCGATAATCAAGCCTATTTTCCCTCAGCGTCCGCCGGGTCCACCACCTATACTTCCATCTGCGACAGCGACTTGCCCGGCGACGCCTTCAGCCCCGTCGCACCACGGCCGGCCGGTTCGGGATCACGTCATACAGCCGCCAGGTTCCCCACGCATCGGCCAGCTTTCCCTGCCCCGGAGGCACCAGACTCTCCACCTTACCGTCGGCGGTCTGCGCATCCAGCCGCAACTCAAAACCAGCCTCCACGCCGCCGAATTGCAGGACGCGAACCGCCGCCAGCGAAACCGGCTTCTCCCATGCGAGGTCCTTGATCGGCCCGGCATCGATGCGCTTGACGTGCGGCTTCGGCCGCGCCGCCCCGGCATACCCGATCACCGGCGTCGTCAGCCAAACCTGATCGCCCTTGCGATACAACACCCCGCGCCCTCCACATCTGCGCCGTCTCGTCCTCGTAGCCCTCTCGTCTCCGCCCCAGTTTGATGCCAATCGCGCCCCGGATAGACTTGCGCTTTACTGTTAGCCAATGCACCATGGACAACCTGTTCGGTGAACCTCTCGCCCCCCCGCCCCGCCCTGCCGGCCCCGTTGCCGTCGTCGCCGTCGAGCAGGCCATCGATCGCGACCTCGACTACTCCATCCCCGCCAAGTTCGTCAAAGACCTCGCCGTCGGCCAGCGCGTCCGTGTCCCGCTCGGCCGCGGCAACAAGGCCGCCTTCGGCTATGTCGTCCAGCTCCGCGATCACAGCGACTACAAGACCCTCAAAGCTCTCGAAGGCGTGGACGACTCGCGCACCCTCATCATCCCCGAGATCCTCGAGCTCGCCCGCTGGATGAGCCGCTATTACTGCACCCCCCTGGGCACCGTCCTGGAAAGCGTCATCCCGTCGGCCGTCAAAAAGCGAGTCGGCGTGCGAACCCAGTGGATCGTCCGCCCCGGCACCCAAGCCGACCTCGCCATCGCCCTTGCGAAGGTGAAGAACTCCAAGCGCCGGGCAATCCTCCAGTCGCTCATCGCCATGCCTCCGGATGAGAGCATGACCCTGGACGAACTCGCCGAGCAGGCCGGCACATCCCCCGCCTCGGTCCGCAAACTTGCCGATTCAGGCCTCCTCCATCTCACCCGCGAACACAACTTCGGTTTCGAGATGCCCGACGCCCCCGAGCACATCCCCCTCGCCGGCCACGACCTCACCGACCAGCAGCAATTCGCCTTGGACCAGATCATCGGGCGCATCGACGCCAACCGCTTCAGCGTCAACCTTCTCCACGGCGTCACCGGCAGCGGCAAGACCGAAGTCTACCTCCGTGCGATCGGCCGAATCGTCGAGAAGGGCCAGCAAGCCATCGTCCTGGTCCCCGAGATCTCCCTCACCCCCCAGACCGCCCGCCGTTTCACAGAGCGGTTTCCCAAGGTCGCCGTCCTTCACAGCGGCCTGACGGCCACCGACCGCCACTGGCACTGGCGACGCATCGCCTCGGGTGAGGCCCAGGTCGTCGTCGGTGCCCGCTCGGCCGTCTTCGCTCCCATGCCCAACCTGGGCCTGATCATCATCGACGAGGAACACGAAGGCAGCTACAAACAGGAAACCGCCCCCCGCTACCACGCCCGGGATGTCGCCATCAAACGCGCCCACACACTGGGCGTCCCCGTCGTCCTGGGCAGCGCAACCCCGAGCCTCGAAATGTACTACCGAGCCCGAGCCAACTCCGCGCAGCGCGATGCCGCCTCCCGCACGCGTGTGGAGTCCTCCAGCGAGGTTCATCTTTCCGCCGAATCGCGCATTCCTCTCCTCCCCCTTGGGGGAGGCGGGGAGGAGGTTTCCGGGAAAGCCGCTGCTTCCTCCGCCAACCCACCCGCTGCCGACGGCACCTATTACTACCTGGCACTCGACAGCCGCGTCACCGCCAACCCGCTGCCCAAGGTTGAACTCGTCGATCTGCGCGATGCCAACCGCGGCCGACCCGGCGTCCACATGTTGACCCCTTATCTGGAAAAGGCCATCGCCCGCACCCTCGAAGCCGGCCACCAGGTCATCCTTCTGCTCAACCGCCGTGGCTACGCCAGCTACGTCTGCTGCAGCTCCTGTAAGGAGCCGATCCAGTGCCCCTACTGCGCCGTCTCTATGACCTACCACCGCCACGAAGGCATGCACGGCAGCGCACGGGCCGCCGACGCCGCAGCTCTTGGCGACCTCCGCTGCCACTACTGCCTCAACACCTCCAAACTCCCGGCCACCTGCCCCACCTGCGGCAAGAAGCTCTCGCTCTTTGGCCTGGGCACGCAGCGAGTCGAGGAAGAGTTAGAGCGGAAGTTTCCCGGCGTCGCTTACGCCCGCATGGACAGCGACACCATGCGCCAGTCCAGCGACTATGAACGCGTCCTCGGCGACTTCGCGGCCGGCCGGATCAAGATCCTCACCGGCACCCAGATGATCGCCAAAGGCCTGGACTTCCCCAACGTCACCCTGGTCGGCGTCATCAGCGGCGACACCGCCCTGATGCTCCCCGACTTCCGCGCTGCGGAGCGCACCTTTCAGCTCATCACCCAGGTCGCCGGCCGGGCCGGCCGCGGCGACAAACCCGGCCTGGTCATCGTCCAGACCTTCATGCCCCACGACCCCACCATCCAGGCCGCCAGCCGCCACGACTACGAGTCTTTCGCCAACCGCGAACTCCAGATGCGCCGCGAAGTCCACCTTCCCCCCTTCAGCCGCATGGCCAGAATCGTCCTCCGCGACATGGACGCCGGAAAGCTGGAGGAGCTGTCAAAGAAGATCGGCGACGAACTCCAAACCGCCGCCAAAGAACTCGGCGACATCACCATCCAAGGCCCAACCCCCTGCCCCATCGGCCGGATCTCCGGCTATTTCCGCAATCAGATCCAGATGTACAGCCCCCTGGCCTCCAACCTCCAGAAACTGCTCGCCATCCTCCGCAAACATGGCAGCATCATGCGCGGCGACCGCATCGCCATCGACGTCGACCCGATCAGTCTGTTGTAGTGAGACGACCCCAAAGTGGAGAGTGCCTTCATGGAAACGCAACCGCCGAAGAATCAGCTCACCAAACACACCGCCTACATCGCCATCGCCGGCTGCGCCTTGTCGAGCGTCGTGATGCTTACGCTTCATGGATCTCGCTGGCCGACCGCCCTGTTCATCATGCTCGGGCTGTTCCTGCCGGTTCCATTCGCGATGCTGCTTTCCCGCATCTCCCGGCGGCGCATTCGTTGGCCGGGATTCCTTTCACTGCTCGCAACGACTTTGGGCATCCTGATAGTCGCCTGGATTGGCAAGTACCCCAATCCAGCATGGGCATTCAAAGACTCCTTGAGAATCGCACCGCCAGCCGGCATTCAGAGCCTCAGCGCCTATCGTGGGTGGTTCGACGGCCGCGTCACGGTCCTGCGGTTCACAGCCGACGTCCAGCCCATCCGGAAGCTCTTGCCTTCCGGCACCGAGCCACAGCGTTTTCTGGAATACCCGGGGTTCCAAGACCTTGATGAGCGATGGAGGGTCATGGCCGGAACCGGCGCGATCGTGGATCGATCCCTGCGCGCCTTTCCCGGTTGGAGATCTCCGTGGTGCGCAGAGTGGAGCTTGCCATCAGCCACACTTGAACCGGACTGGCTGAGGATGGCTTGGGACGACCAGACAGGTCAGGCGATCGTCGTATCGCAACAGTGATACGAGCCCAATCTGCCTGCGGCCGAATCTGCGGCGTTCACCCAAGGATTGCAGCGCAACGTCGAGACCCGTCTATTCCGACTCGGTGCTCCGCCCGCCGTGCAAGGAGCAGGTGACCAGATGATCATCAACCATTCCCACTGCCTGCATGAACGCATAACAGATCGTCGAGCCTACAAAGTTGAAGCCTCGGCGCTTCAGGTCCTTGCTCATCGCATCAGACTCGGCCGTGCTGGCGGGCACCTCTGCCATCGTCTTCCATCGGTTCACCTTCGGCCGGCCGCCGACGAATCGCCAGACGTAAGCATCGAAACTGCCGAACTCGCGATGGACCTCCAGGAACGTCTTGGCATTCCGCACGGCCGACTCCACCTTCAGCCGGTTGCGGATGATCCCCGGATCCGCCAGCAGCCTCTCGATCCTGCGGCCATCAAACGCCGCGACGATCTGCGGGTCAAACTCGGCGAACGCCCGCCGGTATCCCTCGCGCCGGCGCAGGATCGTCTCCCAACTCAGCCCTGCCTGCGCGCCTTCCAGGATCAGAAACTCAAATAGCCGCCGATCGTCATGCACCGCCGCGCCCCACTCACGGTCGTGATAGACAATGCCCAGCGGCGTCTTCGCCCACGGACAGCGCTCAAGCGGTGGTGTCGATTTGCGCCTCGCCATGCGCACAAGCATAGTCACTGAGCCCAGTCGCATCGACCGCCGCCCCCGGTCCAAAGGGTCCACATGCCGCCAAGGAGCAGACCCACTGCAACAAGCGTGAGGCCCACCCGACGCCAGGGCTCGTGAACGGCCGGCAAACCCAATGGCATTGCGGCTGGCGCTCACCGGGTAGCAAATCGGGTAGCGCGCATGCCTCGCAAGACCGTTTTAAGGTCTTCTAACAACCCCAAAGTGGACAATTGGAAACACGAAGAAAAGGCTGGGAGAACAGGGGAAAACAGGGGAAAACAGAGGAAAACAGGCAGATTGGCGCGATATCCAACAAAGCGGGCGATGGGGCTCGAACCCACGACGGGACGCGTGATTGCCTAGACAATCCGAGTATTTCGCCACCTTCGGGGAGCGCACAGGGTAGCGCGCCTGCATCGGCGCTACCCTCAGACCCGGACTTGCAGGCCCTCGTTGAGGCATGGCCGACACTGGCCCCGGCGCTGCGGGTGGGCATCGTGGCGATGGTCAAGGCGGCGAAGGGATGAAGCATGATGCTCAATGACACCGGTGGGATCACGCCGGTACGCCCCTGTGTCAGCCCGTCAGTTGGCATCCGCGACGAAACCTTGTCTACGGCCCGGCATGACGCCCGATTTTGGCTCGCCGGCTTCTGACGGGCTGTTGTCAGAGGCAAGAGGGTATAATGCCAGTCAGTCGGCCCCGTCGCCGAACATTTCAGGGAGATACTATGGCGCATGAACTTCATATCGTGAACGGCAAGGCGTCGATGATGTATGTGGATGAGCCGCCCTGGCACCGTTTGGGCCCGCGACTGATTGGGCCGGCGACCGCGGCGCCGGCACTCCAGGCGGCCGGCCTGGATTGGAAGGTCGTCAAAAAGCCGCTGGTGGCCTTCGACGGTAAGG
>JBBQTU010000142.1:0-11505 GCA_038213005.1 Tepidisphaerales bacterium | reverse complement strand
ATGCGAACATCGAGTGCGTGAGTGGCGCACGTGACCGCCCACGCGATGAAGCCACGGTCAGAAGAACCGTATGCGCTAATGTGCGCACGTACGGGTCCGCGGGAGCCCCGGCCGAGTAATCGGCCGGGGCCACCCAGACGCAATTCAATCTGAGCTAAGAATGCAAGAAGGCCAACGGACGCAGCCTATTGAATCGCGTCCTATTTCTATTTCTCCGCACACCGTCAGGCAATAGCAAGCCGATGGCTCTCTTGCGTGCCCAGTGCCCGCAACGCTTCCTGAACCTCGGAGGCAATCTCCCCCACAGTGACAGGGCTTTCAAGAATCACAGGTACGTCGGTGGAGATAAGCGGGGCCACCCGCCGAAACGCGTTAATCGCGCCTATGGTCAGTCGCTCGTGCATGCTCTGTGAGTTGACCTCACTGACGTGTAGCTGTGCCAAACGATCACTGAAGGCTGCCAGCAACTCCGCGGCTTGGCTCATCGTAGGATCGACTTGCCGTGCATGTCCGAGGTCAAGACACAATGATGCCTGAGGTAAACAGCGAAACAGAGGCGCGAGTTCGGCGGCGGTGCGCCCCATTGCCTTTCGCCGGTCCATGTTCTCCACGCACAACATATCGCCTAACCCTGCCCAGCACTCGTAGTCCTGAATGACGTCGGGGTGGATCACAACGCGATAGCCTCTCTCAACGACCGCATATAGCCGACCTGCCAGTTCCACGTCGGTCATGGTTTCGAGGCGGCTCGGAGCGTGGATGGAAACGTATTGAAATGCTCCCAAATTGAGAGTGTCCAAGGCAGAGAGAAGCGGATCCAGTTCGGATTCCCTCAAAGCAGAAAGCTCGATGGCGGTCAGTTCCTGACCTGCCATCATGCTTAGGGCTTCATTGAAGTCACCCAACGCAAGCGAACCAGTTGAGAATCCAACTAATCTCATCAGAACACACCATACTTCTTTGTAAGGTCGAATATCGCAGGGGTGTCGAAGAACAAGGCAGTCAGACCATCCTGAAACGCGTTGCCAAGTTTCCTCACCTCCATGAACACATCATCGGTCGAAGAATCCTCAGGCTTGAGGGCCTTGAGGCGCTCGCGTTTCCCTTCATCATTGAGTATCGCCACAAAACCATCGTAGGCGTTGAGCATTTGCAAAGCATGGACGTCATTGGGATATTGAAGCCACGCCTCCGCTAGAACATCCAGGGCGGTCATGCCAACGTATCCCCGCAGTTGGGTGATCATCGGAACGGCGGCATGGTCCTTGCCGAAGAGTGACTCGCGGGAATCCACCAGGGGCGTCAATACGCAGCCGAAGCAGCTCAACAGGCCCTTACAGAAGATGAGCTTTCTCGACATACGCAACTTGGCATTTCGTAGAGCCCAGCCCTGATCGGCCCGCTCCCGACGCTTGCTCGCGTAATCCACAGCCATCGTGCGCCAAAAACGCACGACATCGTTGAGAAGAAAACGGGGGAGCTTTCGGGTGGTGCGATCCAGACTGAGATGCGCCGGGTCATCCAGCAGGTAACGATCCAGAATCCCACGTATCACCCTTTCGTATGCGCCTGCCATCTTCGGCTCGCCCAGCGGCGCGGACTCCAAGAGCAGAAGCACACGTTGAGTTGTGTTGCGGTTCGAGTCCTGCTGACCACCGATCTGGTGGATGATCTCGTGACTGAACGCCATGTTCCCGAAGACGCCAGTGGGTCCCGGCCCCACAAGGCTTGCACCGACAAGTGTCTGAGCGATCCGTTGCGCGGTGTTCAAATGCTGCGGGTCTGCTTGACCATCGATAAGCAGCGTCCAGTCCACATCACTGCCGGTCGTCCATTCACCGCGAGCAAGCGAGCCGAACACAACGATACTCAGGTCGTCCGAAAGCAACCTTGCGCCGTCAGTAGAGAGCGACTTCCAGATCAGCGCTCGTTTCCGCTCGGCTTCCCGGCCAGCCGCTGCTATGGCGGCCCACTCACAGCCAAGCTTCTTGCCCAACTGCCCCAGCGGGTCGTTCGTCGGCTCACTCTTAGTGGACACCTTCATCTGTGCTCCGCGGTGCTGGATAAAGCGTCAGCAGGCAAGCAACGGCCTGCGCGCCTGACCCAAAACAGAGGATACTCGCCGAACCGCCACTCGCCAATGGGCTGCCTCCGCACCAGCCAGGATCACAGGGCGACACCAGACAATACGCTAGTATGTCACATCGCCAGACGGCGGTGCTCGAACTCCCCCGCCCGCTCCTCTTCTCCGCCTGTCCCGTACTTCGAGCTCCAACGTTCGTAAGGTGTTCGGTAACGTGCGTTTCCCCCGCGTTGAAAACGCTATACGCCAATTCGCACGTTCTTGCTCTTCTCCAAAGATTCTTTCTCAACTTCCCTCGGACAATCGCAAATCCGCTCCCGACGTTGCGTTTTCACCGCGCCAAAAACGCAACAACGCAGGAAAGGTAGAGAGGCCCTGCGCCGAGCCCCTGGCCGGCCATCCATCGTGGATCGCCCCGGAGCCCCGGCCATTCCTCTCGCCCAAAGGACACCCGCCATGCAGTTCCAGAACCCCCTCGCCCTCGACAAGGCAAGACCTTACGTTCGCAGTTTACCCGCCTGGGCGGGCTCTACGTTTTACGCTCTTCCTCCCCATCCCGAAACCTGCGCATCTGACCCCCTCAGCAGCGCGCAAGTCCTCACCCCACCGACTCCCACGATACCCCCCACCCCCTCCTGCGAAAACCCGCGCACCTGCCCAATGGGCGAAGCGAAGGTGGGACGGTCACGCACTTGCGCGTACACCGGTCGATCCTGAACACGTACGTCACTCGTGACGCGGTGGCGTGTGTGGGGTAATCTGTCTGTGATGCTCGACCTGAAAAACAAACGCGTGACGGTGGCGGGACTCGGGCACTTTGGCGGCGGCATTGCCGCGGCACGGTGGCTGGTGGAGCAGGGGGCGCGCGTGCTGGTGACCGATACGGCGCCGGCCGAGAAATTGCGGGATTCGCTGGCGAAGTTGGAGGGGTTGGAGGTTGAGTATCGGCTGGGGGGGCATCGGCCGGAGGACTTCACCCAGTGTGACCTGGTGGTGGCGTCGCCGGCGATTCCGCCGGAGAACGAGTATCTGGCGGCCGCCCGGGGGGCGGGGGTGCCGGTGACGACGGAGATTCGGCTGTTCCTGGAACGCTGCCCGCTGCCGGTGATCGGGGTGAGCGGGACCAAGGGCAAGAGCACCACGACCACGCTGCTGGGGATGATGCTCAGGAAGAAGCACCGGGTGTGGGAGGGCGGGAACATCGGCAAGTCGCTGCTGTTTGATCTTGCGGAGATGAAGGCGGGTTCGGGCGATCTGGTGCTGCTGGAACTGTCGAGTTTCATGCTCTATTACCTGAGCGAGATGGCGTGGTCGCCGCATGTGGCGCTACTGACGATGCTCTCTTTGGATCACGTGGAATGGCACGGCACGCAGGATGCGTACCTGGATGCGAAGAAGGTGCTGCTGCGGTTTCAGAAGCCCGGGGATTTTGCGGTGCTGGATGAGACCAACGAGGTGGCCAAGCGGTTTGCCGCGGCGACAGCGGCGCAGGTGGTGTGGTATGGGCTGCACGGGCGCAAGCAGTTTGAGCTGGCGCTGCCGGGTCGGCATAACCAGTTTAATGCCCAGGCGGCGTTCGCGGCGGCCGGGGTGATGGGGGTGACGTTCGACGAGGCGCAGTCGGCCGTGCGCGACTTTGTCGGGTTGCCGCATCGGCTGGAACTGGTCCACACGGCGGGGGGTGTGAAGTATTTCAACGACTCGATCGCGACGATTCCGGATGCGGCGTCGGCGGCACTGGAATCGTTTGAGCGGGGGAAGGTGATCCAGATTGTCGGCGGGCACGACAAGGGGCTGCCGTTTGAGGGGATGTGCCACACGCTGGCGCAGAATACCAAGGCGACGTTGTGCATCGGCGAGACGGCTGGGAAGATCGCGGGGATTCTGCGGGAATTGCATCCGGAGTTTTCGCCGTTTGTATACGAGTGCGGGACGCTGGCGGCGGCGATGCACCAGGCCAAGGCGATCGCCGAAGAGGGTGATATCGTGCTGCTCAGCACGGGGTGTTCCAGTTACGATCAGTTTTCGAATTTTCAGCAGCGGGGCGAACTCTTCGCCCAGTTGGCGCGGGCGGTATAAAGTGGCTTTACGAGGGAGTTTGATCATGAAGCGAATGTTGTGTCCGCTGGCGGGTTTGTGCCTGATGATGATGGTGGGTTGCGGGTCGGTGACGCCGGCGGCGGCCGACCGCCCGGGGTTGGAGGCCGATGCCCGGCGTACGGTGGCGCTGGCGATAAAGCTGGATCCAACGCTCAAGGCGTTCTTCGATAATTCGGCGGGATACGCCGTGTTTCCAAGCATCGGTAAGGGCGGCATCGGCGTAGGCGGGGCCCATGGCCGGGGCGTGGTGTTTCAGAAGGGCCGCCTGGTGGGATACTGTGACATGACGCAGGCGTCGATCGGGCTACAGTTGGGGGGACAGTCGTTCAGCGAACTGATATTCCTGGAGACTGCGCCGGCGCTGCAGCGATTCAAAACCGGCGAGTTCACGGTGTCGGCCCAGGCGACAGCGGTGGCGCTGAAGTCGGGCGCGGGGGCCAATGCCGCGTATTCGGATGCGGTGGCGGTCTTCACGCTGGATGAGTCCGGGTTGATGGGCGAGGCGGCCGTTGGCGGGCAGCGATTCCGCTATGCCCCGGCCGAGGTGGGGCCGGCATCACTGACGCCCGAGCAGCGGACGGGGTGGTAGGTCGGTCTGACGTCTCTGGTCTTGAGATCGGGGCGTTCGTGTTCGGCTGGGACGAAAGGGGTGGCGCGTTACCTTTCGGGGCTTCGGTGTCTACTTCGCGGCTGGGGCGGTTGTGGGGCCTTGTCGCACGAGGCGGGCTTCTTCGCCAAAGGCCTTGGGATCGTTGCGGTGGCGAAGCAGGAAGGCCTGGATGTCGCTGTTGGGCGAGATGATGACCCAGCCATCTCGGCCACCTTCACCGGCGGCTGCGAGTTGGAGTTCGCCCGGGTGGTCTTTGAGATATTTCTCAAGCCATTCCGGGTCCATCAGGACGAAGCGGATATCGGGCGTGGTCTGGTGGATCACCAGGAATGAGTAGACGGGCAGCAGGTGCGCCTTGTAGACATCGCTGGCAGCGGGGGCGGGATCATCCGGGCGGATCTCGGCGATCAGGAGGTCCTGGATCTTCCCCAGGCGGACCATGAAAGTTCCCTTCTTGCCGTCCTTGTCGGTGTAGAGGACCTTGTAGCTCTTGTCATCGCCGGGCTTCTGGATCTCGACGAGGCTCTTCTCGTCGTCGGGCTTCCAGGTTCCCACAACAGAGTCGTCCAGGACCAGTTGGTCGTCCTTGAGCAGCGGCTGGATCGATCGGACGCAGCCGCCCGCGACGATCGACAAGACAACACACAGCAGAATCCGCATGGCGCGCATGGGGCCTCCCTGAAAAGCGATGCGGCCTATTTGTCGGGCTTGGCGAAGGCTTCGTCAAGCCACTGCAGCATCAGTTTCCAGGAGCGTCGGTCGGCCGGGGCGTTGTAGGCGATGCCCATGTCTTTGTTCTTGGCTTTGAGGTTGTCGTACAGCCATGCTTCCCGCTCTGGAATCACGCGAGCCATGGTTATCCTAACCTCAGTGTCATCAACCTCTTCTACCATTACCATGCGGTTGACGAAACGCCGATCCAGGACAATGCGCCCCTTGCTGTCGACCTGCCTCGTAGCTGTCTTCGGTTTTGCCAGCATGATGATCATCGCCCTTCTACGCGTATTGGATGTGACCCCGCTGTGGGCATGAGGGCAAGTGGGGAACTCCCACTTTTGGGGAAATCCCACCGATGCTGTTGGTCAGGCGTGCCGGGAATCCAACAGGCTGTTGACACAGCCTTGGCAGCCGAGTACATAAGACGAAACGTTTCGGCCTGCTTCCTCCGGCGTTTCTCTGGCAGCTCCGGCCTTGGCATGCCCGGACCGCCGCGCAGCGGACTACGCAACCAGGGGCACTGGATATGGGTCGCACAACCAGTCTCAAACTCATCGCCGAGATGGCCGGGGTTTCCACGACCACCGTCCACGACGCCTTATACGGGCGCGGTCGCGTCAACGCCGCAACGCAGGCCAGGGTCAGGGCAATAGCCAAGGAACTGAATTACCGCCCCAACACCGTCGCCAGAGCCCTGCGACTCAAGCGGTCCGGCATGCTTGGGGTGGTGACCGGCAATCTATTCACGCCTTTGTTCCAGCGGATGCTGCCGCAAATCGAGAAGATCGCCCACGAGCGTGGTTACCACGTCTTCTATGCCTCTTCCAACAGCGACGGCAAACGCGAACGCGAGGTCATCGAACTGCTTCGCGGCAGCGGCATGGAAGGACTGCTGCTGTTTTCGATTGCGCCCAGGGACAACCTCGACCACCACACCGCCATTCTGCGGGAACTGCCGATGGTCCTGATCGAGCAGCCCAGCGCCGCGATGCGGAGTTTCGACTTCGTGGGCACAGACAACGTCGCCGGCGCTTTTGCCGCGACGTCCGCCCTCCTGACCGCAGGCTGTCGCCACATCGCCTTCTACCTCCCACTTGTGGTCCACTCCGAAGACTGGTGGGTAAGAGACCGGCTCGAGGGATGCGCCAAGGCGGCCAAAGCGGCGGGACGGTCGCTCGCCGTGCTTGCCTCACCCACAGCCGACCCGGAAGTGATGCAGCGCTATTCGGCCCTGCCGCTGACCGCCTATCTGTCGGCGGGTCACCCTCTTGACGGACTCGTCGCAGCCAATGACGAGTTGGCATTCCAGGCAATTGACGAGTTGCGCAGCAAGGGATTGCGCATCCCAGGAGATGTGGCGGCGGTGGGCTGCGACGATATGGACGCAAGCCGGACCTTCTCGCCTCCGCTCAGTTCCATGCGCCAGCCCATGGAGCGAATCGCCGAGGTGGCGATGCAACTGCTCATCCGGCGCGTGGCAGGCGATCAGTCGCCACCCGAGCAGCACCTCTTTCCACCAGAACTCATCGTGCGTCCATCCAGCACCACGCCATCGCCCGCGGACTCGCCATCGCGCGGACGCCGCAAGCCGGAAATGGTCAGGTCGAAGTAGCAGAATCGCCAGACGGCGCCTGGATCTCCCGGGCCGTGCAAGGCTCAGTGGATGAAATAGGCACTCTGTGTCCTCAGCCAAGGGAGCACTGACATGAATGCCCTGTTCCGAGACGTCACGATGGGACTTTCCCGCAAGATGCGTGCACCGATGCTCCTGAGCCTGATTCTCCTGCTCAGCCGCCTGACGCTCGCACAACCCGAAGCAGCAGGTATTGCTCCCAAAGATCCCCGCGCTGCAAGCGGGGCGACGGTCACCTATGTACTGCCGACCGACGGAGAACTGCCGCGCACCTACCGGGTCACGCTCGCCGTTGTCGATCCCCAGAACCCCGATTGGATCGTCAGCACCTTCGTGGCCGGCGCGCCGCGCACCGTCACAGCCGAGAACAAGGGACGCTTCACCGAAACGTGGGATGGGCTGGATGACAACTTCATGCCCGTGCCACCGTGAAGTTACGGGCTCAAGGGCATCTTCATGCCGGCATCCAAGTGGCAGGTCGATGGCGAATACCACTCCATCACGCCGCAGTTCGTCACCGGCATATCTCCCTGGATGCCGACCCCCCGCAGTGGAACAAGCCCGAACCACTCTGCGGCGATCCGGCCGACAACGCGGCCGTCTCCGATATCGATGTCGGGCCCAACGGCATTGCGGTTTTCTACTATCACTACCTGGAGATCATCTCCAATAACGCGGTGATCGACCTGAACAAGCCGATCGGTTATGAGCAGTTGGTGCGTATCTACAGTTCCGGCGGCGCCGCCGGGGGCTCCTCGACCTGCACCGACGGGGAAAGCATCTGGAGTTTCAGCTTCTACACCGACGATGGCCTCTATGTCGAATCGCTCTTCCCCGATGCGCGCCGTTTTCCGCCATCCGTGGCCGGCATCTACCCGCGCGTGGGTGAGTTCTTTTCTGGATTCGTCTATCCCAACCGCGATGATGGCGAGATATATCTCGCCATGGGCAAGCACACGCCACTGATTTTCCGGGCGCAGGGCTGGTCGCTCAAGGAAAACCCCGTGCGCCGGCTGACAACCCTGGCGAAGACTGTGACGATCACCGCCGCCGACATCGCCCCGCCGCCCGAAATGGCCCTCGCGATGCGCGGAGGCGCAGGCGCCGCCAGGCTGGCGCGATTCGCACCGGCGCTGGGCGGCGCGGTCCTGGACGGCTCCATGTCCGGCTGGGAATCCTGCGACCCCATCACCTTTCAGGCCGACAAACAGCAAACCATCGAGGTCCGCACCCTGTACGACCCGGAGAACCTCTATTTCCGCTGGCATGCGCGGCTCTCCGCTGCCTTTGATCCCAAACCCCTGGCGCCAGCCGAGCATCTGTTCGATCATGGGCGACTGGCCGATACCTTGAGCTTCTACATGCAGGGCGATCCCAGTGCCAAGCCCGGCGGCTCTGTCGATGGCCGACCCGGCGACGTCCGTATCATCTTCAGCGTCCTGAAGGATGGTCGGACCGTCCGCCCGGTCGCACTGGGCATGTATCCCACATGGAACGGCAACGCCAAACCCACACCGATGACCTATCAGTCGCCGGTGGGCAAGGTGAGCTTCGCCCATGTGGGTCTGCTCACCGACGCGAAACTCAACCACGTCGTCGACGCCGATGGCAAGGGATTCGTTCTCACCGCGGCCATTCCGCGCAGCGCCTTCCCCGGCCTGCCTGCCTTCTCCGATAGCGTGCGGACCATGGTCAACTTCGAGGCAACGTTCCTCGGTCACAGCAAGTTCTGGTGGGCCAACAGCGACGGGTCGGCCAGTCGTGAAACCTACGACGAGCCCTCCGAGTCCAGGCTCTATCCCGGCTCCTGGGCCCCGGCGCAGTTCCTGGGATTCGCCAAGGGCGTCACCGTGCGCAACTGGCTCTCCTGCGGCCCCTTCGGCGGCCCCGGCGCGGAGAAGTTTGAGTTCGACCCGCGTAATGAGATCAAAGCCGCGGTTCGCGACTTCTGCGAAGCCGCCAAGTTTCCTCCCGACGATGGCGAGATCGATCTCAAAGCCACCTTCACCGGCCAGATGATCAAGGGCTACTGGAATGACCCCCGCGAAGTGCGCTGGACCCCTGCCCCCATCGCCGACCTGGATACTCGCTTCATCGTCGGTGGAGGAGGCCAGGTCTGGTATGGCGCGACATGGATCTGCGTTCCCCGGAAGATGGAGTTGGAGTTCCAATTCCAAAGCCATTACCAGACCTACTTACGCTGGTTTCTCAATGGCCAGCCTGTCGATCCCGGCAAGTATGCTCCCCGCGTGCCCGAGAACGACGCAGGCACGGTCGCAACCAAAACCCTCATCCTCCCCGCCGGCTGGAGTCAGCTCACGTTTCGCGGCTACGGCACCGGCTACTCACCTTTCCGTGTCGGCCTGGTCCTGAGCGGTGATCCGGAGCGGTTGTGGTCGCTCAAGCTCTTGGCCACCCCGCCACCGCCGGCGAAGTGACGCCGCGGCGGAGCCTGCAATACGGCACCCCGCCTATCGTGGGTCTGCTTCAGAATGTCTCCTTCCGAAGTTGCCACTGCGCTGCGCGAATGCTAATGCACAAAATTTCCGTTGACAGTGATTCCACGGCGTGGTAATTGTGATGAAACGTTTCGGCACATTAGTTTTGGAGCGATCGACTGGCCATCGCTTTGCTGCCGAGACCGTTGAGCGTGTCGGAACGGATGGCCGGGACAGTTCGTTGCGTGCGTCCATCGCTTGCATTGGTACAGAGGCTCCAAGAGCCCCACAAACCGGAGGCGGCCATGCGTCACAATCGCGCGTTCACGTTGGTTGATACCCAGACACTCCGCAACCGCCTTCATGGCAAGGACGGTAGCCCGAAGTACCTGGGCAGCGGCATCGTCGCGGGGGACGGAGCCATGACCTCCAGCTTGTCGGGCTGTCCCTTTACCCGTGATCAAGGGTCCTCCTACACCGGGACATGGTGGTACACGTGCGGCTGGATGGGCGGCATTGGCTGGCCAAATGCTACAAATCAGGGGGCGGGGCTTAACCGCGAAGGTAAGCTGTTTATCTGTCGCACTCGCAAACTGACGCTTTCGTGGCAAGACGCCCGGGGACCCGATGTCTATGACCTTCAGATAACCGGACGAGGTTGGGAGCCCGCTTACAATGACGCAAAGGACTGCCAGGCCTCCAACATCATCATCCTCACCGATGCTTCCGGAGGGTGGTGGGGATCGCCCAACCATGGCTATCAGGACCCCGCCACCGGCCGCCCCAAGAGCAGCAACAGCTTCTTTCTGGACGGTCATGCGGAGTTCCGCCCAGCGTCGAGTCTGCGATACCGCGCTGGCGGCGGCGGGCAGGGTTGGTATTGACGCAGGCCCCAACGAGTGCCCCGAGGCAGACGGCTCGTGACGTAACTGTATGCCAGCGTAAATACGGTGACGCAAGCCGGCCTCCTATCCCCTTCCCCCTGGGGAGGTTGGGAGGGGGTCTCTGCCTTCAACAACCTTGCGGCAATCGATTGACAGCCGCCCTGCATCCCCTGTCCAATGGACTCCACCATGACCCGCCAAGAACTCATCTGCTACAAAGGTGTCGATATGGGGGATCTCATCCGCCAGTTGCGTCAGGCTCCCGCCATCCTTCGCCAGTCCGTCGCCGGACTGTCCGATGCACAGCTCCACGCCACGCCCATCGCCGGCAAGTGGTCCACGCGCACAGTGGTCGAGCACATCGCCGGTGTGAGCCTGGGATGGACCAACATGCTTTATGAGGCCATCGGCAGGGTCCACGACAACATCCAAAACCACAGCCCCCAATGGTCCGCCAACGAAGATGCCCGGGCCCAGCGCAGCGTCGCCGACGCGCTGGATGTCTACGAACTCAATAGCAACCGCGTTGCCGATTACCTGGCGACCCTCCCCCCGGCCGACTGGACCCGCAAGTTCCCGCCCGTCCAGTGGATGACCATCGATTTCGAGATCCGCGACCACCTCCACTGGGGCATCATCGGACACCTCCACCACCACATCCAGTTCATCGAAGAAAAACGCGCCGCCCTGCACCACCCCGCCGCCACCTGAGACAACTTGCCAAACGTTTCCAGATCCGTCTTGCGGAACCAAGCGATGGGGCGGAAGTCGGGGATGTCCAGCCACGTCCATGCCGGGATTGCATTCCCTGCCTCTTTGCCTGACGCCGTGGCCGTGCAATAATGAAGACATGGCCAGTCTCTCCGATGTAAGCACGGTCTTGCGGCGCGTCGGCCCCTGGGGGGTTGGCAAGACACTGTATTTCGAGGTGGACAAGGACGATGTCTTTGTCTGGTCGGCCGCCATGGCGTTTTCATGGTTGCTGGCCATCTTCCCGTTCCTGATCTTCCTGCTTACGCTGCTGCCGCACATTCCCGATC
>JBBQTU010000141.1:0-11591 GCA_038213005.1 Tepidisphaerales bacterium | reverse complement strand
TCGTCCGAGCTCAACCTCTACACCGACAACTACGGCGGGCGCCCCCACCCCTTCGTGCTGGCCTTGACGCTGACCTCGCTGCTGCAGCGGACGCTGCACCAGAAGGGGATCGACCTGAGCATGCCGCGGATGTACGACCTGCTGGGCGGAATCCGCGAGACGCTGGTCATCTACCCCCGCCGGCCGGGCGAGAAGACCCCCCGCGCCGCCAGCCATTCCACGCTCAGCGCCGAGCAGCAGAAACTGTTCGACGCCCTGGACCTCAAGCGATACCTGTCTGCTTAGGACATACGTTTTTCACCCCGCAAAAACCCCTCCACACCTCTGCCCTGCCGTGCGTTGCGCGTTTTTCTCTGGAAATAACTTGTAAAGTCATGCTAGGCAATAATCAACAATACACTCGTGAGGGGATGCTTGGGGCGATGCCTCAGGCTTATGAATTTCGCCCCGTTGAGGCTGAGATTGGCGCCCCTTGAGACTTGTGTGGAACGGTGAGGGTGTTCACCGGTGCGTTTGCGTGGGTTGCAGGGGAAGCGTGGCGATACTCCTGTGCGGGCGAGGACACCTCGCACTACTACTTCCGCGAACGCGCCCGTTTCAGGTGGGATCCGTGTGAGTTGGCTTCGCCTGGCTAAGGCACCGCGGCAAAATAGGTTGACCGATCTTACTTGACCTTGAGGCCGTGCTCTTCGATTCCTCTCCTCCGACTCAGTTCTTGGCATCGCCCGATCGAAATCGCGGAGATTTGCCACAAGAAGCACAAAAGGCACAGAAAATGGCAGGAGAGTACGGTTCTGTGGCCGCGATAACTTAACGCTTATGCTCAACGGGGGAGGGGACAGAAGGGGTGCATGACACATTGGGCGGCGAGGCGATGTGACAGTGTCGCCCCGCTGGGGCTCAGGATCGGTGCAAATCGAGGTGTACTCGCCGGGCGGATAAAGCTCTTCTTGTCGGCTCGCGTCGGATCTTGCTGCCGGAGGAGTACCGGCTGCACCGTGGGGGGATCGAGGCGTACCCGCCCGGACGGATACGACTCTTCTTCGCGTCCTGCTTCGCGATCTTCGCGCCTGCGCGGTTGTCTTCTGGCTTCGTCCGCGCGGGGGTCAGGGGATGGGGATGCCTTTGCGGACCGCCTCCAGGCAGGCGTCATCGCTGCAGGGCTGGTATTCCAGAATTAGCTCCGCCGGGCGGGTTGCTGGGGCGAGATGGACGGTGATCTGGATCGTGCCGCTGTAAACGCTGGCCGGGGCGTCGGCCCAAGCCGGGTGCCAGACTTGCCCGGTGGGATACTCGACATCCGCAATCGCGTTGGCGCCCGTACCTAGAACCCGCGTCGCGACCAGGCCCTTGCCCGCCGTTGCCGACTGGATGTGCCAGCCGTCGCGGATATGGAGCGCCAATGCGACCGTGTCTGCGCTGATTCGCTGAGCCTCTACCGTGACAATATCCTCTGCCTGTTCCGTGGCCGAGTCCGTCGAGGCGTCGCCCTGCGTGGCCGGCTCGATGCGCAGGGAACCTTGCGACTGCACATAGAGCATCGCCGCCTGCACCAGGGCGCTCATGGCCTCGCCCTGCGTGTCGAGCGATTCCGCGAACGCCGCCAGGATCCGGCTCGCGCGGGCGGTGTTGCCCGTCCTCAGGAGCGACAGGGCGGCCAGCGCGTTGCCGCTGGGCAGGGGGCTATCGCTCGCCAACTGCTGCCGGATGATGATGTCCTGCTGGTCGGCGGACGACTGGTAATACGCCTCAGCGCCGGCAAGGACCGGTACATCAACAACCGTCCGGCTCGGAGAGGCCAACCCCCTCCCAGCCTCCCTGAAGGGGGAGGAGTAAGAAGAGATCATCGCGCCATTACTGCCAGTTATTGATGCGCCGGTGCGAAAACGCTGCTCGATCTGCCCGAGCAGTTCCTTCGCGACATCCAGCCACCGAACGTCCGCTGTCGCGTCGTGGAGCGACAGCAGCGCCCAGGCGAGCGTTGCGTAGTCATCCAGCGACCCGGTGAGTCGGGCGACGCCATCGCGACTGGTGCGCAGCAGTCCACCATCGCTGGTGCGATGCGCCAGCAGGAGGTAATCCGCCGCCCGCACGGCGGCGTGTGTGTAGCGGGGTTCGGCCAGAACGACCCCGCAGTGGGCCAGCCCGCGAATCATGAGGGCGTTCCAGCCGGTGAGGATCTTCGTGTCCAGCAGCGGCTGTTTGCGCCCCTGACGAACGGTCAGTAGTCTCTGGCGCATCTCGCTCAGGCGAGTCTCCAGTTCGGCCGGGGCGATCCCAAGATTCTTGGCGACGCTGTCCACCGGCTCAGGGAGATACAGAACACTACGCTCGGTCTGGCCTGTGCCATGATGGGGATCTTCGAAGTTCGGTCCACGGTCGAGCCCGTAGACCCGGCTGAAGACCGCGGCATCGGCCAGCCCAAGCGCCTCACGGACTTCGTCCACGGTCCAGAGATAGCTTGCCCCTTCGTGCCCATCGACCTCGGCATCCAGCGCGGTATAGAACGCCCCCTGCGGCGAGGTCATCTGGTCCAGGACAAAGTCGCAGATGCCCCGGGCGACCGCCGCGAACGCGGGCGACTGGAGTTGCCTCGACCCCTCGGCATAGACCCACGCCAGCATCGCGTTGTCGTAGAGCATGATCTCAAAGTGCGGCACTCGCCACATCTCATCGGTCGAGTAGCGATGGAAGCCGCCGCCGAGATGGTCGCGGATCCCGCCAAGGGCCATGGCATCGAGCGTATGGGCGAGCATCTTGCGTAGCGATGCCTTTGCCGGCGCTGCGACCGGGTCGGCCGCACAGTAGGTCAGCAGCAGTTCCAGCAGCGTCTGCCGTGGGAACTTCGGCGATGCGCCGAAGCCGCCGTGATGGTTGTCGTAGTCTGCCACCGACCGGCCGACCAGCGTGTCGATCATAGCCGCATCGATCGTGATGCGCACTTCCGGGGCGGCGGGGCACGCATAACGCCGGGTCATCTCGACAAGGTGTTTTGCCGACTTCTCCACCTCGCCGCGCCGATTCTGCCAGGCATCATCGATGGAGCGCAGGATCGTGGGAAAGCCGAGCCGGCCCGCCATATCCTCGGGCGGAAAATACGTCCCGCCATAGAAGGGCAGGCGATCGGGCGTGAGGAAGACATTCATCGGCCATCCGCCACTGCGGGTCATGAGCTGGACGGCCGTCATATAGAGCTGGTCCACATCGGGGTGTTCCTCGCGGTCGACCTTGATGTTGACGAAGCGGCGGTTCATGTCGGCGGCGATAGTTTCATTTTCAAAGCACTGGCGTTCCATGACGTGGCACCAGTAGCAGGTGCTGTAGCCCACCGAGAGGAAGATAGGGCAGTTGCGGCGCCTGGCCTCGGCGAAGGCCTCCGGCCCCCACGCATACCAGTCCACCGGGTTGTGGGCGTGCTGGAGCAGATAGGGTGAAGACTCGTGGACCAGGCGATTGGTGCGGGGACGATCAGACACTGCGGCTCCTTTGCTTGGGGATTCCATGTCCATGGTAGGAGGGAGCCGGCCAATTCAAAAATCCGACATCGGAATGACGGTCGGGTGCTCTGTTGCGGGTAAGATGGGGGCTAGATGCAATCTCAGCAGGAAATATCGGTTGACGGGCCGCTGGTCGGGCTGACGCTGGCGGCGGTGCTCAAGCGGAAGTTTGATGGGCAGAGCTGGACGCAAGTGCGGCAGGTGATCGAGTCGCGACGGGTGCTGGTGAATCAGACCCTGTGCCTGGACGAGGCCCGACGGCTGACGGCGGGGGATCGAATCACCATCCTGGGCAAGTCTCGCCCGCCGCTGCCGAAGAAGCAGGATCTGGCGGTGCTGCACCTCGATGAGCACCTGATCATTGTCGACAAGCCGGCGGGTTTGCTCGCCGAGCGCCGCTGGGAAGAGAAGGACTGGTCGCAGGAGCGTAAGAGCCGCCAGCCCACGCTGGATGAACTGCTGCGGCCGATCGTGCGCTCTCGCTGGCGGACGATGTTTCCGCATCGCGAAGCGGCCCGGGAATTGCCGGAGATTTTCGCGGTACATCGGCTGGATCGCGAGACCAGCGGACTGATGCTGTACGCGCTATCGCCTGAGGCCCAGCAGAAGCTGATCCGAGAGTTTGCCCAGCACACCGTGCAGCGCAAATACCTGGCCGTGGTGGAAGGTCATCCCAAGGCGCGGACGATCCACACCTGGCTGGTTCGCGATCGCGGCGATGGTCTTCGCGGGAGCCTGCGCGAGGGCCAGACCGACGACGGGGCGCAGGAGGCCATCACCCATGTCCGCCCGGTTGAGCGGCTGGGCAAATACGCCCTGATCGAGTGTTCGCTGGAGACCGGACGCACGCACCAGATCCGCATCCATCTCGCCGAGACCGGCCACAGGCTGTGCGGTGAAATACTCTATACGCACACGCTGGGGGAGTCGCCCAAGCCTGACCAGAGCGGCGCGCCGCGGTCGGCGCTACACTCGTGTGAGTTGCACGTGGCGCACCCGATCACGGGCAAGCCCCTGCACTTCGCCTCGCCGCTGCCGCAGGATCTGATGCGATGGATCGATGGGCTGCGGACGTAGTCACGCAGCCGGTGGCGGCGTGTCGCCTGATTTGCGGGATAGTGCGGTGGCGGGTGACACATTGGGATAGTAACATATGCTCTGCGGCAGGCAGGTCTGTGCGGGTCAATGTGTAGCGGCGAGCGGGCAGAATCGCGGCCGCATGCGGTGAAGTTGGCGTTGTGTGGAGACCGTATGAGCGTTGACGAAGTAAACGGCGCGGGCGAAGGAGAGAACCTGGGCGCTGGCGCGGCGGATGGCGCGGAGGATGCCGCGGAGGTGGAGCGGCGCACGCGGGAATATACGCCGCTTGAGCATGGCACCCTGGTGGAGTTGGCGGTTCGACTGAGCCTGGAGCGTGACCTGGCCTTCGCGTTCGCCGGTGATCTTTCGCGTCAGATCACGCGGGTCAGAGGCGGCATGAAGGGCGGCAAGGGCACTGCCAAAGACCGACATGGCGCTGTGACCAGTCTTGAGAACGCCATCGCCCTGGCTCTCGAAGCTCGCAGAGGCCAGAGGGACGCGGCCGGCGAGGCGGCCATTCTACAGATGCTGCGCGGGATGTTCCGCTGCGCTACTGAACTTGAGAAGATCGTGGCGCTGCTGCTGGATGTCGTGAAGGCCACCAGCGTGACGCTGGATGACCTGCGCGAGATGGGTTTTGTCGACGAGGTGCTCACGGCGCTGGCGGGGGCAACTAATGATGCCGCCCCCGGCGACTATTCGCCCCGGCAGGGCCAGTTCATTGCCTTCATTCACCACTACACGAAGGTCAGCGGGCAGGCGCCCACCAATCGCGATGTGGAGCGATATTTCAAAATCAGTTCCTCCGCGGCAAGGGAGATGATCGAGAGGCTGGAGTGGGGCAAGTTTGTCGCGTCCTCTGACACCAAGCCCTGCACGCTGCGGGTGCTGATCCCCGCCGAGCAGGTGCCCGAGCTTGAGTAGTCCGGCAGGTTCCGATCCATCACGTGACACCTGACCCGGTGGAAGCGATTGTGCAGTCGCTTCAGTTCCGCTGCCCAAAGTGGAGCCGACTTCAGTCGGCCGTTGGTGCCTCGCCCACTGGTCCTTCGCAACCTTCCGCCCTATTTCCAGCACTGTGCCGCTCAAATCTTCAATGACTTACGTGCGATTGAAGGGGCAAGATGCGCAGGTTATTCAGGGGTGGGGGGGGAGGGGGTCGGAAGATGATGTTTCACAAGCACTTACGTTCGATTCAGGGGGTCAGACGCGCAAGTTTCGTGTCGCTGGGGCGATTTGATGTAAGTGTCACAAGGGACGCAGCGACGAAGCGACCAAGCGACGAAGGGGTAAGAGCGTGATACGTAATACGTGATGCGTGACTCTTGGGATGAAATCGCACGTGTTAGGTAGGATATTCAGTCGCAGGCTGGGCCGGGCTGGTGCAGAGAGTCGGCCGAATAACAGGGGTATCCCTATACTTACCCAAATAGTAGTGCGCGGACTCCCCCGCCGGCAAATATGGCACCACCCGTTTCGTCCTCACTTGGGATGATGCCTCGGCCGTCAAGGGCAAGTGGCTGCAGGTGACGGCGTTGCCAAATGACCGCACCGGTCTCCATGCCAGGGACATATTGTACTTTGGCTCGGCGATCGGCGAAGTTGGCAACGAGCCGGGCTCCGCTCGGGTCAACACGGCCGACCAGCTTATCGTTCGCAACAATCTCCGTACCCTCCTGAATCCGGCCGACATCCAGAATCCCTATGATTTCGACCGCGACCGCCAGGTCAACACGGCCGACCAACTCATCGCCCGGTCGAACCTCACCAACTTCGCCACCGAGTTGCGCCTGATCACCGCCCCGGCCAATCCGGCCACGAGCCTGACGGCTGAGGTGCTCAGTCCGAGCGAAGTTCGCTTGACCTGGAACGAGCACTCGCAGGTCGAGACCGGCTACAGCGTTGAGATGGCCAGCAGCGCCAATGGCCCATTCGCGCAGATCGAGCAGATCCCGGCCGACTCGACCGCTTGTCTCCTGACCAATCTGCCGGCCGGCGCCACTCGCTGGTTCCGCGTTGTGCCCATCGTCGCGGGGCAGGCCGCGGCGGCGTCGGCCATCAGCGTGACGCTTCCTGAGCGGCTTTCCGACTACAACAGCGGCATGCGTTGGTACAGCATCGCGCCATCCACTCTGTCGATCAGCCGCAACGAAGCCGGGTACACAGGCAGCGGCACGGCAAATGTGGGTAGCGGCGGCGTTGTGAAAGCCGACAGTCCCGAGGCGGCGGTCTGGAATGTGCTTTCAGGGTCGGCCACCATCACAAACTTTGACGGTGAGACGCATAGCTACAGCGTCAACCAGAGCGGCGCCTATGATGTGGGGCCTGTCTCCAAACTCGAGGACCATGCAGGCTTTGATCGTCCCGGTAGTGTCTCCGACAAGCAGTGGCTGTTGGCACTGGAAGACACCTACGACTGGGAGCCTCACATCGATGAGGACTTCGACGACTTCACGGCGTCTTTCGACATCGCGACGGCCGACCTCTGGGTTTACAATGTCGCCGAAGACCGCGATGATGGCGCGCCCAACGAAGTCAATCCCGGCGTCTATGTCGGTGCCGATGGCGCCGATCTCGTTGGCGTGCGGCTGGGTTGGGGCTCCGATATCGTGCTCGACACGGCAGCCATCACGCTGTCCATCACGGGTGGCGACAAGGTCAATGTCTGGAAGGACTCCTCACGCAGCCAACTCCTGTTCAGCGGCGGCCAGACTTCTCAGGTCTGGCTTGCCGGCGGTGGACAGGTTCCTAATGAAGTTTGGGTTGAAGGCATCATCGGCAGTCAGGGGCCCGGTGATGTGACCCTGACGCTGGATGTTCAAAGCGGCCAGGCACACGCGATGGACCAGGTCAAGGTCACGGTCGTTGACAATGCATTGCCCGCCAGCGTGGGCGATCAAGTCCAGGTTTCCAGCTATACGCGCGTGGACATTCACGGTGTGCCGCTGCCCGATCCAAGCCCGACAGGTGACGGAGAGTCTGACCGCATCCCAAACATGGCGTTCATCGATGCCGCAGGGCTCACCCCGAGTTTCAGTACCACCGACGTGGCGGTGCCAATGCCGGGCGGGGAACTGGTGATGGAGTTCCGCCGGACCGAGCATATCGACATGCGGGTCGTGCAGGCCGATCCTTCTATCAACAACCCCAATATCAACAACCCCAATATCGACTTCCGCTGGGGGTCGGAGTCTGTTCTTGGAGCGGGTTGGAGCACTAACACGGCGTCGCGAGTCATCCTCACCTCAAATCCGCACCCGGAGGCAGGCCGAGCCCCATTGTCGGCGACGATATATGATGAGGTGGGCAATGCCGCAAGCTACATGAGCAGCACGGGGGCTGCGTACGTGCCGGATGTGCGCAGTAGCTTCTCGAACAGTTCGCTGAAGCGAACGTTGACGCCGGGGTCCTTTGTTGCCGGGGTTCCCACCACTTTTACCAGCGTCGGGCGTTTCGGGACTCAACTGCATTACACGTTCGCGGGCTCGGTATTCCGCGGCAGCCGCTTGGGACTGTCCGGCCCGACCGAATACTACTATCGCCTTGAGCGGATTGTGGACCGCAATGGCAACGAGATTGACCTGGAGTACACAAACGCCGATGCGACGCTGGTCACGCGCATGTACGACCCGACGAACGCCCAGCGCCAACTGCAGTATGTCTACGCGGCAGGACGCCTGGTGTCGGTAACCGATCCGTTGGGACACGTCTATGACTACGACTGCACGGGCGGATTACTGCAATCGGTCAAAAAGCCTGCGGTGGCCGATCCTGCGGCGGCCGAAGGGGCACCACTGGTTCGCCCGACGGTGCAGTTCACTTACTATACCAACAACTTCGACCGTCTGACTTTCACGACAGCAGACAGCACACCTTCGAATACGAAACAGAAGGTCTTCTGGACGCTTCCCCACACGATTACCGATGCCCGGGGCAATGTCACCAGTTTCAACTACACGTACCGTTGGACCCCGACGGGCCTACAGGAGCAGCAGCACGAGGTGGTTGGGCTTTGGGAAGTTAAGCCACGTCTTACCGCCGTGACGACCGCCGACGGAACGGCGACGTTCGATGAGGAAAGCCGCGACTACATCGCAGCCAAGACCAGCGTCACCGACACTCGCGGGATTAAGACCACCTACCAGTTTGGCAGCAGTTCCGGGAATCAGATCGTGCAGGCCCCCAACGACCTAGGCTTCGCGATCGTCGTCGATCGGGTGAGCCGTTCGGTCAACGTCACCGACGCCGATGGCAACGTGCAGACCAAGACGGTGACGTTTGGATACCGTCCGACCATCAATGGAAACCTAACTGATGTCACGGACATCAGTGGCAACACGATCCACTATGTCTACAACTCCGGTGAGAGTAGTGACCCCTACAACCAGACTCCTTATGGACCTTCCTTCGGCACCCGCTATGAGGTGTTTGCCCAGCCGTCCGCCCGCGTCATGGGCTACGGTGCGCTGAACCTGACGACTCGGTACAACTACGATACGCAGTTCAACAAACTGATCCAGCAGACGGACCCCGAGGGCAAAGTCACGCGGTATACTCTTGACGCCCACGGCAACCGCACGGCCGTCATCGAAGCATACGGCACGCCCGTGCAGGCCGCGACCAACTACACCTACGATGCCCACGGCTTTGTCACCAGTATGGCCGACCCCGATGGTCGGCTGACAACGTATGTGCCCAATACGTTCGGCCAGGTGGAATACACCATCGTCAAGGGACTCACCGGCGAAGACCTCACGCCGGCCAGCGGCACCTCCGCGTTCCCCAGCGTCGATCCGCAAGGCAAGTGGCTGGTCACGCGTCAGGTGACGGATGTCCTGGGCCGCGCACTGGGCAGCTATGATGCCTTGGGCAACGCGACCACCTACGCCTATGACAACTGGAATCGCGTGCTGAGCGTCACCAGTCCGGCCGTAGCCGACCCTGCCAATCCTTCTACGCTGGTCACCAGCACGAGCAGGCGGAAGTATGATTTCAACTCCAACCTGGTCTGGGAGCAGGTTGACAACGGAAACATCACGACCTATCAATACGATGCTCTGAATCGCCGAACTCAGACCGACCGGCACATGGCCGGGGGACCGGACCTGATCACCAGTTCCACCTATGACGCGGTGGGCGACCTGGCATCACAGACCGATGGCGAAGGCCACACGACCAGTTACCAGTACGATGCGATGTTGCGGGTGATCAAGGTTCTTCAGCCCACGGTGACTTTGCCGAATGGTTCGACGACGCGCTACGCGAGCAAATACTACTACGGCGCCAATGCCGGCTCGGGGGCGTTCACCCTGGGCGGGTTCAATGCCACACGGGTGGTGGATGCCGCAGGCCATGAGACCGACTCGACCTACGATGCGGCCTATCGCCTGACACAGACGGTGCAGGTCAACCCGGCCGGGACATCGCCGACCAGCCAGACGCAGTACAACGGCGACGGCAAGGCCGTCAAGACGACGGTGCTGAACGAGAACCGTAGCGGCGGGGCGGCCAACCGTGTGACGTATACGTTCTACGATGATCGTCTGCGCCCGACCATCACGGCCGTGGACATGGACGGCGATGGCGTGGGCCTGGCCGCGGGGCAATACGTCAACGACGCGGCCGGCTTCATCGCCGACGCTCAGGACATCGTCACGCGGATGTACTATGACGGGGCCGGCCATGTGCGTTTCAGCACCGATGGCAACGGCAAGACTACTGAGACAGTCTACGACGGCGCCGGCCGGGCGATCCAGGTGAAGGCTCCGGCCATTACGGTGTACGATCCGGCAACGGATACGACTACCACTGGCTTTGTGCCGACCACCTCAACGGTCTATGACGCCGCCAGTCATGCGATCCTGACGACCGACCCCAATGGCGGGCGGACGCAGACGCAATACGACGCCCGCGGGCGGGTTCTGCGTGTCATCCTCGACCTCAATGGCGACGGCATTTTCGACCCGCAGCAGGGCGCTGGTGCCGACGACATCGTGACGTCCAAGGGCTACGACTTTGGCGGGAACATCATCTACAGCGTCGATCCCAACGGGAATCAGACGGACTATGTGTATGACTCGGCCAATCGTGCCACTGATGTGAACAGTCCGGCCGTGGCGGATGCCGAGCATGGCAACACCATGACCCGGCCGACGACGCATACGGATTATGATCGCAATGGCCGGGTGACGGCCGTGACCGACCCGCGGGGGATCATCACCCAGACCCAGTACGATGAACTGGGGCGAGTGCGCTTCCTGACGCAGAACGCGGCGGCATCGGCGGCGTCGAGCGAGCGTCTGAAGACCGAGAAGCAGTATGATGCCAGTGGCAACGTGACGGCGACGATCATCAGGAACGTCATCGGCGGGACCACGCATCAGCAGACGACGACTGACGTGTATGATGCATTGAACCGCAAGACGCAGGAGACGCAGGCCGACCCGGACGGCGCTGGTGGTCCGCTGGCCGCTCCGGTGACGCATTACACCTACGACCGCATGGGCGAATTGCTGACCATGACCGACCCGCTGGGCCGGGTCACCAGCTACGACTATGACCGTGCGGGGCGGAAGGTTGCGGAAACCTCGCCTGATCCCGACGGCACCGGGCCGATCCTGGCATCGGTGACGCACATTGGGTACGACTTCGCGGGCAATGTTATTACTGAGACGGATGCCCTTGGGCAAGTGACGGCCTCTGTTTATGATGGCCTCAACCGCAGGACGAGCCAGACGCTGCCCGATCCCGATGGGTCGGGGCCGCTGACCGGGTCGCTGACACAGTATCGCTTTGATGCCAAGGGGCAGGTGACAAAGGTGATCGACGCGATGGGCCGCATCAGTACCACGCAGTATGACCTCGCCGGGCGCGCGGTGAAGTCTGTCAATCCCGATCCCGATGGGAGCGGGCCGGAGAGTGGGGGGATTACCACCACCTTCTATGATGCCAATGGGAATGTTACTCAGACGGTGGATGCGCTGGGCAATGCCGGGAGCGATGCGGAGCATCATT